>DAHUZQ010000061.1 GCA_027306495.1 Actinomycetota bacterium | reverse complement strand
GACCGCTGTCACCTGGTACGACGAGAATCATGTGCTCGCCTCCGCCAGTGGGTCGGCGTCCGGCACCCGGCTGTGCGAAGTGCCCGTCAACGGGGATGGCGCATCATGCGCGGAAGTGCTTGGCAATCAGGCATCGATCACCTCGATCACCGCCGCGGGCCCGCAGAACTGGCTCTATCTCGGGCTGTCCACCGGCCGGATGGAGAAGGCCATCGGCCTGGGTGAACCATGGACCGATGCCGGCCCCGGCCGCTACCCGGCGTATCCGGGCTAGGGCATGTCTCCCAGATGGCCGATCGGCTGTGGCCGGTCACCAGCGCGCGGCTAGCGGGACCGCTCCGGCGTTCGTATCGGCTGGGGCTGGGCGGTAACGTCCGCCGACGGCGCCCGTGGCGAGGTGACAGGCCCGTGGCGAGGTGACAGGCCCGTGGCGAGGTGACGGGCCGGGGGCGAGGTGACAGGCCCGTGGCGGGGTGACAGGCCCGTGGCGGGCGTAATGCCGCCATCTTCGCCCGCCTCCGCTCCTGACATACGGCGCGGGTCCGGCTACGTTCGTAGCATGGCACCCGCCCGGGTCCGTGGTTGCGCCGGGCTGGACCGCACGTGGATCGCGGGCCAGCCCCGGCAAGCCGATGCCAGCCGCAGGCGAAACGGCCCACGTAAGGCGACTTCTCGTCGACTGATCACGGTGCGGCTTAGAGGTAAGTCCTGCCTCACCGGTGGACCGGATGTCTGCCGGACTGGGAGAAGGGCAGTAGTGGCAACAGTGCCGCGATCCCCTCAGCAGGCGGATGTGGGGACGAAGACCAGGTCGGCCGGGCGGGTGCCGCGAACTGGACAGGCTGAAGGGGGGTTATCTCGCGTGGACATCATCTTCAAGGGCCGCCGCACCGATGTGCAGGACCGGTTCCGCATGCACGCGTCAGCCAAGCTGAGCAAGATCGAGAAACTCGACCACCGGGCGACAAGGGTGGATGTCGAAGTATCGCAGGAACGCAATCCCCGCCTGTCCGGCCGCCGGGAGCGGGTGGAACTGACCGTCCGTACCCGTGGCCCGGTGATCCGTGCGGAAGCCGCGGCCGACGATCGCTACTCCGCGCTCGACCTCGCCCTCGCGAAGCTGGAAACCCGGGTTCGCCGCTACGTGGAACGCCGCAAGGCGCGGCGTGTCCAGCACGCATCCGAACGGGCTGACGACGCCGCGCTGGCCGGGGCACTCGCGGCCGGGCAGCCGGGTCCGGACGCCGCGCTGGCGGTGCCGGACGATGCGGTGCCGGACGATGCGGTGCCGGAGGATGATGTTGTGCCGATCCAGATGGAAGGCGACGGCCCGGTCGTCGTGCGGGAGAAATTTCACCAGGCCATCCCCATGACCGTGGACCGGGCACTGCTGGAGATGGAACTCGTGGGCCACGACTTCTACCTCTTCCGCGACCAGTGCTGCGGCCACCCCAGTGTGGTCTACCGGCGGCATGGGTACCAGTACGGCCTGATCCGCCTCGTCGAGGACGGTGCGGGGCGGCTGCCCGGTGGTGGCTAGCCGGCCGTGGCGAGGCCCGGAATTGCCGCCGGTGGCGCGGTTTGCGCCCGCCGCCTCCGTCAGTGAGAGTGTGGGCGCATGCAGGGTGCCTGGCGGGTGGTGGTGGTCGCCGTGCCCGCCCGGTGAACCGCAGCCGGTGAACACCGGCATAAGCTTCGCTAGTCCCTGGTGAGGAAGGACGCGAGATGGGTTCAGGACCCTCGGGCACCGACGGGCCGGAGGGCGCGGGCTACGGCTCCGAACCGATCCGGGTGCTGATTGTCGATGACCACGCCCTGTTCCGGCGCGGGCTGGAAATGGTTCTGGCGGGGGAAGACGACATCGAGATCGTCGGTGAGGCGAGCGATGGCGAGCAGGCCGTGGAGAAGGCCGGTGAGGCTCTGCCCGATGTCGTGCTGATGGATATCCGGATGCCGCGCAGCAGTGGCATCGAGGCCTGCCGGGCGATGAAGGCGGTAGCTCCCAGCGCGAAGATCGTCATGCTCACGATCAGCGACGAGGAAGAGGATCTATTCGAGGCAATCAAGGCGGGAGCCAGTGGCTATCTGCTCAAGGACATCCCCCTGGATGAGGTCGCAGCGGTGGTACGGGCCGTCCATGATGGCCAGTCGCTCATCAACCCTTCCATGGCGGCCAAGCTCCTCACCGAATTCGCCGTGCTGGCCAAGCGCGACCACGGGGAGCGATCCCAGGAAGTGCCTGCGCCCAGGCTGACCGACCGCGAGATGCAGGTCCTCAAGCTGGTCGCCAAGGGCATGAACAACCGGGACATTGCCAGGGAACTCTTCATCTCCGAGAACACGGTCAAGAACCACGTCCGCAACATCCTGGAGAAGCTGCAGATCCACTCCCGGATGGAAGCTGTCATGATCGCTGTCCGGGAGAAGCTGATCGAGTTCAACTGACGGCCCGGGCAGGGGCGAGATCGGGGACCTCCGGCGCCCCGGCGCGCCGGTGACGGCGCGGCGAGGGCGGGACCGGGAGGTTCAGGCGAGTTCGGCCCGCAGTCGTGCCGCGAGGTGTGGCGGCGCAACCTGTTCAGCCCGGACGTCGGAGCAGCCGACCCATTCGGCCGCTTCGCGGAGAGCACGCGCCATGGCCGGCACGGCGGCGGCGGAGCCGAGCGAAAGCTGCCGGGCGACCAGTGTGTCACCGCGCCGCTCGGGATCGGCCCGGCCAGCCAGTTTGCCACCGGCCAGCAGAGGCATCGAGAAGTAGCCATGCACCCGCTTGGCCCTGGGAACGTAAGCCTCAAGCGAATGGTCGAAGGCGAACATACGGCGCGTCCGCTTGCGGTCCCAGATCAGCGAGTCGAAAGGGGAGAGCAACGCGACCCGGTGCCGTCCGCGCGCACCGTGGTCCGCCCATGCCAGTGCCCCCGGATCCACCCAGCCGGGGACGGCTCGTTCCGCTGGATTCTGCACGGACACCGGCACCAGGCCCGCCGCGGCGGCGGCCTCCTCCACCAGGTCGACGTGGCGTGTGGTGCCGTCGGTGAGCTCCCTGAGCCGGTAGAAATCGATGAGGTCGGCGCGGGTCAGCACGCCGAGCGCGCGGGCCGCCGACCCGGTGAGGTGGGTGAGGCACCGCAGGTCGTCCGGATCCTGGCTGAGCAGGGCCGCTGGCAGCACCCGCTCGGGGAGGTCGTAGACGCGGCGCCATCCCTCCCGGCGCACGCAGATGACCTCGCCGATATCCAGCAGCCATTCAGCGGCGATCTTGGTATCGGACCAGTCCCACCAGGCGCCGCCATTCTTGGCCCCGCCGAGTTGCGTCGCCGTGAGCGGGCCTTCGGCGCGAAGGCGGGCCAGCACCTGCGCGCACACCAGCTCCTGTGACTGATGCCAGCGCCGCCTCCTGGAACGCAGGGCGCGGCGGCGGAACGCATAGTACGGCCACTGCTCGATCGGGAGGACGCATGCGGCATGCGACCAGTATTCGAAGGCGGCGGGGCTGCGCGGATGCCAGTACGCACGCTCGACGGCTTCGCGGCCGACCCCGCCCAGCCGTGCGTAGGCCACCAGTTCGTGGGAGCGCGCGAGCACGCTGATCGTATCGAGCTGGACGGCGCCGAGCCTGCGAAGCATGCTGTGGACGCCGCCTCGGCGCTGGTCAGAGCCGATGAACCCCTGTGAGCGGAGGGTGATCAGCCGTGCCTCATCGGCGGTGAGCGAGAACTCCGGCCTGGGGCCGGCGTGGGCCGCGGGGGTCGGGATGGCCATGCCCTGGGAGCTTAGCCAGGGCTACCGACATCCACAGCCGCGCGTGCGGTATCGGCGCGGGGCTGGGCTCCCATCCGCCCGCCGCGCCGCGGCGGCGTGATCAGTACCAGTCGTTGACAATGCCGGTGGCGAGGCCGAGCAGGCCACCGAGCACCGCCAGCCCGCCGCCGATCCAGAAGACCGGCCAGTTCGACCCGAACACCAGTCCCAGGCCGCCCACGATGAAGCCGACCACGATGATGGACACCGCCACCCAGGACACCGGCCTGCCGTGAAACGGCTCGCTTGCGTGCCCGGTGACGCTGGCGGGGGCACCCGGCCCAGCGTGGACGCCGACCACGGTCCCCGACCCTTCCTGGTCCGCCATGCCTGCTCCTTTCGGGCAGCGGCGGCGCTGACCGCCGCGTGGTCCAATTCTCGCTGGTGGGGCGTGGGGAGTCTAACCGGTCCCCAGCAGCGGCCGCGGGCCGGCGTCAGGCTGGCGCGGGCGCCGCGGTCTGCAGCGGGAAGTGACAGGCCGCGACGTGACCCGGTCCGAACGGCCGCAGCGCCGGCTCTTCCTGCGAGCAGAGGTCCTGCGCGAAGGGGCAACGGGTCCGGAACCGGCAGCCGGTCGGGGGATGAATCGGGCTGGGGAGTTCCCCAGCGATGACCGTCCCCCGGTTCGCCCGGGCGGTGACGGGGTCGGGCACCGGGATGGTCGAGATCAGGCCCGCGGTATAGGGATGGGCGGCCCGGGAGTAGATGTCCTCACCCGACCCGAGTTCCACCAGCTTGCCGAGGTACATCACGCCGATCCGGCTGGCCATGTACTTGACAACGGCCAGATCGTGGGAGATCACGATGTAGGTCAGTTCGTGGCGCTCCTGCAGCCGTTTCATCAGATTCAGCACCTGGGCGCGGATCGACACGTCCAGCGCGCTGACCGGCTCATCGGCGACGATCACCCGGGGATTGAGCGTGAGCGCACGCGCGAGGCCGATGCGCTGTCGCTGCCCGCCGGAAAATTCGTGCGGATAGCGGTCGGCGGCGCTGCGTGGCAGGCCCACCTCGTCCAGCAGTTCGAAGACCCTGTCCTGCCGTTCCCGGCGGTTGCCGATGCCCTGGACCGCCAAGGGCTCGGAGATGATCGATCTGACGTGCATCCTGGGGTCGAGGGAGGAGTAGGGGTCCTGAAACATCAGCTGCAGATCCCGCCGCTCGCGCCGCAGGTTCCCGCCGCGCATCCGTGAGATGTTCCGGCCGCTGAGTGTCACCGACCCGGAGCTCGGGGATTCCAGCGCCACGATCACCTTGCCGATCGTCGTCTTGCCGCATCCCGACTCCCCGACCAGGCCAAACGTTTCCCCGGGGTACACGGTGAAGGAAACCCCGGAGACGGCGTGCACCGCGCCCACCTTGCGCTGCAGGACCGCCCCGGCCGTGACCGGATACTCCTTCACCAGGTCGCGGATCTCCAGCAATGGCTCGTCAGCGGCCTGCCGTGGCCCGGCGTGACCGTTTCCGGAGGCCGGCTCCGCCGACCGGGGGCTGACCACCGCACCGGCCCGCCGCTCACCATCCGCCTGCAGCGGGGCCGGTCCGGAGACTGGATGCCAGCATGCGAACCAGTGGCCCGCTGTCTCCAGCGCCAGCGGCGGCTCGTCCTGGTGGCATCGCTGCGTCGCATACGCGCACCGGGCAGCGAACCGGCAGCCCGGCGGTGGGAAGGTGAGATCAGGCGGCAGCCCGGGAATGTTCAGCAGCCGCTGCCGGCTGTCCTGGTTCAGCCGCGGGATGGAGGCGAGCAGCGCCTGGCTGTAGGGGTGGCGCATCTGACTGAACAGTTCGGTCGTGCCGCAGGTCTCCACCAGTCGGCCCGCGTACATGACGTTGACCCGGTCGGCGTGCCCTGCTATCACCCCCATGTCGTGGGTGATCAGCAGCATCGCCATGCCCAGCCGTTCCTTCAGGTCGGCGAGCAGCTTCAGGATCTGGGCCTGGATGGTGACGTCGAGCGCTGTGGTCGGCTCATCGGCGATCAGCAGCTTGGGCTCGCACGACAGCGCCATCGCGATCATCACCCGCTGCCGCATGCCCCCCGACAGCTGGTGCGGGTAGTCCGCCAGGCGCTCCTTCGGCCGGGGAAGCCCGACCAGGCCGAGTACCTCTGCCGCACGGTCGAGCGCCTCTTTGCGACTAGCGTTCCGGTGCAGCCGAACCGGTTCGCCGACCTGGTACCCGATGGTTTTGGTGGGATCCAGGGACGTGAGCGGGTCCTGGAAGATCATCGCGACCTCGTTGCCGCGGACCGCGCGCATCGCCGCCGGGGGAAGGCCGACGAGTTCCCTGCCGTCCAGCTTGATCGAGCCGCCGATGATGTCGCCCCCGGGGGGAAGCAGCCCCATCACCGACAGGCCGGTCATGGACTTGCCGCAGCCTGACTCGCCCACCAGGCCGAGCGTCTCGCCAGCCTCGATATGAAGATTTACGTTTCCCACGGCCTGCACAACAGCCGTGGCCAGCTTGATATGCGTAGAGAGATCGGCGATCTCCAGGACCGTTGCCATGGGGGTCTGGGGCTCCTCGGCTCACTGGCTGACAGGCTGCTGTCCGGGCGATTCGCAGGTGACCGGCACGCCGGAGTTGCCATAGTCTCACGAATCCGTTGACTCCCACCATGCAGAGGACTATTTTCCTCGCTATAGTCCCCTGGACACGACGGAATCCTCTGTCATGGGTGCAATATGCTGCGCCGTCGCGACAGGGAGGCCGTGGCACCCGCCGGACGGCGGTTTCCCCCCGACGCCGTGGGAGGCGAGTCAATGACTGACCTGGTAGATCCGCGTCACCCGCGCCCTGGCAGATGGCGCGGTGCGCGCCGGCTGTCCATCACCTTGGCTGTGACCTGTCTGGCGATAGCCGGCTGTGTCAGCCAGCCGCAGTCCAGCGGCCACGCCAGCACGGGCGGTACGCCGGTGAAGGGCGGCACCGCTACCTTCGCCCTGCCCATCGGCGAGGACTTCAGCTGGATCTTCCCGATCCAGAACACCGCGAACGACGAGCCATGGGATGGCACTGTCGAGGAGGCCCTGTACCGGCCGCTCTACATGGCCGGCCAGGGCAGCAAGCCTGTCATCAATCAGGCGCTCAGCCTCGCCTACCCGCCCGTCTGGTCCAATGGCAGCAAGACGGTCACGATCAGGCTCAAGCATTACCGCTGGTCAGATGGTCAGCCCATCACCTCCCGCGACGTCCAGTTCTTCCTCAACCTGGAGCGGGTCAACAAGTCGCAGGACTCCTGGTACGTGCCGGGGGAACTCCCTGACGATGTCGCGAGCGCCAGCTACCCCAGCTCCTCGGAGATCGTCCTGCACCTCAAGCGCGCCTACAGCCAGCAGTGGTTCGATAACAATCAGCTCACCTGGCTTTTCCCGATGCCCCAGCAGACCTGGGACCGGACCCGGCCTGGCGGGCCGGTGGGCAACTACGACATGACGACGGCTGGCGCCAAGGCGGTCTTCTCGTTCCTGTTCAGCCAGTCCAAGTCCCTGTCCACCTACGCGACCAACCCGCTGTGGAAGGTGGTGGACGGCCCCTGGCGGCTGACCGGATTCGACCCCACGACCTTCCAGACCACGCTGTCGCCCAACACGGCCTACAGCGGCCCGGTCAAGCCGCGCCTGAGCAAGTTCGTGATCCAGAGTTTCCCGAGCCAGACCGCGGAGGTCGACGCCATCCGCTCGGGCGAGCTCACCTACGGCTACCTGCCCTTCAGTGACTTCGGGCTCAAGGGCTACCTGCAATCACACGGATTCACGATCTCGCCGTGGGCTCCCGACTACGTGCAATGGGCGGAACTCGGCTACACCAGCCCGGTCTACGGTCCGCTGGTCCGCCAGCTGTACATGCGGCAGGCGCTGCAGCATCTGGTCAACCAGCCGCTCTACATGAACGCGCTGTTCCATGGGCTTGGCCAGTACACCTACGGCCCGGTGCCGAACCTGCCCGGCTCTCCCTTCGTGAGCCCGCAGGAGAAGATCGACCCGGCCCCGTACTCGGTGACCTCGGCCCGGTCGCTGCTGACAGCACACGGCTGGGCGCCCGGCAGTGGCGGGATCATGACCTGCCAGCATCCGGGCACAGGGTCGGCTGAGTGTGGCGCGGGCATTGCCAAGGGCCGCGCGCTGGCCTTCAAGATGATGTACTCCACCGGATCGCCGACGCTGGTCAGCGAGGTGAGCGCCTACCAGACGGCCGCCAAGTCCGCGGGCATCCAGATCAACCTCGACCCACAGACCGAGACGACCATGTTCTCGATCGGGGGCACCTGCCCGCCGGGGCCGTGCAACTGGGGGATCCTCATCTACTCGTCGTGGATGTGGAACTACGGGCAGGGCGATGTCTACCCCAGCATCGGCCAGGGGTTCCAGACCGGCAATTACTGGGCGGGCGGATACAGCTCCACGACAGCTGATCAGCTCATCGCCGCGTCCCACGAGCAGACCGGCCTGTCCCACCTCTACGCCGAGCAGAACTACCTGTCCCGCAATATCGCGGCGCTGTGGTTCCCGACCCAGGACAACGCCATCTCGGTGGTGAAG
>DAHUZQ010000059.1 GCA_027306495.1 Actinomycetota bacterium | reverse complement strand
GCGCCGTTCATGCGCCGCTGGCGAGCGGGGGGCCAGGACGCCGTCCGGCCGCGGGGTGGGCGGTCATGCCCGGGAAGTCACTGCGGGACCCGGGGTTGTCATGGCGTGGCCAGCGGGGTTGCGTGGGTGTCACTCGCGCAGCTCGCCCCCCGGCAGTGGCCAGGACAAGCCGCCGAAGACACTGCCGTCGAGGAAGGCCGCTGCGCGCCGCCAGGCTGTCGACTGCGGGACCGGAACGCCTTGGCTGTGCGCGCGGGCCGCGCGGTCGAACGCGCCGGCGAGTTCGGCTGCGAGCTGGTCCGCCCGCCTGGCCGCAGCGTGCGCCAGATCCCGGGCTGCACGCGGGTGGCCCGCACGGAAGATGAGGTGGTGCCGGACGCACAGGCAGGCATCGATGGCTTTCCCGTGTGGGTGGCCGCTCAGGTCGGCGAGCGCGTGTTGGACGGCGGCCAGTCGGGCGTGGCAGAGGGTGCAACCGTCCCGGGGTTCCGGGTTGCGGGTGGCCAGGCGGGGCCACCGGGGCCGCCCGGCTGGCGGAGGCGCGGTCAGGCACTGGAGCTGCCAGGCCAGCAGCGGGCGGATACCGTGGGCGCCGGCGGCTGCCGCCGCATCGGCGAGATGCCCGGAGCACAGCGTCAGTGCCGGGTCTGTGGCGCGGCTGGCCGGGTCGGCCAGCCGTACCAGGGCGTACCGCTCCGCCTGTGCCGAGGCCAGGCACGGCGAGCACGCGACCGGGCCCGCCGAGCATTGGGCCGGGGAGCATTGGCCCGGCGACGGCGGCCGGGCAGTGGCGAGCGCGCCACGCAGCGCGGCGCGGGCCTGCGCGTCGCGATCAGTGCCGGTCAGCCAGTCGCAGCGGGAGTCCCGGGCGGCGATCGTGTCCCGCGTAGCCTCCACCAGCGGCGCGACCAGACGCGGCCGGGTGACCGCCGATGCTGCGGCGAGGTGCGGCAGGCACAGGCCGCCCAGATCGCAGCATCTGCGCATCACCGCGCTGTCAGAGAGGTCTTCCAGCAGCGTGGCCAGCGCCCGCCGGGCGGCGGCACCGTCGTGCTCGCACCCCGGGCAGGCAGCCTGCCGCTGCGTGGGCCCGGCGAGCCTGTCCCGCGCAGCGGTGACCACGTACCGGTACACCGCTGTCAGCCTGACGGCAGCGCCGGGCTGGCTCATAAGCCGGCGGGTGTGCGCGGCACACATGCCCAGACTGCGGCACAACCGGGTGATCGCGGTCGGCTGGGAATGGCCTTCCAGCGCGAACCAGCCCAGGTAGCGATCACTCGCCTCGGCGGCATAGCGGCACACTGGGCAGCCCGGCCCGGTGAGCAGGTCGGCCGCGCTGTAGAGGGTGAGGACCGAAGGAGCCCGCGGCAGCGGCGTCGCGGCCGGCACGCTAACCGCCCACCCAGCCCGCCGTCACAGCCCGATCCTGGTCAGCTCGGGTGACAGCAACTCCAGCAGCCTGCTGCATGGCCATGACGCGCGCCTGTGCTCAGTCTCGGCTATGGGCTCATCCAGGCTGGCGGCCCAGTCATCCGGCTGACCATGCCAGCGCGGGCAGCGATCGAGCAGCGGGCACTGGCTGCGGGCCGGGTGGCCGCGTGGGCGGCACCGCGGCTGCCGGCCCGACCGGAAGGCCCACAGCGCCCGCCACAGCAACAAGACCTCGTCCTCGCTCACCCTGGACATGGGCCGCCCTCATCGCGTGCTCGCGGATGCAGGGACTGTCAGCGGCGGGTGCCGCGATCGGGGCGAGCCCCATCGCCGGGCCGCAAGTCTGGCAATGACGGGACCGGCCGGTCAAGGGACCCGGCGGTCGCCCGGTCCCCGCTGGCCGCTCTGGCGCGACATCGCCCAGCTACGGCACCGCCCCGGGGGCCGTGCCCGTGCTGGGCCGCTCCAGTCCGGCGACGTCAACCTCTACCTGCTGTATGTGTTCGTGGCGATTCTCGTCGCCTGCCTGATCGCCGCGCTGTGAAGCCGGCCGTGCAGCGCCCCCGATCCGGTGTCAACGGGTGATCCACGCCGCCCTCTGATACGTGCCGGAGCGGAGCGGTCGCGTTGGATAACCTGAATGCAAAACGGCGGAGGGACTCGCCGGAACCGCGGCGCTGCCGCCAATGGTCCCTGCCTGATGATGGCGGGAGGCGGCGGTGCGAGGAACTGACGGGGACACAGTCCTGCCGGCCGTGCTCGACGATCTCGGCGCACTGGGCGGCCCGGCCGATCGGGCCGTGCTCGCGCAGTTGCGTGACCGGTTGCAGGAGCGGCGCCTGCGGGTGCTGGTCGCCGGGGAAGCCAAGCGGGGGAAGAGCACCCTGGTCAACGCCCTGCTGGGACGGCAGGTGCTGCCGTCCGGGGTGACGCCGCTGACCGCGCTGGCCACCGCGGTGCGGTACGGGCCGGATGAGGGCGTGAGCGCGGTCCTGCGGGACGGCGGGACCGAGAGTTACCCGCTGTCCGCCCTGCCGGAACTGGTTACCGAGCGTGGCAATCCGGGCAACCAGCGTGGGCTCGCCTCCGTCACGGTGACCGTGGACGCTCCCGTGCTGGCCCGGGGGGTGGAACTGGTCGACACACCGGGGACGGGGTCGGTCTACGCGCATAACACCGCTGAGGCGGAACTTGCGCTGGACACGATGGACGCGGCGGTGTTCGTGCTCACGGCCGACCCGCCGGTGTCCGCCAGTGAGCGCGACCTGATGGCAAGGGTTGCCCGGCTGTCGGTCAGCATGTTCGTCGTGCTGAACAAGGCGGACTACCTGTCAGCCGGGCTGGCCGGTGACGAGGGCGGCGCGCTGGCCGAGGCCCTGGAATTCACCGCGGACGTCGCCGGGCAGGCCGCCGGACGGCCGGTCCGGGTGTACCCGCTGTCGGCGCGCGCCGCGCTGACCACCACCGGGGATCCGGGGTTCGCGGCGTTCGCCGCCGATTTCGCGGCCTACCTGGACTCCGGGCGGACGGCAGATCTGCGGCTCTCGGTCGCCGGCCACGCCGGGCGGCTGGCCCGTTCGCTGCTCGACGAGGTGGAGCTGACCCGCCGGGCGGCGCAGATGCGGACCGGGGAGGCAGCCGGGCGGGTTGAGGCGTTCCGCGCACGGCTGGCCGCCGTCGCGCTGCGCCGCCAGGATGCCGCTGACCTGGCGGCGGCCGAATCGGCGCGGATGCTGGCCGCGCTGAATGACGCCGCGGAACAGTCCACCGGGCAGGCGACCCGCCGGGTGACCGGCGGCATGGCGGACCTGCTCGGCGGTGAGTTGCGGTCCGCCCCGGCCGCCGACATCGAGCGGGCCGGGCGGGCGCGGCTCGGCGGGCTGGCCGTGGCGGAAGCTGAGGCATGGCGCCAGGAGCAGACCCGGCGGCTGGAGGATGGCCTTGCCAAGCTCGACGAACGGCTGGCCGCGGACCTGGCCGCTGAACTCGACGCGGTGCGCGAGGCCGCGGCCGGGCTGCTCGGCCTCACCCTCGCGGTGCCCGGCCCGGGCGCACGGCTGGTGCCCGACCTGCGGTTCTTTTACCTGGTCGATGACCAGGCTGGGCAGACCGAACTGCTCGCCGGAGCGGTGCGCCGCCGCCTGCCCGGGGGGGCCGGCCGTAGGAGGGCACAGGAGTACCTGCGCCGTGAGGCTGCCGACCTGGTCCCGCAGCAGATCGGCCGTGCCCGGGCGGACCTGCAGTACCGGCTGGCCGAGGCGGCCCGGCGCCTGATCGCCGGTGTCGGCGCCCGCTACACCGAGAGCACCAGCAGGCTGGAGAACGCGCTGCGGATGGCCGCGGCGCAGCGGGAGGCGACCGACGAGCAGGCGGCGCATCAGGACGCCGATCTCGAACACCGCCAACGCGAGCTTGGCCGGCTGGTCAGCCTGCTGGCCGGGTCGACGGCCACCGGGCCAGCGCTCCCAGATCAGGACGGGCCGGCCGCTCGCGGTGGCCGGGTCTCGTCCGCGGGCCGCTCTCCCAGCCAGCCGCCGATCCGTTCGTAGATGTCCTGGCCGAAGCTGGTGGGCAGCGGCGGCGCGACCTCCAGCCGGTAGGTCCGCTGTCCGTCGGGCTGTCGCGGCGCCCGCAGGAACAGGGCCGCCTGCGGCCCACGCTGGTGGAAGCTGTCGGCGAAGTCGAACTGATGAGTGACGAAGAAGACGCTGGCATCGGCTTCCAGCAGGGCGGACACCACCTGCCGGCCGATCTCTGAGCCCTCGCGCTCGTTGGTCGCCGCGAACGACTCGTTGAACATGACAAGCGAGTGCGGCGTGATCTGGTCCGCGAGGGTGCCCAGCCGCTTCAGTTCCTCGTCGAGGCGGCCGCTCACCATATCGGGGTCTTCTTCGCGGATGAAGTGGGTGAAGATCTGCGCGAAGGTGCTGGCCCGCAGCGAGGCGGCGGTGACGAACATGCCACACTGCATCATCAGCCGGGCCTGACCGGCGCTGCGCAGGAACGTTGATTTGCCGCCCGAGTTGGCGCCGGTGATGATCACCAGCGGCTTGCCGTCAGCGTCCACATCGTTCCCGACGACCCGGTCGGCTCGCAGCGCCAGGCTGGCATCGCGCAGATCCTCGCACGCGAACGTCGCCGGGCTGTGCGGCGACGGGTCCGGGAAGGTCATCGGCTGGCCCCGGGCGGTGAGGTGGTCGTGCAGGTTGAGGCAGCTCATGTAGAAGCCGAGTTCGACCCGGAGCATCGTGAAGTAGCTGGACACGTGATCCGCCGACTGGGCCGCTGCGTTGGCGACCAGGTTGAGTCCGCGGTTGGTCATGTCATCGAGCGTCTGCGCGCCCGCGTCGTCGCGTGGCGCGATGGCGAAGGAGTAGACCGACCGGGGCTCGATCCCGATCCGTTCCTTCCAGCCCCGCCTGGTATCTCCCGCGCGGAGCACGTAGCCGACCCCGCTGTTGTCCCGGCCGAGCTGCACGCTCAGCAACTGGCCATTGCGGAACCGGAGCTGCCGCAGATGGCCACCGAGCGTCTCGAAGTAGTCGTCGTCAAGGTCGTGCTGCAGCGAGGTCAGCAGGGTGACCAGGCCAGGCGATCCGAACTTGCCGGCGTGCTCGTCGGCGACACCACGCAGTTGCCGTAGCCGGGCGATCAGGACCTCCAGCTGGCTCACCGCGCCGGAGAGGATGGAACTGGGCCGCTGCGACGGCCAGTATCCCCACACGCCCCGCTTGTCGGCGAGCGCCCCGACGGCGATGGCGTACATCTGCCGGATGATGTCCGGCTCGGCGATGCAGTCCGCCATGACCTGCTGGCGGTAGCGGATGACCTCGAGGTCGGTCACGCTGGTGAGGATCACGCGCAGCGAGATCTCGTAGAGGAACTGGTCCCCGGCCGCCATCGCCTCCAGGATGGTCGCCAGCTCCAGGTCCTGGATCAGGTCGTCGCTGTTCGGTGGCAGGCCGGCGGTGACGTCAAAATCCCGGTCTGGATAGAGCAGGTGGGCTTTCACGGGCTGAGCCTCTTCTTGAGCTGGCCATAGGTGACGCCGTGCTTGGCGGCGATGGCGAGCGCATACGCCAGTCCGTCGGCCGGCTTGCGCACCAGCTTGAAGGTGCGCTCGGCGGGGTTGTCCGGGGCGATCGTGCTGGCCATGCTGACCACCGCCGGGCCGAGCGAGGCCAGTTCGTCCACGAACGTCACGTAGACGCCCAGCATGCCAAGCTCGATGACCTTCGTCAGCACCTTCTCGCCGAGGAAGCGAGCATCGGCGACGGTGGTCGAGGTGAAGATCTCGTTCATGATCACAATGCTGTCGCCGGTGGCGGCCAGCAGCGCCTTCTGGATGCGCAACAGGTCATCTTCCAGCCGGCCGGTCAGGTCATCGAGGTCTTCTTCCCGCTCGAAATGCGTGAAGAGCTGGTCGTAGGCGTACAGCCGGGCATCCATTCCGGGAACGGGGCAGCCGGTGCCGGCCAGGTGGTGCAACTGGCCGAAGGTGCGAGCGAAGGTTGTCTTGCCGCCCTGGTTGGGGCCGGACACCACGATCACGCGCTCGGGCCCGGCGAGGTGAAACTCGTTGGTGACCACGGGCTGGCCAGCGGCGGTGAGCTTGGTGGCCAGCGCGAGGTCGAACGTGTCGTGGGCGGAGATCTCTTTCGAGGAGGCGGACACCTGCGGGTAGCAGAAAGGCAGCCCGGCTGAGCGCATGGGCCCGATGTATTCGGCGTAGGACAGGTAGAACTGCAGTTCCCGGTCCAACTGTGCGATCACCGGGTCCAGGAACCGCGTGTGCACGCCGCAGAACTCGGTCAGGGCGGCGAACTCGTCGCGGAACAGCCGCGCCACCAGGTCGACGATCTGCGCGCCGAGGTGATTCATGCCGGGCCAGGTGCGGTACTGCACCCGGTAGTCCTTGACCGCGCCCTGCTGGAACCGTGCGAAGGTCCGCTCGATCTCGGCGCTGTAGTCGGGTTCGCCGTCGTAGCGGCTGACCTCCACCCGCAGCCCCTTGATCCTGATCTGGTAGGAGATGGCGGCCAGCTCGCTCTTGCGGCTCCCGGTGTCGCTGGCGAGCCGGGCGAAGTCTGCCGAGGCGACGTAGCGTGCCAGGTAGTCACCGAACGCCGACAGCCCAGCGGAGGTGATCGCTTGCGTGTCCAGGTCGGCGGCCAGCGAGCGGACCGCGTCGCAGTAGATCGACGCGGCGTCGAGGAACCATCCTTCGCGCTGGCGGCCGGAGCGCATGTCGGCGAGCTGGCGCAGGTGGGCCTGCACCTGGCTCATCTGACCGCTGAACCGGGCGATCACTTCGGACACCGCGGGATCTTCGAGGTCGCGGAAGACCTCGTGCCGGTAGGCGATCGTCGCGGCGTCGCGAACGGGCTGGTAGAGCAGCCCGGCGATCAGGTCACGCTCTTCCCGCTCTCCGGCGACCGCGTCCACGATCTGGTCAATGTGCAGGTCGCTGATCACGGCCGCGTCCGGCCGGTCCCGCATCGCCTGCGCCCCGGCCCCCCCGGGCGACAGCAGGCTGGGCGCTGCGCTGGCGTGCCGAACGGCCATGGTGCGCTCCTGTCCTCGGCGCGACGAAGTCACCAGGAGCCATCAGCCTCGTGGGCGGTTGTCGACGAGCCCCATCGCCACCGCCATTGTACGGGGAGCCGCCCGCCCTGCCAGTCCGCGCTGGTCAGCGCAGCGGCGGGTAACCGACGTAGTTCTCGGCGAGGGTGGTCGCGGCCGCCCGGGACGTGGTGACGTACCGCAACTGGGATTCCTGGAGCGCGAACTCCATATCGTCCGCGCCCGGCGTCCGGTGCAGCATGGTGGTCATCCACCACGAGAAGTGGGTGGACCGCCAGACCCGGTTCAGGCATGTCGCGGAGTAGGCGTCGGCCAGCCGGGCGTCGCCGGCGAGCAGGAGCGCTTCGAGTGCGTCGGCGAGCACGCTCACATCGGCGATCGCCAGGTTCAGGCCCTTGGCCCCGGTCGGCGGGACGATGTGCGCGGCGTCCCCGGCGAGGTAGAGATTGCCGTACCGCATCGGGCTGCTGACGAAGCTGCGCATCGGGGTGATGCCCTTCTCCAGCACTGGGCCCTCGCGCAGTTCCCAGCCGGGCAGGGCGAACCGGTGCCCGAGCGCTTCCCAGATCCGATCGTCCGGCCAGTCCTCGATCTTCTCCTGTGAGCTGACCTGGAGGTAGAGGCGGCTGATTTGCGGCGTGCGCAGGCTGTGTAGCGCGAAGCCGTCGCGGTGGTGGCAATAGATCAGCTCATCCGTCGACGGTGGGACCGCCGCGAGAATGCCGAGCCAGGCATACGGGTAGTCGCGCTCGTTGATCTCGCACAACCGGGCGGGAATGGCCCGGCGGGAGATCCCGTGGAAGCCGTCGCACCCCGCGATGACGTCACACTCCAGGGTGTGGCGGGCACCGTCGGCGCCGGTGTAGGACAGCCGCGGCCGGTCGCTGTCGATCCCGCTCACGGCGGTATCGGTGACCTCGAACTCGATCTTGCCGCCGTCGGCTATGCGCCGGGCTATCAGGTCCTTCACGACCTCGGTCTGCGCGTAGACGGTGACGGTCCGGCCACCGGCCAGGTCACGGAAGTCGATGTGGTGCCGTTCCCCGGCGAATTGCAGGTAGATGCCACCGTGCTCCAGGCCCTCGGCGTCGAGGCGTTCGGCCAGGCCCACTTCCCGGAGCAGGCGGACGCTGCCGTCTTCCAGCACCCCGGCCCGCTGCCGGGCCTCGCAGTAGGGGCGGCTGCGGGTCTCCAGCACGACCGAGTCGATACCCACCCGGGCCAGCAGATGGGACAGCAACAACCCGGCCGGGCCTGCCCCGATGATCCCTACCTGGGTCCGCATCTCGCGGGAAGTCACCGGGAGCCGTCTAGAACGGATACGGCGCGATCTCACCCCGCAGGGTGATCCAGCGGGTATCGGTGAAC
>DAHUZQ010000054.1 GCA_027306495.1 Actinomycetota bacterium | reverse complement strand
ACTCGCCCCCAATATCGAATACCTCGTCTGCCGCAACATGGGCAACTCGGTCCTGCGGGGGCGCGGGAAGATGTCCGTCCCCCGGGAGAGGGCTCTGGACATGTATCCGGACGGACTTGCCCAATCACGGCCGGCCATGCTGTGCGTCAGCCTGGAGGAGGCCTGGCTCGCGCAGACCGCCAACCACGGTTACCACATGGTCCGTGAGCTCACGGTCGCCTGGCGCGAATACTGGCTGGGACACTGGAGCCTGCCCTTGTGAGCCGCCCGGGTGGTCAGAAACCAGGGAAGACGGCGCGCACCCGGTCCAGGTCGGCATCGCCGGTGATCCGCATTGGGGGGGTGTGCCCCCGGTCGAGCCGCCCATAGACCAGGCGGAGCAGAGCTTCGGCGGGCAGCACGATCTCACCGGCCGGCTTCCCGGCGCCTTCGGCCGGCCAGTTTGACATGGTGACTGTGTCGCCGACTTCCAGCAGCCAGTCCACGCCGGCGTCAGCGGCCCGCAGCCGCAGCGAAAACTCCTCCCCGGCAGGCTTGGCCATCCAGCCCACGAACTGGGGAATCCCGGGAACGAGCAGGGTGACCGCGCCGCCGGTCACGGTCGCCGCCGGGTCCAGCGCCACCGCCACGTCCCACGTATGGACCGCGTGCTCAGCAAGTCTCAGCCCGACCAGGCCAGCCGCGTCGAGGTCCATCCCGAAGAGCTGCAGCCGGATGGACGCCAGTTCCGCGTCGGTGAGGGATTCCAGCCGGCTGATGTGGGCCTGGTTCTCGGCGAGGCAGTCCTGCGCCTTCTGGCCCGCGGTCTTGGCGTCCCAGGCAGCCCAGATCTCCGGGAACGAGGCCGGGTCGGGCGCCTGGCTGCCATCGAGAGCACCGGCGAGCCACCTGCGCGAGATCTGTGCGCCACTGCCCAGGTGGGACAGTACCTGCGCGACCGTCCATTCGCTGGCATAGGACTGCTGGGCCAGTTCGGCGTCGGTCATGGCGGCCGTCAGGCCGGCCAGCCTGTCGTGTGAGGCGCGCAGCGCGGCGATCCAGGCGCGGGGATCAGGGCTCATGGGGGGCTTCCGTTCAGTAGATGAAAGGGGTGTGGTGCCCACGCCGGGCGCGGGGCTGGGGCCACGCGCAAGCGTATGCGGGGCCGCCCTCCCTGGCGCACCGGCCGTGTCCGCACCCGCGCCGGCGCTTCCTTCACAGAACGGGTGCACTGTGCCGCCGGTGACACCCCGCCGCTGTGGGATCCTCCGCCGTAGGGTACGGAGCATGAGACTTGGCTTCGGAGCGCCGGTGTCCGGCGCGTGGGCGACCCCGGAAAACCTCGCAGGCTTCACGGCGCGCGCGGAAACGGCCGGGTATGACTCGGTGTGGACGTTCCAGCGGCTGCTGGTGCCCGAGGGCTCGGCGATGGAGCCGGTGTACCACAGCGTGCTCGATCCCATGGTGGCTCTCGGGTACACGGCGGCGGGCACCTCCCGGATCCGGCTCGGTGTCGCCGTGGTCAACATGCCCTACCTCGCGCCGGCCTACCTCGCCAAGCAGGCCGCGACGGTGGATGTGCTGTCCGGCGGCCGGCTCGAGCTCGGGCTCGGCCTGGGCTGGATGCCGGAGGAGTTCACCGCCACCGGTGGCCAGATGGAACGGCGGGGCGCCCGTGCGGCGGAGTACATCGAGGTGCTCCGGCACGTGTGGGCGGGCGGGGCGGATGAGTTCGCCGGCGAGTTCTACCGGATCCCCGCGGGACGGTCGGCGCCGCGCCCCGTCCAGCGCCCGGGGCCACCGATCCTGATGGGCGGAAGCATGCCGGTCGCGCTGCGCCGGGTGGGCCGGCTCGCGGACGGCTGGCTGACCTCCAGCCGGGCGGACCTGGCCCGGATCGCTGAGCCGATCGCCGTGATCAAGGAGGCGGCCGTGGCTGCGGGCCGTGATCCGGCTGCCCTGCGGTTCATCTGCCGGGGGGTGGTCCGCGCCGGCAAGCCGGTGACGGTGCCCGAAGGGGGCGGCCGGGTGCCCCTGTCGGGCAGTTTCGATGACATCCGGGCCGACACCGCCCGCCTCGCCGAGCAGGGCGTGACGGAGCTCTTCTACGACCTGAACTGGGACCCGCTGGTCGGGGCACCCGACGTTGACCCGGTGGGTGCCACCGCCCGCGCGCAGGAGATCCTCGAAGGACTCGCGCCCCGGCACTGAGCCCACACGGCCGGGCCGGCGTGCCGGCCGGCGCGTGCGGGACGCGGTGCGATGTGGGCTGCGAGCGGGTACGAACGCCTAGGCGGGGCAGGAACGTTCACCGGCGAGGGTTTGGGGGGGCCATGGGCGCCGAGCCGGCCGTGTCCTATCAAGCCGCGGTGCCCGGGACACCGGTCCTGACCCGGTCGGGGAACGAGATCGGCACTCTGGAACACGTCCTGGAGGTACCCGGGGAGGATCTCTTCGACGGCATCGTGGTGGCGACCGAGTGGGGGCTGCGGTTCATCGATGCGGATCAGATCGAGCTGATCACGGTGCTTCACATCCGGTGCCGGCTCGACGATGCGCAGGCCGCCCGGCTGCCCCCACCCGAAGGGACCGTCGTCTACCGGGTGAGCTCGCTGGACGAGATCGGGGATTCGCTGCACGAACGGCTCGGCCGGATGTTCCGCAGGCCCCACTGGACGAAAGAGTCGTGACCGGGCGGCACAGTCACGCCATGCACGCCCGGGGCACCCGCTCCGGGGGGTCCGCCGCGCTTGTCAGGCGAGATGCCCCGGCTGGCGGGCCGGCTGGCGCGCGGAGCCGGACGTTCCCGATCATCGGGGCCACGGCGTTTGCGCTGAGCCTGGCCGCCTTCTGCGGCTACGTCATCGTGCACATCCCCGGCTGGACGGACTCCCAGGTCGACCTGGCCGTCTACCGCGCGGGCGGGCTGATCGCCCGGCACGTGAGCCCGCCGTACTCGGCGCGGCTGGCATCGCCCCTCTACGACTGGGGCGGGCTGCCCAACCTCCCGCTGAAGTTCACCTACCCGCCGTTCGCGGCGGCCGTGTTCGTGGCCGTGTCCTTCGTGTCGGGCCCGGCACTGACCACGCTGTCCGTGGCGGCCAACCTGGTGCTGCTGGTGACGGCGCTGTGGTTCACCTTCGCCGGGCTCGGCTACCAGCGGGGCCGCCGGCGGGCCGCGGCCGCCCTGCTCGCCGCGGCGGCGCTGCTGTGGACCGAGCCCGTCCTGCGCACGATCTACCTGGGGCAGGTGAACCTGGCGCTGATGGCCCTGATCCTCTGGGATCTCACCGGCCGGTCCGGCCGGGCCAGCCGGTGGTGGCGGGGCGCGGGGGTGGGGGTCGCCGCTGGCATCAAGCTCGTGCCGCTGATCTTCATCCCGTACCTGCTGCTCACCCGCAGGTTCCGGCAGGCCGTGGTCGCGTCCTGCGCGTTCCTCGCGACGGTGGCGGTGGGGTTCGCGGTCCTGCCCGCCGACTCGGCGCGCTGGTGGCTGGACGGGATGTTCTTTCAGGGGAGCCGGACCGGTTTCCTGGCCTGGGAGGGCAACCAGTCGCTGCGCGCCCTGCTCGCCCGCCTCGCCGGGGGTGTGGCCGGCTCCAAGCCCGCCTGGCTGGTGGCGGCAGCCCTGAGCATGGTCGCGGGCCTGACCTGCGCAGCCATCCTGCACCGGGCTGGCCATGCCATGGCGGGGCTGCTGGTGTGTGCGCTGACCGGGCTGCTGGCCTCGCCGGTGAGCTGGGACCACCACTGGGTGTGGGTGGCGCCCGGGGTGGCGGTCGCCGCCCACTACGCGGTGCGCGCCTGGCGGCAGGAGGGGCATGCGTGGCCGGCCACCGGCTTCACCATGGTGGCCATCGGACTGTTCGGGGTGTTCGCGGCCTGGCCCGGCTGGCTGTGGACCCCGCCACGCAATCTCGGCCTGTTCTCCCTGGGGCTGATCTGGTCAGCGCCGGAGACCAACCCCGTGACCTTCTACCGCCTCGGCGACCGTCCCTGGTATGCCGAGTACCACTGGCACGGGATCGAGTTGATCGCGGGAAACGCGTTCGTCCTCGCGGGCGCTGCCGCCCTGGCGATCACACTCGCGTGTGTCCTGGTCCGGGGCGTCGGCCGGCGCCGGGCAGCGCACGCGACCGCGGCCCGGCATGCCCTCGTGAGCCGGGGTGGGACGTGAAAATGAGCCGTGCCCTGGTGGCCAGCCGGACACGTGCGCTAGCCTTACCGCCCATGAACAGCGGCTCCCACCCCGACGGTGCTTCTACCCACCCAGCCAGCCGTATGCCCGCCACGCCGTCACTGGCCGGGCTTGCGGAAAAGTGGTCCCGGCAGTGGGAAGAGGCCGGGGTAGTACAAGTTTGACCGCTCCGCGCGCCGTGGCGATGTCTTCGCCATCGACACGCCCCCGCTGACCGTCAGCGGGAAGTTGCACATCGGGCACGTCTGCTCCTTCACCCACACCGACACCATCGCGCGGTACCAGCGCATGCGCGGCAGGTGCGTGTTCTACCCGGTCGGGTGGGACGACAACGGGCTGCCCACCGAACGCCGGGTGCAGAGCTACTTCCACGTCCGGTGCGACCCGGCCCTCCCCTACGACCCCGGCTTCGTGCCCCCCGCCAGCCCGGGGCCGGAGCCCGTCCCCGTCTCCCGCCGCAACTTCGTGGACCTGTGCCACCGTCTCTGCGACCTCGATGAGCAGGCGTTCGAGGAGGTGTGGCTGCGCCTTGGGCTGTCGGTGGACTGGTCGGCCGCCTACCGTACGGCGGGGAGGCCGGCGCGGGAGATCTCACAGCGGGCGTTCCTGCGAAACCTTGCCCGGGGGGAGGCCTACCTGGCCGAAGCTCCGGCCTTCTGGGACACCTCGTTCCGCACCGGGGTGGCCCAGGGGGAGATCTGCGACCGGCAGGTCACCGGCGCGCTGCACCGGATCCGATTTCACCGGTCTGACGGTGAGGGCGTGCTGGTGGCAACCACGCGCCCGGAACTCCTGCCGGCCTGCGTGGCCCTGGTCGTCCACCCGTCCGACTCCCGGTATGCGGGGCTGGCCGGCACCACCGTCCGCACACCGCTGTTCGGCGTGAGCGTGCCGGTCCTCGCCCACCGTCTGGCGGATCCGGCGAAGGGGACGGGGATCGCCATGGTGTGCACGTTCGCTGACGTCAACGACCTCATCTGGTGGCGAGACCTGCACCTGCCGGCCCGGCCGGTCATGGGCACGGACGGCCGGCTGGCAGCCTCCCCGCCCGCGGCGGTCACCAGCCGGGCGGGGAGGGCCGCCTACCGCCACCTGGCCGGCCAGTCCGCACGGCAGGCCCGGACGCGGATCACCACGCTGCTGCGGGCCAGCGGTGACCTGGCCGGCACCCCCGAGCCGGTGGTTCACGCGGTGAAGTTCTATGACAGAGGCAGCGAACCGCTCGAGATCGTCACGACCCGGCAGTGGCATCTGCGCAACGGCGCGGGCGATCCGGCGCTGGCGGGACGCCTCATCCGGCGGGGCCGCGAACTGGCCTGGCACCCGGCGCACATGCGCGACCGCTACCTGCACTGGGTAGACGGCCTGTCCGGCGACTGGCCGATCAGCAGGCAGCGCTTCTTCGGCGTGCCGGTCCCGGTCTGGTACCCCCTCGACGCCGAGGGCCGGCCCCGTTACGGGGCGCCGATCGTCCCTGCTGATGACGCGCTGCCGGTGGACCCGGCGTCGCAGCCCGCCCCTGGATACACCGAGGACCAGCGGGGCCGGCCAGGCGGATTCGCGGCCGACCCGGACGTGCTGGACACCTGGGCGACATCGTCGCTGACGCCGCAGATCGCCGCCCGGTGGAGCCTGGACGGTGATCTCAGCGACCGGGTCTTCCCCATGGACCTGCGGCCCCAGGCACACGAGATCATCCGGACCTGGCTCTTCTACACCGTGCTGCGGTCCGAACTCGAGCATGGGGTGCTCCCCTGGCGCCACGCCGCCATCTCGGGCTGGATCCTCGACCCGGACCGCAAGAAGATGTCCAAATCCGCGGGCAACGTGGTGACCCCGATGGGCTCGCTGCGCGAGTACGGCAGCGACGCGGTCCGGTACTGGGCCGCGAACTGCCGGCTCGGGGCCGATGCCAGCTTCGACCGGGCCAGGGTGAAGGTGGGCCGGCGGCTGGCCACCAAAATACTGCACGCCTCGCGGTTCGTGCTGTCCGTCGCTTCCGAGGCGGAACTGCGCGCGGACGCGCCGCTGCGGCTGGCGGCACGTGAACCGCTGGACGCCGCCCTGCTGGAGCGGCTCGCCGGTGTGATCGCGGCGTGCACCCGCTCCTTCGATGATTACGACCACGCCGGGGCGCTGGCGGCGGTGGAGACGTTCTTCCGGGCCTTCTGTGACGACTACCTCGAACTGGTCAAAGCACGCGCCCGCGGTGCCGGCGGTGACGGGCCGGCGTCGTCCGCGCGGTCGGCTCTGCTGCTGTCGCTGTCGGTGGTGCTGCGGCTGTTCGCCCCGTTCCTGCCGTTCGTGACCGAAGAGGTGTGGTCGTGGTGGCACGAGGGGTCCATCCACCGCTGCGGGTGGCCCGCGCCGGCGGAGGTGGCGCCAGCGGTCCCGGCCGACCCGCGGGCACTGCCGGTGGCCTCGGCCGCGATCGGTGTGATCCGGGGAGCGAAGTCAGCGGCCCGGGTCTCGATGCGGGCACCGGTCAGGGCACTGGTGGCGCACGCGCCGCGGGCCTAGGCCGACGCGCTGGCCGCCGTGCTGGGTGACGTCGCCGCCGCGGGCCGGGTGGAGCGGACGGAGCTGCTGGTCAGGGACGGGGTCGCGGCCAGCTTCCGGGTGGTTCTCTGAGTGCGGCGCCGGGCCGGGAGTGGTTGCTGGCGGGCCGGGAGTGGTTGCCGCCGCACCGGGAGTGGTTGCTGGCGGGCCGGGAGTGGTTGCCGCCGCACCGAGCGTGGTTGCTGGCGGGCCGGGAGTGATTGCCGCCGCACCGGGCTGGCTGCCGCCGCTCCCAGCGGGTTGACAGCCTCCGGTCTCCTCCGAATCGGCCGTCAGCAAGCTGATCCACTCGTCCGCCGGATCCACCTCTGGCACCTGAGTCTGCCGCTGCCTGCCGCGTGCCTTGGCGCCGATCTTGCCCGCCCGGCCACGGACCTTCCCGGAAGGCTCACCGGTTGCTCCGGCAGCGGGCCCGCCATCCGGCGGGAGGTCAGCCCGGCCGTCACCGGGGGGCTCCTCCGCTCGCGCCCGCACGCCCTT
>DAHUZQ010000052.1 GCA_027306495.1 Actinomycetota bacterium | reverse complement strand
GGCGGCCCGGTCGTCGGCGCGGGCGCCCGTGGTGCGGGTGGCCGGCCGGCCGGCCCCGGTGGTGGTGGCGGTGCTGGTGCCGGTGCCGGTGGCACTGCCCGCCCGGGTGGGCCGGGCGGGCGCGGGCGTACGGGTACTGCGGGCGCGTTCGGCCGCCCGGGCGGCCGTCCCTCGCGCGGCCGCAAGTCCCGCAAGCAGCGCCGCCAGGAGTTCGACAACATGCAGGCGCCCTCCATCGGGGGCGTCCAGATCCCACGGGGGACAGGCCAGGTCATCCGGCTTTCCCGGGGCGCCTCGCTGTCGGACTTCGCGGACAAGATCGGGGTGAACCCCGCCTCGCTGGTCCAGGTCATGTTCCATCTCGGTGAGATGGTGACGGCAACCCAGTCGGTGAATGACGAGACGCTGCAACTGCTCGGCGCCGAACTCAACTACAACATCCAGGTGGTCTCTCCCGAAGAGGAGGACCGCGAACTGCTGGAGTCCTTCCACCTGGAGTTTGGCGAGGACGAAGGATCGGATGACGATCTGGAGGCCCGGCCACCGGTGGTGACTGTGATGGGTCACGTCGACCACGGCAAGACCAAGCTGCTCGACGCCATCCGGCACACCAACGTGGTGGCCAAAGAGGCCGGTGGCATCACCCAGCACATCGGCGCTTACCAGGTCACCACCGAAGTGGACGGGCGGGAGCGCAAGATCACCTTCATCGACACACCGGGCCACGAAGCCTTCACGGCCATGCGTGCCCGTGGTGCCGAGACGACCGACCTGGTCGTGCTGGTCGTCGCGGCCGACGACGGCGTCAAGCCGCAGACCACCGAGGCGCTCAACCACGCCCAGGCGGCCGATGTGCCGGTCGTTGTCGCCGTGAACAAGATCGACAAGGAGGGCGCCGACCCGCGGCGGGTGCGCTCGCAACTCACCGAGTACGGCCTGGTGGCCGAGGAGTTCGGTGGCACCACGCTGTTCGTCGATGTGTCGGCCAGGGAGGGCTACGGGATCGACGACCTGCTCGAGGCCGTCGTGCTGACGGCAGACGCCGAACTGGACCTGCGGGCTAACCCGCAACAGGACGCCCAGGGCGTGGCCATCGAGGCTCACCTCGACCGTGGTCGCGGCCCCGTCGCGACCGTGCTGGTCCAGCGGGGTACCCTGCACGTCGGTGACTCCATCGTCTGCGGTGAGGCATTCGGCCGGGTCCGGGCGTTGCTGGACGAGAACGGGCGCCCGATTGAAGACGCGCCACCCTCGCGGCCCGCACAGGTCCTCGGCCTCACCGCGGTGCCAGATGCGGGCGACAGCTTCCTGGTCGTGTCCGACGACCGGGTTGCGCGGCAGATCGCCGAACGGCGTGAGGCGCGTGAGCGCACCGCGATGTTCGCCCAGCGCCGCCCCAGGGTGACGCTGGAGGACCTGGAATCCGCGCTCAAGCGGGGTGAGCGGCAGGAACTGCTGCTGATCATCAAGGGTGACGTCTCCGGGTCGGTCGAGGCGCTGGAGGATGCCCTGCTCAAGATCGACGTCGGCGAAGACGTGGTGCTGCGGGTCATCGGCCGCGGTGTCGGCGCGATCACCCAGGACGATGTCAACCTGGCGATCGCCTCGAGTGCTGTCATCGTGGGCTTCAACGTGCGGCCGGCCGGGCGGGCGGGCGAACTCGCCCAGCGCGAGGGTGTCGACATCCGCTACTACACGGTCATCTACCAGGCGATCGAGGAGGTCGAAGCTGCGCTCAAGGGCATGCTCAAGCCCGAATTCGAGGAGGCGCAGCTTGGGACCGCCGAGGTCAGGGAGGTGTTCCGGGTGCCGCGGGTCGGGAACGTCGCCGGCTCCATCGTGCGTTCCGGCACGATCAACCGGGCCAGCAAGGCCAGGCTCGTGCGCGATGGTGTAGTGGTCGCGGAGAGCCTGACCGTGGAGTCCCTGCGCAGGTTCAAGGACGACGTGACCGAAGTGCGTGACGGCTACGAGTGCGGCGTTGGCGTCGGCTACAACGACATCAAGGTCGGAGACGTCATCGAAACCTACGAGATGCGGGAGAAGCCGCGGAGCTGACCCCGCCAGGGGCGGAGTGCCGCAGGTGTATGTAGGTGCCCTGACGCTCGACGTGCTGCTCGGCGACGTGCGCTCGCTCAAGCAGAAGCGGTCCGTTGTCCGCTCGGTCATCGCTGAGGTGCGGCGTTACCAGCCGGCCGTGGCGGTGGCCGAGACGGGCCGCCTCGACCTGCACCGCCGGGCTGAGATCGGGATCGCCGTCGTGTCGTCCACCGCGGCCCACGCGGCCGAGTTGCTGGCCGCTTGTGAGCGCCTGGTCGCCGGACTGCCGGAGATAGAACTGCTTTCGGCACGGCACCGGGTGGTGAGCGAGGAAGAGGAGTGATGTGCCATGGAGGACCCCCGTGCGCGCAAGCTCGCCGACCGGATCGCCCGGATCGTCGCGGAGATGCTGGAGAGGCGGGTCAAGGACCCGCGGCTGGGCTTCGTGACGGTCACCGATGCGCGGCTGACCAACGACCTGCGGGACGCCACGGTGTACTACACGGTGTTCGGGTCCGCGGCCGAGCAGGCGGAGACGGCGGTAGCGCTGGCCAGCGCCAGTGGCCTGATCCGGTCCGAGGTGGGCCGCCAGACGGGGCTGCGTCACACCCCGTCGCTCGCCTTCGTCCGCGACACCGTTCCCGAGGGCGCCGCGCAGATCGAGGACGCGTTGGCCCGGGCACGGGAAGCGGACGCCGCACTGGCGGCGGCGCGGGAGGGCGCCCGGCACGCGGGTGACCCCGACCCCTACCGCACCCCGCCCGGGGTGGATGACGACGGTGAGCCGGATGCCGGGGACGGCGCGCAGCGGTGAGCGCCGACAGCGGCTTGCTGATCGTCGACCAGCCGGCGGGGTGGACTTCTCATGACGTGGTGGCCAGGGTCCGCCGGCTGGCGGGCACACGGCGGGTGGGTCACGCGGGAACGCTCGACCCGATGGCGACGGGCGTGCTGGTCGTCGGTGTCGGCAAAGCGACCCGCCTGCTCGGTCACCTGAGCCTGACCGAGAAGGAATACCGCGCCACCATCGTGCTCGGCCAGGCGACAGACACCGGCGATGCGGAGGGCACGGTCATCTCCCGGTCGCGGGCGTCGGAGTTGTCACTGGCACAGGTGCGCGCCGCCGCGGGGCCACTGACCGGTGAGATAAGCCAGGTCCCGCCCGCGGTCAGCGCCATCAAGGTCGACGGCGCCCGCGCCTACCGGCTGGCCCGCGCCGGCCAGGCACCGGCGCTGCCGCCCCGCAGCGTCACCGTGCACTCGTTCCGGCTGTGCTCGGCCCGGCCCGACGCGGACCTGCTGAAGGTGGAAGCCGAGGTGGCGTGCTCCAGCGGAACCTACATCCGCGCGCTCGCCCGCGATCTCGGCGACTCCCTCGGGGTCGGCGGCCATCTCAGCATGCTGCGGCGCACCCGTGTCGGCCCATACCGGCTGGCGGACGCACGCCTCCTGGCGGATCTGGAAGCGGACCTGAGGGTGATCCCGCTCGCGCGAGCCGCGGCGGCTGTCTTCCCGGTCCGGGAACTGACCGGCGAGCAGGCCACGGCTCTGTCCCACGGCGCCAGTCTGGAGGCGTCCGGCACGGTGGCGGGCCCTTGCGCGGCGATCGGCCCGGACGGCACCCTGATCGCGCTGCTGGCGGACCGGGACGGCAAAGCGAGGCCGATCGCGGTCTTTGTGCCCTGAGGTGCGTGGCAGGCTTGGCGGGGGCGGCGGCATGGTCCGGTTGGCCGGCCGGCGGATGCGTGCGACAGGGAAGGAAGCGAGCCAGGTGGAGCGCTGGAGGGGGCTTTCGGAAGTCCCGGCCGACTGGGGCAGGTCGGTGGTCACGATCGGGGTCTTCGACGGCGTCCATCGTGGTCACCAGCGGATCGTCGGCCGGACCGGGCAGGTCGCCGCCGGTCTGGGCCTGCCGGTCGTCGTCGTGACATTCGCCCCCCACCCCGATGAGGTGATCCGGCCGGGCAGCCACCCGCCGCTGCTGTGCTCGCCGGCCCGGCGTGCCACCCTGCTCGGCGGACTGGGCGCTGATGCGGTATGCCTGCTGGAGTTCACGCGCGATTTCTCCATGCTGACGCCTGCGGAGTTCGCCCGGACCGTGCTGTCAGGCGCGCTGCACAGCGCGGCCGTGGTGGTCGGCGACAACTTCCGGTTCGGGCACCGGGCAGCCGGCGACATCGGTGTGCTGGCCGCACTCGGGGACAAGCTGGACTTCATCACCGAAGGGGTGCCGCTGGTGGTGGGCGAGGAAAGGCCGATCTCCTCCAGCGCCATCCGGGCCATGCTCGCCGAGGGCGACGTCGCGGGGGCGGCCGCCGACCTCGGCCGCCCGCACCGGGTGGAGGGGGTGGTCGTGCCCGGGCACCGGCGTGGCAGGGCGCTGGGATTCCCCACCGCGAACCTGTCAGCCGCCCCGCACGCGGCCATCCCGGCGGACGGCGTCTATGCGGGATGGCTGGTCCGGACCGGGCACTTGGATGAGGACACGGCGCGCTGGCCGGCCGCCATCTCGGTGGGCAGCAACCCGACCTTCGACGGCACCGACCGGGTGGTGGAGGCTTACGCGCTCGACCGTGACGACCTCGACCTCTACGGTGCCGGGGTGGGGGTGGACTTCGCCACCCGGCTGCGGGGCATGGAGCGCTTCGGCTCGCCTGCCGAACTCGGCGCCCAGATGCGCCGGGACGTGGACCGGGCGCGGGCGATCGTCGGCGGTGCGGATCCGCCGCCACGCGCGGGTGCGGCTGCGAAGTGATACTGTGACTGCGGCCGGTTATGCCGGCCGGTCGGCTGCGCCCTCAGGCGGCTGGCCCGGGGGTCCCGGTGTTCCTGCCTGGTGACCTCGGCCTGAACGGGGTGGATGTCACCCGTCCGGGCGATCGCTTCATCAGTACCGTCACACGTCAGGCAAAGGAACACACGTGCCGCTCGATACAGCAGTCAAGCAAGAGATCATGGCGGAGCACGCGACCAGTGAGGGTGACACCGGTTCGCCGGAGGTCCAGGTCGCGGTGCTGACACGCCGGATCAACGATCTCACCGAGCACCTGAAGGTGCACAAGCACGACCATCACAGCCGCCGTGGGCTGCTGCTGCTGGTGGGCCGCCGGCGGCGGCTCCTGCAGTACCTCTCGCGCACTGACATCGAGCGCTACCGCGCGCTCATTGGGAAGCTCGGCCTTCGCAGGTAAGGTCGTTACTGAGTTCAGAGAACAACAACCCGCGGCCCCCGATCCGGATGTACGACAAGGGCGCGAGGGCCGGTCCTCGGTAGTGGTTCTCGGGACGGGTCTACGTGCCCCCGGGCGCGTGGGCCCCGGGCCGAGGGCTTCGATCGAAGACCGGCCAGGCTCCGGACCGGTCCTTTGGCCGGCCTGCAACCGGGCGGCGGGTGCACGCGGGACTTCGTCAAGGAGGTCTCACCCGTGGAGGGTGTGCATAGCGCCGAAGCGACAATCGACAACGGTTCGTTCGGCACGGTCAAGGTCAGGTTCGAGACGGGCAGGCTGGCCCGGCAGGCGGCCGGGTCCGCCGTGGTCTACCTCGATGAGGAAACCATGGTGCTGTCCGCGACGACGGCCGCCAAGCAGCCGAGGGAAGGACTGGACTTCTTCCCGCTCACGGTCGACGTCGAGGAACGCATGTACGCGGCGGGCCGGATCCCGGGGTCGTTCTTCCGCAGGGAGGGCCGCCCGTCCGAGGACGCCATCCTCACCTGCCGCCTGATCGACCGGCCGCTGCGGCCGTCATTTGTGAAGGGCCTGCGCAACGAGGTGCAGATCGTCGAAACGATCATGGCGCTGCACCCCGATCACCTGTACGACGTGGTGGCCATCAACGCGGCGTCACTGTCAACCCAGCTTGCCGGCCTGCCGTTCTCCGGTCCCATCGGGGGTGTGCGGGTGGCGCTCATCAAGGGCAGCTGGGTGGCGTTCCCCACCCATCCCCAGCTGGAGGACGCGACCTTCGACATGGTCGTCGCCGGCCGGGCGCTGGAGGACGGTGACGTGGCGATCATGATGGTGGAGGCCGAGTCCACGCCGCGCACCCTCGCCCTGCTGGCTGACGCCGCCGGTGGCGCCGTCGGGCCCACGGAGGAGACGGTGGCGCAGGGCCTTGAGGCGGCCAAGCCCTTCATCAGGGCGCTCTGCCAGGCCCAGTCGCAGGTCGCGGCGCAGGCGGCCAAGGAGGTCGCGGAGTTTCCCGTCTACGCCGACTACGGGCAGGACGTCTACGACGCGCTCGCGGCCGGGATCTCCGAGGAACTCGGCCGGGCGCTGACCATCGCAGGCAAGCTGGACCGGGAGGCTGAGACCGACCGGGTCAAGGTGCTGGCGGCCGAGAAGCTGGCGGGCCAGTTCGAGGGCCGCGAGAAGGAGATCAGCGCCGCCTTCCGGGCGCTGACCAAGAAGCTGGTGCGCCAGCGCGTGATCGGTGAGGGGGTCCGCATCGACGGGCGCGGGCTCGCCGACATCCGCCAGCTCTCGGCGGAGGCGCACGTGCTGCCACGGGTCCACGGCTCGGCCCTGTTCGAGCGCGGCGAGACGCAGGTGCTCGGGGTGACCACGCTCAACATGCTCCGCATGGAGCAGATGATCGACACGCTCAACCCGGAGCGCACGAAGCGGTACATGCACAACTACAACATGCCGCCTTACTCCACCGGGGAGACGGGCCGGGTCGGGTCACCCAAGCGGCGGGAGATCGGCCATGGCGCGCTCGCCGAGCGTGCGCTCATCCCCGTGCTGCCGGGGCGGGAGGAATTCCCGTACGCCATCCGCCAGGTGTCGGAGGCGATCGGCTCGAACGGGTCGACCTCGATGGGCTCGGTGTGCGCATCGACGATGTCGCTGTTTGATGCCGGGGTCCCGCTCAAGGACATGGTGGCCGGGATCGCGATGGGCCTGATCCACGAGGGCGGCCAGTACGTCACCCTGACGGACATCCTTGGCGCCGAAGACGCGTTCGGCGACATGGACTTCAAGGTGGCCGGCACCCGGGACATCATCACCGCTCTGCAACTCGACACCAAGCTCGATGGCATCCCGGCGTCGGTGCTCGCGGCGGCGCTCACGCAGGCCCGGGCGGCCCGCCTGACGATCCTGGATGTCATGCGCGAGGCGATCGACGCACCAGGCGAGATGAGCCCGTTCGCGCCGCGGATCATCACCATCAAGGTGCCCGTCGACAAGATCGGCGAAGTCATCGGCCCGAAGGGCAAGATGATCAACTCGATCCAGGAGGACACTGGCGCCGAGATCACCATCGAGGATGACGGCACCATCTACATCGGGGCAACCGACGGTCCCTCTGCAGAGGCGGCCCGCTCGGCGATCAACTCGATCGCCAACCCGCACATCCCCGAGGTCGGCGAGCGCTTCCTCGGCACGGTGGTCAAGACGACGACGTTCGGCGCGTTCGTGTCGCTGCTGCCGTGCAAGGACGGCCTGCTGCACATCACCCAGATCCGCAAGCTGCACGGCGGGCAGCGGATCGAGAACGTCGATGACGTGATGAAGGTCGGGGACAAGATCCAGGTCGAGATCCGTGAGGTTGATGACCGGGGCAAGCTCTCCCTGGTCCCCGTGGACGTCGTCGAACGGGAAGCCGCGGAGGGGGGCGGCGCCGAGCCCGGCGCTGCTCACGCTGACGAACCGGGTGACGGTGGCCGCGGCTTCGACCGTCCCAGTGAGGGCGACGGCGAGGGCGACCGGAACGCGCACCGGACCCGGCACCGCGAGCGCCGGCACCGGAACTCGTGAGCGGGACCGGCAAGGCGGGCGACGGCGATGCCGTCGCCCGCACGGTCCTGCCGGGTGGGCTGCGGGTGGTCACGGAGGTGCTCCCGTCGACGCGGTCAGCCGCCTTCGGCATCTGGGCCGGGGTCGGCTCCCGTGACGAGGACCGCAGTCACGCCGGCGCGACCCACTACCTCGAGCATCTGCTGTTCAAGGGCACACCCTCACGGACCGCGCTGGAGATCTCGGCCGCCATCGACGCGGTCGGCGGGGAACTGAACGCTTTCACGGCCAAGGAGTACACCTGCTACTACGCGCGGGTCATCGATACCGACCTGCCGCTGGCGATCGACGTGCTTTCCGACATGGTGGCCAGGTCGCTGATCGAGCCCAAGGACGTCGATGCCGAACGGGGTGTGATCCTCGAAGAGATCGCCATGAACGATGACGATCCCTCCGACACCGCGCATGAGGCGTTCGGCGCCCAATTGTTCGGGGACACGCCGCTCGGCTGGCCCATCCTGGGCACCACCGACTCCATCAACGCGATCACACCTCACCAGATCGCCGAGCACTACCGGGCCCGGTACACCCCTCCCGACCTGGTCGTCGCCGCGGCGGGGAACCTGGTCCACGACGAGGTGGTGGACCAGGTGCAGCGCGCCTTCGGCGAAGCGCTGGTGCCCGGCACCGGGCCGTCCCAGCCGCGGGTCGGCGGTGCCGCCCCGCGCGTGCCGGAGGGGTCCGGGCCGGGGGTCCGGCTGGTGTCCCGCGGCATCGAACAGGCCAACCTGGTACTGGGCGGCCCGGGCCTGTCCCGCACCGATGACCGCAGGTTCGCCCTCGGTGTGCTGAACGCCGCGCTGGGCGGGGGCATGTCCTCGCGGCTCTTCCAGGAGGTCCGGGAGAAGCGCGGGCTGGCATATTCGGTGTACAGCTTCACCTCCCAGCACGCCGACAGCGGCGTGTGGGGTGTGTACGCCGGCTGCCTGCCGGCCAAGGCCGACGAAGTGCTCGCCATCTGCCGGGAGGAGATCGCCAAGGTGGTCAGCGCCGGGCTCACCCCGGCCGAACTCGAGCGTGGCAAGGGCCAATTGCGGGGTTCGCTGGTGCTGGGCCTGGAGGATCCGTCGTCGCGGATGAGCAGGCTGGGCAAGGCGGAACTGGTCTACCCGCGGCTTGAGCCGGTGGAGGAGATCCTCGCCCGCGTCGACGCCGTCACCGGTGACGACGTGCTCGAGGTGGCCGCTGCCGTGCTGGGTCAGCCCAAGACGCTGGCCGTAGTGGGCCCCTTCGATGACGACGCCGGCTTCGCGGCGGCGCTGGAAGCGGGATAGCCGGGGTCGGTGGAGGCAGCCGTGATCATGGTCGGTGTGCTGGGCGCGAAGGGCCGGTTGGGCTCGGCGGTGTGCCAGGCGGTGGAGGGGGCCGGCGACCTGCTGGTCGCCGCCCGTGTGGACGCCGGTGACGACCGGGTCGCGCTGGCCGATTGCGATGTCGTCGTCGATTTCACCCATCCCGGTGTGGTCATGGACAACCGTCGCGGGTGTATCGGCCAGGGCCGGGACGTGGTCGTCGGGACTTCGGGATTCGACGACGGCAAGTTCTCTCAGGTCAGGGACTGGCTGGCCGGCGCGCCCACGGTCCGGGTGGTGATCGTGCCGAACTTCTCGGTCGGCGCCGTGCTCATGATGAACTTCGCCGCCACGGCGGCCCGGTTCTTCGAATCCGCCGAGATCATTGAGTTGCACCACGCCGGGAAGGTGGACGCGCCATCGGGCACCGCCTCGGCGACGGCGGCGGGGATCGCGGCGGCCCGGTCCGGCGCCGGCCTGGGCGCGCCACCCGACGCGACGGTGACCGAACTGGACGGTGCGCGCGGAGCGCAGGTGGCGGGCCTGCGGGTGCATTCGGTCCGCCTGGCCGGACTGGTCGCGCACCAGGAGGTGCTCTTCGGCGGGCACGGGGAGATCCTGACGATCCGGCACGACTCCCTCGACCGGGCGTCGTTCATGCCCGGCGTGCTGCTGGCGGTGCGGGGCATCCAGACCCTGCCGGCGGGCTTGACGCTCGGTCTCGGTCCGCTTCTCGGCCTGGCCTGAGCACTGCCGCCAGGCGCTGATGACCGGCGCCGGCGGGACCTGATCACGGACCGGGCGGGGGCCTGGCGGCCGGGACCGGTCGGCGGGGACCGGGCGGCGGGCCCGGGCAACGGAAATGAGTGCCCAGACCGGGCAAACCCGTGGCCCGGTGTGGGTAAACCTGCTGGGTAGGCTCGGCTACGGCTGGTGACCGCCAGGGGGAGAGAGCGGGTCATGCGAACCATCCTGAACATCATCTGGCTGGTGCTCTGCGGGATCTGGATGTCCATCGCCTACGTGGTAGCAGGGCTGATCTGCTTCGTGCTGTTCTTCCTGATCGTGACCATCCCGCTGGGGATCGCCGCGTTCCGGATCGCCGGGTATGTGCTGTGGCCGTTCGGGCGCACGATCGAGCCACGCGCTGACGCTGGCGTCGGGTCCCTGATCGGCAACATCATCTGGATCGTGCTGTTCGGCTGGGAACTGGCGCTCGCTCACCTGGTCACGGGGATACTGCTGTGCGTGACCATCATCGGGATCCCGCTGGGACTGGCCAACTTCAAGATCATCCCGATTTCGCTTTTCCCCCTCGGGGTCAGGATCGTTCCCACCAGTGCGCCTTTCGCCAGCGCCAGGTACACCTGATCCCAGCCCTCCGGCGCGCGGGAAAACCGCCCGCGGCTGGAATGCCCGTTCTGATCACTTTGATATGTTTTGCCAGGCGCACTCCCCGCAGGGGGCACAGGAGGCGTAGCGTCGGCTCATGTGCCGCGGTATCAAGATCCTGCGCCCTCCGTATGCGGTAGGGGTCACGGACGACGACGTCCGGGCGGCTGCGCTTGCTTACGTCCGGACCGTCGGCGGTTTCCGCCTCCCCGCCCCCCAGCATGAAGACGCGTTCAATCAGGCGGTTGACTCGGTGTCAGCCGCCACCCGGGAACTGCTCGCCAATTTGGCGGTGGGAGCAGCCGGCCCCGCTCAGTAGGGCATTTCCCGAGCGAAGTGCCCGCCGCCGCGCCTGCTCGTGCCGCCAGTCCGCGACGCCAGTCCGCGACGCCGGGGCCGCGCCGGCCGGCGCACCTCAGGGCTGGCCGATGGTCGCCGCATGGGTGATCAGCATGGAATCGGGAGGAGTCAGGTCGACGCCGTCCGGGTCGTTCAGGTAGCCGGGGGCCGTGCCCGGTACGCCGGTATGACCGTACTGCCAGACGATCTTGTGGGTGGCGGGGTCGATCACGATCACCCGGTCGTTGTAGTCGTCGTTGACCAGGATGTCGCCGTTGGGCAGGGGGAGGGCGAGCGAAGGGTGGTTGAGCCCGCCGAACCGCCACAGCAGCTTGCCGCGGGAGTTGAACTCGACGACCTGGCCGGCAGTCGAGTAGTCGGCGGTCAGGTAGCGGCCGGGGTAGATCTCGTTGGTGTCACTCGGGTACGCCACGCCCGGTGGGTGGGTGGCCCAGTACACGTGGCCCCCAGCGCCGAGTTCGGTTGCCCAGTCGGAATTGATCTCCGTGACGATGAAGTGGCCGTTGGTCGCGGGGAACGCCCCGTTGGGGCTGCCGAAGCTCTGCGGTGGATTGTGGCTGCACACTCCCGTGTGCCCGATGATCCGGGTCGGGTGGTGGGCCGGCGGTGAGAGCACCAGCAGCCGGCAGTTCTTGATGTCCGCGGCGATGAGCTTGCCGTCGGGCAGCATCATGGCGTCGTCGGGGTTGGAGACGTGATTCGCCAGCGCACCGGGCACCCCGGGAGTGCCGTAGCGGTAGACGATCGCGTCCTTGGCGATGCTGATCACGCTGATGACCGAGTCTTCCTCCTCGGTCGCGATGATGTACTTGCCGTTCGGGGAAAAGAACGCGTCATCGGGCAGCAGGAACGACTGTCCCTTTTTCAGGTCACCCGGCCGGGGAAACTCCCACCGGATCCGGCCCTGCGGGTCGACGATGAGCAGGCGGTTGTTCGCGTCGTCGGCGATGAGCACGTCGCCGGGCAGGGCTGCCGGGTTGGAGCCAGCGGCCAGGTGGCCCTTGCCGTGTGCAGGCGCCAGCCACGGCAGGTTCGCGGGCAGGATGATGCCCTGGCCGGCGGTGCCCGGCAGCACCAGGCCGGGATTCTGGCTGGCCCCCTGCGGAGGTGGGTCGCCGGGCCCGCTGGAGGTCTGGGTGCGCTCTGCCGCCGCCGGCAGTTGCACCAGGCGCACCAGTGTCACGCCGGGGATCGGCCCCTGACCGTCGTTGCCGCCGATGAGGTACACCGTGCCACCGACGGCGGCCGCTGCCGCGTTGGCCACCGGGACAGGCAGGCTCCCAGCGTGGCTCACCGATGACCCGGCGGGATCGACGGCGAGCACGGCGCCGGTGGTGACCAGGGTGCCAGCAGCGCCACCAGGCACCTGGCCGCCCGCGAGATAGATGAGCCCGCCCAGCGTGAATGCGGTCGCTGCCTGCGTCGCGACCGGGAGATGCCCGACGACCGCCGCCTGGCCCGTTGTGACGTCGACCCGCTGAATGTCGGTGGTCGGTCCGGCGGGTGTCTGACCGCCAAGCACCCAGATCCGGCCACCTTCGGCCACCACAGCGGGGTACCGGACGGGCACCGGAAGGTGGGCCACCCCCTTGAAGCGGATTCCGTTGGTTGTCGCGAGCACCTCGCCGTCGTAGCTGGTGCCGTCGTAGCCTCCGACCAGGTAGGTCGTCCGGTCCAGGCTGACCGCCGTGAGGTCGGAGCGCGCGCCCGGCAGGCTCCCCACGGTGGCCGCCGTCCGGCCGCCGTCCAGTGCCTGCACAGTGGCAAGACTGGCCACCGAACCGCCACCAAAGACCTCGGGCCGCCCGCCGGTCCACGCGCCCCCTGCATCGTGGACGGCGGTGGCGAGCCTGCCGGCGGCGGTGGTCCGGCCGGTCACCGGGTTGAGCAGAGTGACGGCCGCCGTTGTGGTCCCGGCCGCGGTCAGGCCGCCGACGATGAGCACCCGCTGCCCGTGCGGCAGCACCACCTCCCGGGACAGTCCCGCGGGAAGCTGATAGGGCGCGGGAATGATCGTCAGGGCCGTCCCGGCCGTGGCCGCGGCGACTCCGCTGGCGGTGGACCCGGACTTCCGCACCGCCGGCCGGGCAGGCCGGCCGGCCTGCCCGGGCCCGGCGGAGCATGCGACAGCGGCCAGCATGGTGACCACTGCACCCGCCGTGACCCGGACCCGGATCCGGGCAGCGGTGCTAGCGGCGAATCCCCGGGCTCGTGGCACAGCATCGTCCTTCCTCAGCGGGCCCGGAGCCCGTGATCCGCTGGACAGTCCGGGTGCCGGACGTGTCCGGCTACTGCGGGTGAAGACAGGCAGGGGCGCCGGCCCAAGCCGGGAACGGCCAGCCCGGCAAGCCCGTCACGCATCGTAACGGAGGGGGGAGCGGGCGAGTTCCAGGGGCCGGCTGTCAGGCGGTCGGGGTGCTGGCGACGTCGGTGAGGCCAAGCTCAGCGATCGAGACCTCGCGCATCTTGAACTTCTGGATCTTGCCTGTCACCGTCATCGGGAACTCGTCTGTGAGGTGCAGGTACCGGGGGATCTTGTAGTGCGCGATCTGGCCCGTGCAGAACTGCCGGAGTTCCTCCGGGCTGAGGGTGCTGCCGGGCCGCAACCGGACCCACGCACACAGTTCCTCCCCGAATCGCGCGTCGGGCACCCCGATGATCTGCACATCCTCGATGGCAGGGTGGCTGTAGAGGAATTCCTCCACCTCACGCGGGTACACGTTCTCGCCACCGCGGATGATCATGTCCTTGATCCGGCCGACGATGTTCAGATACCCCTCAGCGTCCATGACCGCCAGGTCGCCGGTGTGCATCCAGCGGGCGCGGTCGATTGCCTCCCGGGTCTGAGTTTCGTCGTTCCAGTAGCCGAGCATCACCGAGTACCCGCGGGTGCACAGTTCGCCGGGGATGGTCCTCGGCACGGTGAGCCCGGTCTCCGGATCGATGATCTTGACTTCGACGTGCGGGTGGACGCGGCCGACAGTGGAGACCCGGCGCTCCGTGTCGTCGTCCGCTCGGGTCTGGGTGGAGACCGGCGAGGTCTCGGTCATGCCGTAGCAGATGGTGACCTCGGTCATGTGCATCTCGCTGACCACGCGCTTCATCACCTCCACCGGGCATGGTGAGCCCGCCATGATGCCCGTCCGCAGCGTCGACAGGTCGTAGGAGGGGAAGTCGGGCAGCGCCAGTTCGGCGATGAACATCGTGGGCACGCCGTACAGGGACGTGCATCGTTCCTGCTGGACGGCCAGCAGCGCGGCGGCCGGGTCGAAGCCGGGCGAGGGGATGACGATGCAGGCCGCGTGGGTCGTGCAGGCGAGATTCCCCAGCACCATGCCGAAGCAGTGGTAGAAGGGCACCGGGATGCAGACCCGGTCCCGGTGTGTGTACCGGCATCCTTCGCCGATGAAGAAGCCGTTGTTCAGGATGTTGTGATGGGACAGGGTCGCGCCCTTGGGGAAGCCGGTCGTCCCGCTGGTGTACTGGATGTTGATGGGGTCGTCGGCCGACAGGGCCGCTTCCCGCTCGGCCAGTGGCCCGGGCTCACCGGCGCCCGGCCCCGGTGCCGTCGCGAGGTCCTGCCACTGCGGCGATCCGAGGTAGACGACGGACTCCAGCGACTCGATGCCGCCGCGCACCTCATCGATCATCGCGCGGTAGTGGCTGGTCTTGAACCTTTCGGCACTCACGAGCATGCGCACACCCGACTGGCGGAGCGCATAGGCGAGTTCATGGCTTCGGTAGGCGGGGTTGATATTGACCAGGATCACGCCCGCTTTGGCGGTGGCGTACTGGATGAGGACCCACTCCGCGCAGTTCGGCGCCCAGATGCCAACCCGGTCACCGGGTGCCAGGCCAGCGGCGATGAGGCCCCGGGCGAGAGCGTCCGAGTCGGCGTCGAAGCGTGCGTAGGTCCACCTGCGCCCGCTCTCGACCTCGACGAGGGCCTCCACATCGGGATGGGCGGCGGCCATCCGGTGCAGATTGGCGCCGATGGTTTCCCCGAGCAGCGGCAATGCGGAGGTGCCGCTGCTGTACGAAGGTGACGTCGTCTCGGTCATCGCTGGTCCCTCTGGCTTGGTTTGGCACCATGATTGCGGCTCCGGTGCCCGATGTGAATAGCGGCCCGGTGGCGAGGCCGATGGTCAGGGGTGCACCGCGAGGCCGATCGTCAGGAGGGCGCCGAAGGCAAGCTGAAGCCGGCCGGTGCCACCGAGCGCTGCGATCAGCGCCGGCCCGTTCGCGCCGGAACGCACGCTGCGCACCGGGATGAGCGCGAGGGGCAGCGTGACGAGCGCCAGCAGGGTGAACGGCCGGATGGGCGCGAGCACGAGAACGACCGCGAAGGGGATCAGGATGCAGGTCGTGTAGAGCAACCGGGTTCGCTGATCGCCGATGAGGACCGCGAGCGTGCGCTTTCCTGACAGCTCATCGGAAGGGATGTCCCGCAGGTTGTTGATCACTAGCAGGGCGCAGGCGAGCAGCCCGACGGGCACGCAGGCGGCCAGGGCGAGCGATGTCAGCGTTCGCATCTGGACGAAGGCGGTGCCCACCACGGCAGCGACCCCGAAGAAAGCGAACACCGCGACCTCACCCAGGCCCCGGTAGCCATAGGGCCGACGGCCACCGGTGTAGGTCCAGGCCGCCAGCACGGCGGCTGCCCCGGGCACCAGCAGCCACCACGAGGTCATCGCCGCCAGCACGAAGCCGGCCACACAAGCGACCGCGAAACTGGCCATGGCGGCCGCCAGGACCCGGCCGGACCGCGCCAGGCCGGATGCCACGAGCCGGACGGGGCCGACGCGGCGCTCGTCGGCGCCGCGGATCCCGTCGCTGTAGTCGTTGGCGTAGTTGACGCCAACCTGCAGGGCGAGGGCTACCACCAGGGCGAGAACTGCCGGACCCGCGGCGAACCTGCCGTAGCCGTAGGCGACTCCAGAGCCCACGACCACTGGGACGATGGCCGCAGGAAGCGTGCGCGGACGTGCCCCGTTGAGCCAGTCGCGTGCTGTGGCCATCAACCGGCCGTGCCGAGGCGGCTGAGGTCCCGGACCGCTCCTGTTGATGCCGAGGTCGCCAGCGCCGCGTAGACGCGCAGCGCCTCGCTGATGGGGCGCTGGCGGCTGGCGGGCCGGTAACCGCCCAGGCCTGCCCTGATCCGCTCCCGCCTGGCAGTCAGTTCCCGATCGTCCACCTCCAGCCGCAGTTCGCGGTTGGGGATGTCGATCACGATCGGGTCGCCGTCGTTCACCAGGGCGATAGCACCGCCCGCCGCCGCCTCCGGCGCCACATGGCAGATGGACAGGCCGCTCGTGCCGCCGGAGAAACGGCCGTCAGTGATCAGCGCACACGCGCGGCCGAGGCCTTTGCCCTTGAGGAAGCTGGTGGGGTAGAGCATCTCCTGCATACCCGGGCCGCCCCGGGGCCCCTCGTACCGGATCACCACGACGTCCCCGGCCCCGACGCGGCCGCCGAGGATGCCGGCGTCGGCATCCTCCTGGCTTTCGAACACCTTGGCCGGCCCGGTGAACACCCATAGGTCCTCGGGCACGCCCGCCGTCTTGACGATCGCACCCTCGGGGGCGAGGTTCCCGTAGAGGACGGCGAGGCCGCCATCGGCGGTGTAGGCGTGCTCGAGATCACGCACGCATCCGCCGGCGCGATCCTCGTCGAGACAGTCCCAGCGGGCCGCCTGCGAATAGGGCGTGGTGGTGCGGATCCCGCCGGGCGCCGCGTGGAATAGTTCCCTGGCCTGCTCGGTCACCGACTCCGAGCGGATGTCCCAGGCATCCAGGAACTCATCCAGCGACCTGCTGTGCACCGTGTGCACACCGCTATTCAGGACCCCGGCCCGCCGCAGTTCGCCGAGGATGGCCGGTATGCCGCCCGCCCGGTGCACGTCCTCCACGTGATACGTGCTGCTCGGTGCGACCTTGCACAGGCAGGGCACCCGCCGCGACAGTTCGTCGATGTCCTTCAGCCCGAATCCCACCCGTGCCTCGTGCGCGGCGGCGAGCAGGTGCAGGATCGTGTTGGTGGAACCGCCCATCGCCACGTCCAATGCCATCGCATTTTCGAACGCGTCACGGGTGGCGATGGACAGCGGCAGCACCGACTCGTCCTCGTCGGCGTAGTAGCGCCGCACCAGGTCCACGATGAGCGTGCCGGCCCGCTCGAACAGGCCGCGCCGGGCGGTGTGGGTGGCAAGTGTGGTGCCGTTGCCGGGCAGCGCCAGCCCGATCGCCTCGGCCAGGCAATTCATGGAATTCGCGGTGAACATGCCAGAGCAGGACCCGCAGGTGGGGCAAGCGGCTTCTTCGATCTCGGCGAGACGGCTGTCGGTCACCGCCGAATCCGCCGCCGCGATCATCGAATCGATCAGGTCGATCTTGGTGACGGTGGACCCGGGCTGGCCGTCTGACCGGGTGACACCGGCCTCCATCGGCCCCCCGGAGACGAAAACGGCCGGGATGTTGAGCCGCAGCGCCGCCATCAGCATCCCCGGGGTGATCTTGTCGCAGTTGGAGACGCAGACGACCGCGTCCGCGCAGTGGGCGTTCACCATGAACTCGACGGAGTCGGCGATCAGTTCCCGGCTCGGCAGCGAGTACAGCATGCCGCCATGGCCCATCGCGATCCCGTCGTCCACCGCGATGGTGTTGAACTCGCGGGGCACGGCGCCGGCCGCGCGGACGGCGTCGGCGATGACCTGTCCGACCTCCCGCAGATGCACGTGCCCGGGTCCGAATTCGGTGAAGCTGTTGGCGATCGCGACGATCGGCTTGCCGATGTCCTCGCGCGCGACGCCGGTGGCGCGCAGCAGCGCGCGGGCGCCGGCCATGTTCCTGCCATGCGTGACAGTGCGGGAGCGAAGCGGCGGCATATTCCCCTCCAGGCTGGTGCAGGTTTCAGCGTACCGGTGGCAGGCCCGCGAACCGCCGCCCCCGCCGGGCCGGACAGCGCCGGATGGGTTTGCGCGGCGCCCCTCCCGGCCGGCGCAGCGGGGGTGGCTGAGCCCTGCCCGGTCAGCGCAGCGGGGGAAGAGCCTGCGAGGCCGCCTCGTGGATGAGTTCGATCTGCCAGTCCTCGAGGTGGCGCCCCCGGTAGGTCGTGGAAGCGGCGCGCTTGAGGTACCGCCGCAGCCGGCGGCCGGCGAATATGTCCACCCCGTCGATTGTCACGACAATCCACGGAATGGTCGGCCCGTAAATCACCATCGCGGGCCGGACGGTCAGGGCCTGCCCGATTGCCGGGCCGATCAACTCGCTCGCCGCAGCGGCCACCTCCCGGGCGTGACCGAGCCGCTCCGACTGGTCGAAGGGCCCATGGAAAAGCCGGCCGCCCTGTGTGGCGCGGACGGGCAGACGCCGGTCCCAGTGTTCGGAGTCCACCGCGTACACACCCGTGGGGCCGATCACCAGGTGCTCGACCACCTGACCCGAGCCGGGGACGCGCCGCGCGTGCAGCGAGTAGTAGCCCGCGGAGCCCAGGCGTCCCAGCCGCCAGCGGGTCCGCCGCTGCGCCGAACTCACCCGGGCCGCCGCCGGGATGACAGCGGTGATCCGGGATCGGTAGATCGCGTCGATGCTCGCCACGACAGCGGCGAGAGTAAGGCCGAGCCGCCAGTCCACGGTGAGGCCGACGACAGTGCCCACGGTGCCGGAGATGACAACGCGCTGGAGCCACCAGACCATCCGAGGGTCGGTGGTGAGACCGGCCATCACTGTGCCCGTCGCGCCGGATCGCCGCGCTGGGCCGTGTTCGAGTGCGCTGGCGGTCAATACCGGATGCGGGAGCGTGGCATGGCTGCCCCCGGCCCGGCCACCCCCCGCTGTGCCAAGACCCTGCGGTGGGCCGATCGGGTTTCCTGTGCCCGGGAACGCTGTGGCGGCCCCGGTGTCGGCAGCCGGCGTGGCCGTGAGGGCTGGGCCGGTCGCGGGTGGTGGGTCGGTGGTGGTTGAGGTGGCCGGTGGTGGGTCGGTGGTGGGGGCGGGGCCAGCGCTCCGCCGGCCGAGTTCGGTGCCGCCGGGCGCAGGGGTGACAATGCCGGCGAACAGGGGGGCTGCCGCGACCGGCCCCATGGTGAGCGAACCTGCCGCGTCGTGTCGGCTCACACCCGGCCGGCTC
>DAHUZQ010000049.1 GCA_027306495.1 Actinomycetota bacterium | reverse complement strand
AGCGGATGATGCGGGACGCCAAGATCACCCAGATCTACGAGGGCACCAATCAGATCCAGCGGGTGGTGATCGCCAAGCATCTGCTGGCCTGATCTCAAGGCGGGGTTACCTGGATCGGTGGCCTCGCAACAGGTAGGGATTCTGCCAACGAAGGGAATTGGCCGAGGTGCTCAGGTGATCCCGGGTACCCACGCCCAAGTCAGCACCGGGGTGGTCCCGGGGGCCGGTTGTCACCTGGAACGGTCGCTTCGCGGCAACCTCCGGGCCATCAGCTGGCGGTGATAGCTGTCCCCGACCACCAGACGATCATGCTGCCTTGTCGCGGTCGCCCCAGTGCGCTGCTGACCGCGTCTAACTGTCCCCACCCGGCGCCGCCTTTCACGGCCCCACCACCGGTTCATGCGCAGGCACGCCGGCGGCGCAGGGCCGAGGGCCAGTACCCCCGCCCGACCTTCTAGGAGGAGATCCTGCGGCGGTACACGACCATGGCGAAGATGTACGCGACGATGAGGATGCCGACGCACCAGGCGAGGGCGATCCAGATGTCGGTGCCGACCGGCTTCTGCGTGAACAGGTCGCGGATCGCGTTGACGATGGATGTTGTCGGCTGGTACTCGGCGAAGGCGCGCACCGGGCCGGGCATGGTGTCGGTGGGCACGAAGGCCGAGCTGATGAATGGCAGGAAGATCAGCGGGTAGGAGAACGCGCTCACGCCGTCCGCTGACTTCGCGGTGAGGCCGGGGATTACGGCGATCCAGGTCAACGCAAGGGTGAACAGGATCAGGATGCCGGCGACCGCGAGCCAAGCCAGCACTCCCGCCCCCGAGCGGAACCCGATGAGGACGGCGACGACCACGACGACCCCAACCGAGATCAGATTGGCGACCAGCGAGGTCAGGACGTGGGCCCACAGCACCGACGACCGCGCGATCGGCATGGACTGGAATCGCTCGAAGATGCCGCTCTTCATATCCAGGAAGAGACGGAACGCGGTGTAGGAGATGCCCGAAGCGATGGTGATGAGCAGAACGCCGGGCAGCAGGTAGTCGACATACGAATGCGCCCCTGACCTGATCGCGCCACCGAACACGTAGACGAACAGCAGCAGAAAGGCGATCGGCATGAACGTGGTTGTGATGATGGTATCCAGGCTGCGGCTGATGTGGCGCAAGGATCGTCCCAGCAGGACGGCGGTGTCGCCGAAGAAATGGTTGGTCATCGTTGTTCCCTACTGGGCCGAGCCGACGGAGTCGTGGCCAAGGTCGCCGTGCTTGCCGTCGTCACGGACCAGGGCTAGGAAGACGTCTTCAAGGGTCGGCTGCTTCTCGACGTATTCGACCTTGGCGGGCGGGAGCTGCCGCTTGAGCTCGGTGAGGGTGCCGTTCACGATGATCCGGCCCCCGTGGAGGATCGCGATCCGGTCGGCGAGTTGCTCGGCCTCGTCCAGATACTGCGTCGTGAGCAGCACCGTCGTGCCCTGCCCGGCGAGTTCCTTGACCGCGTGCCACACCTCGATGCGGGCCTGGGGGTCGAGCCCGGCTGTTGGCTCGTCGAGGAAGATGACCGGCGGATTCCCGATGAGGCTCATCGCGATGTCGAGGCGGCGGCGCATGCCACCCGAATATGTCGATACCTTCCGCGCGGCTGCGTCGGTCAGGGAGAAGCGAGCGAGCAGGCCATCCGCGATGGCGCCCGGGTCCTTGAGGTGCCGCAACCGGGCGACCAGCACGAGGTTCTCCCGCCCGCTGAGGATTTCGTCGACGGCCGCGAACTGTCCGGTGAGGCTGATTGACTCACGCACGCCCGCCGCCTGCTTTGTGACATCGAAGCCGTTGACGCTGGCGGTCCCCGCGTCGGCCTTGAGCAGCGTGGACAGGATATTCACGACCGTGGTCTTGCCCGCCCCGTTCGAGCCGAGCAGGGCGAGAATGCTGCCCCGCGCCACATCGAAGTGGACGCCGCACAGTACCGCCAGCTTCTTGTACGACTTCTCCAGGTCCTGCACGCGGATCGCGGGCCCCTGTAATTGCTCGGCTGGCGTTTGAATATCCATTCTCTCTTTCATTGCGGCTTGTTGCCCGCGACCGGAGCGATGGCGGTGGTCAGCCGTTCCCCCTCCTGGCTCCGGGCCATCACTTCTTCTCGGGCGTGAGTGAGGCGGTTCAGGATCGGCGGACGGTGATGTCACCGAACGAGGAACGCGCGCGGATCTCGACGGAGTCCTCACCTGGCTGCGGCGGGACCGCGGCCTCCAACTCGCTGTGGACGGACCCGTAGTGGGCCAGGAGGTCGAGCCAGGCGGCCAAGCCCTCACGGACACCCACGTCGACCTTGCCGTGGCCGGTCTGCGCGCTGATGGCCCCTCGCGCGACCTCCGCGAGAAGGACGTCGCCGTAGCCGGTCTTGGCCGCGACCGCCTGCTCGGCACGGTCGACGGAGATCCTTCCACAGGGGGCGCGCACCTCGAGGCCGCCACCGACCTCGCCCACCCACGTTTCGCCGGTGGAGCCCTTGATCGTCCCGGCACCTTCGATGGCGCCGATCCGTACCGACCCAGCCCCGGTGCTGACCTCGGCCTGCCCCGCGACCCGATCGACAGTGATGTCCCCAGCGCCGGTGCGCAGCTGCACGGAACCGGCAGCACCCAAGCGGATCTCGCCGGCACCGGTCCTGACGTGGCACTCACCCAGGCGCCCAGTGGAGCGGACCGCGGCGGCACCCGCGTCGACCCTCAGCTGGGAGCCGGCCGGCAGATCAACCCGGACGTCGACGGACTCCGAGCCCGCCCCAAGGACGGACCGGGCCCATCGGCGCGGAGTCCTGACAACCAGCGTCCCCCCGGCGTACTCCACCAGGGTCTGCTCTGCGGCGGTCACGTCGGACCTCTTGCTCGGGTCGCTCGGACGCACCTCGACGACCGTGTCCCGGCGGTCCCCGGCTGCGATTCGGAGGTTGCCGGCGCCGAGCTCCACGCTCAGCGATATCGGCTCGGGAGTGTCGAAGCTGGACATGTCGGATACCTCTGATGTTTGGGCCGACGCCCCGGCTGGAGAGTCGCGGGTGACCTGGGACACGTGCTCGCCCCGCCCGGCTACCGGGCCCAGCCGGTGTAGCGCTGGGCGCCGCGAGGCGCGCGCGGCTGGAGGGGACGCGAGGGCTCATGACGCTGGAGCGCACCGGCTGCCGCGCGCACCAGCCAGGCGTTGACTGACAGGCCTTCGGTGCCGGCAGCTTCCTCCACCCGGCTCTTGAGACGGTCCGGCAGGCGGAGGTTGATCCTCGACATCCCTCCCTCTTCACCCTCGCCCACGGGGGACGCCTCGAGGCTGATCGGCCCGGAGGCCCAATCAGGTGGCGGGATCGCGGCGCCATCCTCGGGGAGGTCAGCCGGCGGGAGGGTGACCACGAACTCGGGGTCGCGCCCGCGCAGGCGGAGCTCGACGGAGCCGGGAGCCAGCTCGCAGGTGATCTCCTCCGCCGCAGCGGCCAGCGCGTCCTGCAGCGCGAGCCGGATGGCCGAGTCCAGGGGAGCGACCAGCCGCCCGGCAAGCGTCCGAGCGTCGTCACCGCCTGCCTCGGCTGCGGTCATCAGCTGGCGGTGGATCTCCTCGATGTACAAGGTGAGGTTCATGGCACCAGTATGGCATCATGGTGGTGCCATGTCAAGCCGGATCCGTGCTGATCTGGCACCGCGACCTCCCGCTACCGGTCGACTTCAAGGTTGTGGTCGTCACCTGTGGAAGCCCGGCGTGGAGCTCGGGCCTCTTCGGGAGCACAGCGCAGATGATGTGGGCCAGCCGCCAGCCCGACGCATGGTGGGCAACTGCGACGAATCGTGGGATCGTACAGATGTGCGTTCGTGTTGCTTTGCGAGTTTCGATGGCCCGCATCCGCGGGCAGGCCCTTCCGGGGGCAGATGCAGATGGCCGGACCTCGTTGAACTGATCTGGGGTGGGTGTGGGTTTCTCAACGGCCGCAGAGGGCCAGGAGGAAAGCGCTCTCGACCGGCTGGTGAACGGTGCCCACCACGTGACCCTCCGGGGACGGACCTGCCGACCGCTGCGACGTCCCGATGGCGGCGGTATGGTGAGCCTCGAGAACGACGCTGCCCGGAACTAACCTGACGACGACTCCGACCCTGACCAACAAGCCGCTGACGCGGCCCAGGACCCGCGGAACGAGCTGCGCGGGACTCCCACCACGTCGACTCCCGGTAGTCCCCGAGGCCGCCCACTGGCACGGAGGACTCGCAAATAGATACGATTCGGACGAACGGCACCGGTGGGTCCATTGCGTGACCGCGAGTGGACCCATTACCTGACCGCCGGCGGGTCTATTGCGGGGCGTTCGACACTCGAGCCGCTGGTAGCCGATCGGGCGGCGCACCAGAGTCCAGTTCTTCTGCTTCACGTGGCAGTTGTCGTTCTTGCGCTGGTGCCGGCAGACCGGGTGTGGACGGCACCGCTGGATGCGGATGCAGGCGCCGCGGAGGCCGCTTCTCCGGCAGAACGGAACCAGCTTCATTGACCCCGGCTCGCCCGGGCAGAATGCCTCCCTGGAGAGCGTCAACGGCAATGCCCGGGACGAGCTCGTCGCCCGCGAGATCATCGACTTCATCCTCGAGTACCAGGTTTTCTACCAGGTCCCCTG
>DAHUZQ010000039.1 GCA_027306495.1 Actinomycetota bacterium | reverse complement strand
GGTTGTACCGGACCTGCTCCGGCGGCGCGTCCGACCGCTTACGGTGGAAGATGATCGCCCAGATGATCAGCCCCCAGACGACGGCGCCAACCGCGAGCGCGGCGATCCATGACCCCCGCCACAGGGCGAGTGTGACCTGAGCCTGCTTGGTCGCGGGCAAGGGCATGCCGAGTCGCGTGAACTCGTTCGAGGTGCAGCCAGCCGTACTCAGCAGCACGACGGTGAGAAGAGTGACACGCAGCATGGTGCGCCGCTTCCCGCGCACACCCTTGCGGTGGGGGGTTACCTCTTCCTCCTGGCCGGGCACGTGGCCCTGACTGCGTGCGCCCCGCCTGCGCGGAGCACTGGGGGTGAGACTCACGGGTTGCCTTCCCAGCGGATGACTCCCGGCTGCACGGGCTGGTCAATGGCTCTTCCTACAAGTTGTCGTGCAAACATTATCGTGTCCCCCGGCGGGGACCACACCGGCCCCATGAATAGACAGGGTGGTCGTGGCGGGACGGGCCAGGCTGTTCTGGTGCGGTGGTCGTGTGGGTGGCCGCGGCCGTATGGGTGGCCGCGGCGAGGCGGTCGGCCACGGCCGGCAAGGCAACGCAACGGCCGCCGGAAAGCGGAACGGCCCGGCGCGCGGGAACGGCCGGCAGCCCGCGGTGGGCCGTGGCAAGGTGGAAGAAACCCGGCACGGACCGGCCACTTTCGCGGGTCCCGGTCACCGGCGAGCATGGAAGGGTGAACGGCATGGTCCCCCAGACGAGCCCAGCCCCGATACTCACCATCGACGCGCTGGGCCGTAAATGCCCGATCCCGATCGTCATGCTCGCCGAGCGGATCCGGGAGGTGCCGACCGGCGCCATGGTGGCCGTCCTGGCCGATGACCCTGCTGCCCGCAGTGACATCCCTGCCTGGTGCTCGCTCAAGTCGCATGAATTCATCTCAGCGACGGACCTGGCGAGCGGCTGGGAGTTCCTGATCCGCCGCAGCTACTGAGCCACCGGTCACCCGTCGGGCCGCGATCATGCCATGACAGGTCCGGGCGTGCGGGTCAGGGCGGCTCGGGTGGGCGGAACCGGCTGCCGAACAGCGGATCGCTCTCCCACCATGGCCGCTCGGTGGGCTCAGTGGGCGCGGTGGGCTCGGTGGCTCCCCCACCCGCCAGGGCAGCGGTGCCATCACCGGGACCGGCGCCCGCTATCCCGCGAGCCGCGCCCACCGCACTCTGCCCTGCGCCCACTGCCGGCCCGGCAGCGGAATGGGCCAGTTCGCCCACCGCGGGTTCGCCGGACGCCCCGTCCAGTTCCGCGTCGACCCGCGCGGCTTCGCGCTCGTCCTCCCGGATCATCAGGATGAGCTGAGCGGCCAAGAACGGCAGGCCCACCAGGTCCCCGAGAATCCACAGCGCCCCGCCACCGAAGACCTGGTCGGTGTGCAGGCTCGGGCCCCATGTCCGCCCGAGTGCGTGGTAATAGCCCGCCGCGATGAGATTCGGGCTGGCCAGCACGGCAAGGCCGAGGACAGCATCCCCGATGACCTCCGCCCCCGACACCCACAGGGTGACCACGTACGGGTAGGCCTTGGGCACCGGGTCGACCCGCAGCAACGTCCAGAAGAACAGGAATCCGGGGATGAACAGCACCAGGTAGGTCAGCTCCCGAGCTGTCATCGAGCGCAGCCCGGCCTCGTACCAGGACGTGAAGTAGTACAGGAACGGGGTCACCACCACCAGCAGCGAGGTCACGGGTGGGAAGGTGAGTGCCCGCATCGGACGGCTCCGGATCACGGACTCCAGCCGTGATCCGGACCCCGGCGAGGCGGCCGCGACAAGTGACAGCGGCCTGCTGAGCGCGATGAACAGCGGCACGAGCAGCAGCAGCAGCACCGTCTGGATGGCCCGGACATAAAACAGGACACCCTGGTAGACCCCCACGGCCGACATCGTCGCCACGACAAGGGCACCCAGCCCGCCGGCCATCAGCGCGGCTGTCCGGCGCCGGGGCCAGGACACACCCCGCTTACGCGCCAGGTGGACCGCGGCCAGGTAGCACCCGCCGACAACCAGCACCGTCACCAGGACAGGCACATCCAGGGTCCACGAGGTGAAGACCCTGGGAGGGGTCAGTTGCGGCGGGCCATGATAGGCGGACTCCAACGCGGCCACCCCGTCACCGTACCGCCGCACAGCAGGCGGCACGCCGCGGGGACCAGCTAACGCGGCACCGGGGACCCGGGCAGGAAGGGCGCGACCTCGTCGGCGGCCGCCGGCCCGTAAGCTCCGGCAAGCCGGGAGGTCACCGCATCGGCGGTGAATTGGTACTCCTGCGGGCCCACGGTTTCCAGCGCGTGGACGGCCAGCAGGTTGCCAAGTTGCGCCGCGCGTTCCAGGCCCAGGCCCCAGCCCAGGGCAGCCAGAAATCCGGCACGGAACGCGTCACCGGTGCCGGTCGGGTCCACCTTGCCGGTCTCGGCGACCGGGCCGACCAGCAAGGGTGCCTGCCCTGCTTGCTCGACGCGGGCGCCCGCCGGGCCGAGCGTGGTGACCCGCACCCCGACCTGGTCCAGGACCTCCGGGCCTGCCCACCCGGCCTTGCGCTCGATGAGCGCTTCCTCGTACTCATTGCAGAACAGGTACGCGGCCCCGGCGACCAGCGATCGGACTTCGTGCCCATCGAGCACGGGCAGTTGCTGGGACGGATCGGCCGCGAAGGGGATGCCCAGCGACAGGCACTCCTTGGTATGGGAGAGCATGGCAGCCGGGTCGCTCGCGCCGATCAGGACCAGATCGAGTCCTCCGGCCTCCTCGGCCAGCGGGGCCAGCATGATCTCGGCGCCCTCGCTCATGGCCCCCGGGTAAAACGAGGCGATCTGGTTGCCGTCGGCGTCGGTGGTGCAGACGAAGCGGGCGGTGTGCTGGCGGGCCGACTCCCGGACGCCGGAGCAGTCCACGCCGTGAGCGCTCAGCCAGTCGCGGTACGGCGCGAAATCGGGCCCTACCGCCCCTACCAGCAGTGGCCGCAGGCCGAGCATCCCGAGCCCGAAGCAGATGTTGGCCGCCACGCCACCCCGGCGGATCTCCAGCCCATCGACGAGGAACGACAGGGACACCCGGTCCATCTTGTCCAGAATGAACTGCTCAACGAACCGGCCGGGAAAGGTCATCAGGTGGTCGGTGGCGATCGACCCAGTTATTGCTATGCGCACGCCGGAACTCTAAGCCATGACACCATTGCCCCGGCCACCATCCCCCACCGCGGGGGCCGCTGGCCCATGGTGCCAGCGGCCGGTCGCCACGTCAGTGGAACGAGTCGCCGCAGGCGCAGGACCCGCTGGCGTTGGGGTTGTCGATCGTGAAGCCCTGCTTCTCGATCGTGTCCACGAAGTCGATTGTGGCACCCGACAGGTACGGAGCGCTCATCTTGTCCGTGACCACGTGAACACCATCGAACTCGGCGTCGATGTCCCCGTCGATCTCGCGCTCGTCGAAGTAAAGCTGGTAGCGCAGGCCCGAGCAACCACCGGGCTGGACAGCGATCCGGAGCCGGAGATCGTCACGGCCCTCCTGGGCCAGCAGGCTGCTTACCTTCGATGCCGCGGCGCCGGTGAGGCTGACACCTTGGACTGTCGTCTCGTCCTGAACCGTCATCTTGTTGATCGCTCCCGCGTCGACTGCCGCCAGGGCGGCGGTGGGCTGGTCTGTTGTCTTCAACCATAAGCGGTGAGGTGGCATTCCGCGTACTCACCCGCCGCGGTCAGCTCACGAACCTCATGCCGCTCGTGCTCGATTCCCTGCCCTCCGGGCTGATGAGGTACCCCTCATAGCCGCCAGCCGCTCCCACCGCCCGTAGCGCCTCGTCACCGCCCACGGCCAGCGCCGTGGCCAGCGCATCCGCCATACCCAGCGAAGGCCCGGTCACAGTGGCGGACGCTGCACGGCTGGCCGGCTGGCGGGTCACCGGGTCGATCAGGTGCTGGCCCCGCTCATAGCAGGCCGACGTCGCGACCGCGGCATCCACCTCGATGATCCCGGCCAGCGCATCCGCCAGCCACGGATGGCGGATGCCAACGCGCCATCGCTCACCTGGCTCCGGGCAACCGAAGACGGCGATGTCGCCTCCGCCGTTGACCATCGCCGCGGGCACGCTCGCCCTGCGCAAGGCCGCCAGCGCCTGCTCCACGGCCCAGCCCTTCACCATGCCGGTCGGGTCGACGCCACCCGGCATGGCCCATGGGTCGAACCACCCGCCCGACAGTTCCTTCGCCTGTTCGCAGATCGCCAGAACTTCCGCGACCTCAGCCGGCACGTCCCCGAGCGCCGCCTCCCCGCGCCGGAACCGGCTCATCGGGCTCTGCCGGTCCCAGGTGCTGAGGATGGCATCAAGGCGGTGGAGGATGCCGCAGGCAGCATCGACCGCCGACCGGAGGACGGGCTCGGTGAGATCTCCGGCGACCACGGTCACCGAGAACACCGTGCCCATCGCCTGCTCGGCATGGGTCAGAAGGGAAAGCCTGTTCATGTCTGCCACTGCGGAAGCTGAGGAACTGTGACTACTTTATGTGAAGCTTGTCGAGAGCCTTCTGCAGGGACAGGTCATAGGCCTCCGCGGTGTACGTCGCGCCGCTCACCCCGTAGATCCTGGCGCTCTGCGCCTTGAGCACCTGCGACCGCAGCATGGGGATGACCTGCTGGGCGAGTTGCTGTGAGTACGGATCCGCGGTGCGCAGGAGCGGAACGCTGATGTCGGTGATGCGGTTGCCCTGCGCGGTCACCTTGACCGCGAGTTCCCCATATCCGTACTGCTCCATCGACCCGGACGCGCTGTGGGCGGGCCCCGATGCCACCGGCGCCGGACCGGAACTGCTTCCGGCGGCGCTGGACTGACCGCCAATGCCGTGACCTGTGCCCAGCGGGATGGACGCGGACGCGGGGCGGCCGTGCAGGCCCAGCATGCCCGCGAACCCCGCAAGGACGCCCGTGAACAGGAACCAGGGCGCTCGTTTCATCTCAGCCTCCCAGCCTCAGAGCGCGAACGCCTCATGGTGGACCGACTCGTCGGGAACCCCAAGATCCTTCACGAGGGCGACGATGCTGGCGACAAACCCCTCCGGGCCACATACGTAGACGTCACGCTGCTGCAGATCGGAAACCAGCCGCGGCAGCGAATGCTCGTCCAGGCCCGCCTCCTCCCGGCTGCCGACCAGTTCGTGCAGGCGGCCCCGCCGGTAACGGACCAGATCGCTCACCTCGTTCCGCAGCACCAGGTCCTCCGGCCGGCTGGCGCGCAGGATGACCACCGGGCCTGCGTTGCGGGGCAGATCCTCCAGCAGTGACCGCAGCGCCGTCACGCCGATACCACCCGCGATCAGCAGGGCCCTGGGCCGCTGCTGTGCGAACCGTGTGAACGCGCCGTACGGACCTTCCACGGCCACCCGGGTGCCCGGGTGCAGTGACGCGAGCGCACCGGAGTGGTCGCCAACGCTCTTGACGGTCAGCCGCAGATAGGGCGGCTGTGGCAGTGCCGACAGGGAGTAGGGGTGAGCCTGCCACCAGAGCTTGCGGGTGAGGAAGCGCCAGGCGAAGAACTGGCCGCCGGCCACCGCCAGCTTGTCGAGGCGCCGGCCCGTGCAGATCACCGAGACCACCCCGGGGCCCTCCGGGCGCACCTCGGTGACGACCAGACGGTGCCGCATGCTGCGCACCACCGGCATCGCGAACCTGTACACCAGCACGAGTCCGGCCGTGGCCGCCCAGACGGCAGACCACACGATCTGCGTGAGCGGATGCCCGACGAATGAGGGTCCGAGCACGATCACATGCGCGAATGACAGCGCCAGCGCCAGATACATGTACAGATGGATAAGCCACCAGGTCTCGCGCGGCAGCCGCCGGCGGATCGCCCGTATCGAGATGATCCCGATCGCGCACATGATTCCCAGGCCGATCGTGGCGATCAGCACGTCCGGGTAGCGGGTGAGCAACACGCCAACTTGGCGCCCGAGGCCTGCCCGGGCAGCCTGCGCGTAGCCGACAGTGATGAAGAGCGCGTGTGCCACCAGCAGGCTGATCGGCCACGGGGCGAGCCGTCGGTGCCAGCGCAGGAGCCCATCCTGGCCGAGCACCCGCTCGATCACCGGTATGCGGCTGACCAGCAAGACCATGATCAGGGCCAGGTACGTGCCGACCAGCCCGGTCAGGCTGCCCAGGAACGTAGCCACCCCACCGGGGGCGGCGAACTGACTGCCCCGCTCATCCGTGATCGCCAGAGCCGTGGTGGCTCCGAGCCCGGCGCCGACGGCCACCAGGGCGAGTTTCACCGCCAGCACTCGGGGGCGGTGGGCGGGGGGCCGGCTCGGCGCGTTCTTGCCGCGACCGCGGGAGGAGGGCAGCGTCGAGTCGAAGCTCACCGTCTGGGTGCTCATGGCGGGAACTCTGCCAGGCCTAGCTGGCGCCATGGTGGGCGGTTCCTCTCAACTGGCTCTGAGGCGGCCGGCTGCCCGCTGCGCAGCGGGCAGCCG
>DAHUZQ010000038.1 GCA_027306495.1 Actinomycetota bacterium | reverse complement strand
GCTCGGCGGGGAGCGCTCCATCGCCACCGTGGTCGGCGGGTCCTTCCCGGCCGCTGACGGCCAGGGCGATGGCGCGTGCGAGGTCGTGGACCTGCCTTCGCCTGCCGGGCTAGACTCGCTGCGGATGAGCCTGCTCCAGGTGATCGAGCCCCAGGGCGGCGATGTCGACATCACGGCCGCGGACATGCTGGTCTCGGTGGGCCGGGGCATCGACGGCGAGGACAACCTGGAGGTCGTGCAGGAACTCGCGGACGCGCTCGGCGTGCCGCTGTCCTCGTCCCGGCCGGTGGTGGACGCGGGCTGGCTGCCGAAGTCCCGGCAGGTCGGCAAGTCGGGCCTGAAGGTCAAGCCCAAGGCCTACCTGATGTTCGGGATCTCCGGCGCCCCCGAGCACCTGGAAGGTATGCGCAACGCGGACCTGATCATCGCGTGCAACACCGATGCCGGCGCCCCGATCTTCGACGTCGCGCACTACGGGACGACGGTGGACCTGTTCGATCTGGTCCCGGCGCTGGTCGAGAAGGTCCAGAGCTGACATGATGCCCACGCTCGTGCTGGCCGGCACACCGGTGACCCGTCAGGTCTTCCAGGACATCGGTGGCGTCGGCAAAGCCATCTTCTACGTGCTGGGCACGGCGGCGATCCTGATTTTCTTCTACGGGATGTGGCAGCGGGTACGCAAGTACCGGCGCGGCCGGCCGGCCGGGCGGTGGGTGGTCATCCGCGAAGCTCTGCGCGGCCGTGGGCGCACCGGGTCGGCCGGGGCGCTCGGCAGGCCCGACACCCGGACCGTAGGCACCCTCGCCTCCAACAAGACGATCGGCCGCGGCGACCGGGCCACCGGCATCGCACACTTCTTCATATTCTGGGGGTTCATCGTCGCCTTCGCGGCGACGGTGATCCTCACCATCGACGTCGATATCGTCCGCAACGTCACCAACCTGCTCTTCGGCCACGAGGACAGCTTCTTCCACGGGACGTTCTTCATCATCTACACGTTCGTCGTGGACACGATGGGGTTCGCGTTCCTGGTCTCGCTCGTCTACATGGCGGTGCGGCGTGGGGTGCGCAGGCCGTGGCGGCTGAACTACGCCCGGGCACACAAGCCCGAGGACGGGTACGACCGCAGTCGCCTGGTGGCCGGCGACTGGCTGTTTCTCGGGCTGCTCATCGCCATCCTCGTCACGGCCTACCTGCTGACCGGGCTGCGCATCCTCTCCCAGGGGATGCCGTGGTTCACCGAATTGAGCCCGTTCGGCCGCCTGGTCGCCGAGGCGTTCGCCACCGCCGGCATGACGCCGGCGCAGGCGGCGTCCGTGCACACGGTGATGTGGTGGGTGCACGCCTCGCTCGCGCTCACCTTCGTCGCCTACATCCCGTACTCCAAGGCCATGCACATGCTGCTGGACATGGTCAACCTGCTCGCCACCGACCGGGGAGCGACGCCCAACCTGCCCAAGCCCGCCGAGGACAAGGCCGGCTACCAGCAGATCTCCGATTTCACCTGGAAGGAACTGCTCGACCTCGACGCGTGCACCAAGTGCGGCCGCTGCCACGAGGTCTGCCCGGCCCGCGCGGCCGGGGCGCCGCTGTCCCCCCGGGACCTGATCCTGGACCTGCGTCAGTGGGTCGACACCACGGCGGGCGGGCTGACGCTGCTGGATCGGGAAGGCAGGCCCGGCGCCACTGGCCCGCTCGCGCCCGCCGACTCCAGCCGGATCGCCGGCACCGTGGTCAGCGAGCGGACCCTGTGGTCCTGCACGACCTGCATGCACTGCGTGGAGGTCTGTCCCGTGGGCATCGAGCACGTGTCCACCATCGTGCAGTTGCGGCGCAGCCTGGTCGATGAGGGCGCGATGGATCCCACGCTGCAGACGGCGCTGCAGAACCTCGCCACCCAGGGGAACTCCTTCGGCAAATCGTCACGGATGCGGGCCCGCTGGACCAAGGGACTGGACTTCCAGATCCCCGACGCCCGCAAGGTGCCGGTCAAATACCTGTGGTTCGTCGGCGATTACGCCAGCTTCGACGACCGGTTGCAGGAGAACTCACGGCTGCTCGCCACCATCTTGCACCAGGCCGGGGTGAGCTTCGGGATCCTCTACGACGGCGAGCGCAACGCCGGCAACGACGTGCGCCGGGTCGGCGAGGAGGGCCTGTTCGAGAGGCTCGCCGAGCAGAACATCGAGGCGCTGGCCGGGGCGCAGTTCGAGGAGATCTTCACCACCGACCCCCACTCGCTCAACACCCTGCGCAACGAGTACCCCGAACGGGGCGCGTCCTACAAGGTGTGGCATTACACCGAATTGCTCGCGCACCTGCTGGAGACCGGCGCACTGGCGGTCCGGCCGCTCGGATACCGGGTCACCTACCACGATCCGTGCTATCTGGCCCGCTACAACGGGGTCACGCAGGCACCCCGCAGGGTGCTGGCCGCGCTTGGCTGCGAGCTGGTGGAGATGCCCCGCAACGGGATCAACACGTTCTGCTGCGGCGCCGGTGGCGGCCGGATATGGATGGACGACAGCTTCCTGGCCGAGCGGCCGAGCGAGAACCGCATCCGGGAGGCCGTCGCGCTGGATGTCAGCGAGTTCGTGGTGGCCTGCCCCAAGGACGTGACGATGTACACCGACGCAGCCAAGACCACCGGGCACAGTGACGCGCTCGCGGTCCGCGACATCACCCTGCTGGTCGCCGAGGCGCTGGTGGAACCGGCCGCGCCGCAGGCCGCGGAGGTGACCGTATGAGGGCGCACGCGCGGCCGGGGAGGTGCCGGGGATGAACTGCCCGTGGTGCGGCCTGGAGGCCGGCCCCCGCGCGCTGCATGCCCACCTCGGGGAGGCGCACGCCGGCGCGGTCGGCACCACCGAGCGCAACGGCAAGGTCCTCTACGAGGTCACCTGCCCGGAATGCGGCGCACGGTATGAGCACGTGATGCGCAAGGGCGCGCGTGACCCGGAGTTCACGGCCGAGTTCGGGTCCGCGATCACGATGGTGGCCATGGACATGCTCGTCCATCACCTGATGGGCGAGCATCAGCAGCAGGCTGGTGAGCAGCAGCGGACGGGAGATTAGGGCGTGGCACTGGTCAACAATTGCAATCTGCCTGAGGACCTCTACTACGTGGTCGACAAGCACGTGTGGGCTCGCCGCGACGGCGAACTGGTGACGGTCGGCATGACCGATGTCGCGCAGAACCTGGCGAAGACCATCATCGCGGTGACGCCCAAGGCGGCCGGCAAGAGCGTCGCCAAGGGGCGCAACATCGCGACGGTGGAAAGCGGCAAGTGGGTCGGGCCTGTCCCCGCCCCGGTCAGCGGCGAGATCGTGGAAGTCAACACCGTGCTCACCGGCTCACCCAGCCTGATCAACACCGACCCCTACGGCGAAGGTTGGGTCGCCAGGCTGCGTCCCGCAGACTGGGACACCGAGGCCGCGGGCCTCGCCAGTGGCCCGGAGGGGATCGAGGAGTACCGGCGTTTCCTGGACGAGCAAGGAATCAACTGCGGCGGGTGAACTATGGCGGATCAGCGCTGGCACGGCTGCGTCGTGCCGGACGGCCTGCTCTACGACGTCGGCATGAACGTCTGGGTGCGGCTGTCCGGGGATGAGGCGGTGCTCGGCATGACCGACGTGGCACAGACCATGGGTGGCCGGATGGTCGCTGTGAGCTGGAAGAAGACCGGCCGCACCTACCTGCGGGGCCGTTCGCTCGCGGTCATCGAAAGCGCCAAGTGGGTGGGGCCGTTCCCGACCCCGCTCACCGGCGAACTGCTGGAGGTCAACGACGCCTCCTTCGCCGCCGACATCGCGGTGGCCAACCGCGATCCCTACGGGTCGGGCTGGCTGGCCCGGCTGCGGGCCAGCGACCTGGCGGCCGAGCGCGGCTGCCTGGTGGACGGTGCGGCCGCTTTCGCGCATTATCGGGCCATGATCGACGAGCGGGGCATCCGCTGCTACCGGTGCGCTGACTGAACCCGACGCATAACCCCTGATCTGGAAGGAGGGCCACACCATGGAGGGTCTGCCGGAGGGCACCCCGCCCGTTTCCCGGCGCCGGTTCACCCGTGGCCGTCTGCCCCCGCTGCGCTGGATCCTGGGCGGGGCATTCGTCGCCGCCTACCTCATTTTCCGGCTGGTCCAGGCGGGGATGTGGCTGGCCGGTCACCTGTGACGCGTTCTTCCCGGGGCGGTTCCCGTCCCCGGAGCCCACTACGAGGTGGCGACCGCGCAGCGATGCGAGCGCCACGGACAAGGAGTCAACCCCATGGATACCCCCGACACCGACCAGCCCAAGCGGATGGCGATGATCTGCTGGAGCAGTGATCTCGACCGGGTCTGGCCGGTGCTGATCCTGGCCACTACCGGTGCCGCTTCCGGCCTGGAGGTCGACATCTTCTTCACCTTCTGGGGCCTGCGGGTGCTGCAGAAGAACGATCGGCGGATCACCGGCCAGAACTGGATGCAGAAGATGGAGTCGATGATCGACCGCGGTGGCACCGACCATCTCAAGCTCGGCCGCCGCCAGGTCCACATGGCCGGCATGGGCACCTCGATGATGAAGAAGCTGTCGCGCCAGTACAAGGTCGCCAGCCCGACCGAGTTGCTGGAGATGGCGATCGACGTCGGCGTGCGACTGCACCCGTGCCAGATGACGATGGACCTCTACGGGCTCAAGAGCGAGGACTTCATCGACGGCCTCCAGCCGTCGCTGGGAGCGGCGAGCTTCATCGACATGGCGGCCAAGGCCGATATCACGATGTTCATCTGAGCCGGGCGCGCGACCGGGCTGGACAGAGGGGGCTCACCCCAGCCCGGGCGGCGCGTCCTGTTCACCAGCGCCGACCACGTCGAGAGGCGCGGCCGTGGTCACGGCCGTCCAGCCGGCGGGGCTGGGCGCGTCGCTGGCTGCCGCGCCGGAGGCAGCCAGACGTGCTATCCCCCAGATGGCGGCCACGCCCGCGATCACTTCGATGACGATCTGGGCCGTCCCGTCGTTCAGCCCTTCACGGTAGATCATCAATCCCAGCAGCGACCCCGTCACCGGTTCCATCACCGCGAAAGCCGGCAGGAACGCGGCCAGCCCGGCCGCCCGGTAGCCGTTCTGCTGGATCGTGAAGGCCAGCAGGCCGACCACGATCAGCAGGTACAGCCTGGGGTCGGCGAAGAGCGCGACCGTGCGCCCGACCGCCAGCGTGGCCACCGACTTGGTGGTCGCGTCGGTGACCCCTGCGACGACTCCGCCGCCGATGCCGAGCAGCAGTGCCCGGCGTGCCGGGCCCAGCCGCCCGGCCAGCACCACGCAGATGGCGGCCGCACCCCCGGCACCGGCTGTGGCGAGCCCGAGGTCGATGGGGGTGGCGATGCGGTCGCCGCCGGTTGGCTGGCCCGCCACCAGCAGGAGCGCCAGGCCACCCACGACCGCCAGGGTGGCGGCCCATTCGATCCCGTGCAGCGGCCGCCGGTTTCGCCAGGCTGCCAGTGCCAGGGAAAAGAGCAGCCCACACGCGAGCGCCGGCTCGATCACGACCAGCCGGCCCATGCCGAGGGCGGCGGCCTGGAGGGCGAAGCCGGCGATCACGGCGGCCAGGCCCAGCAACCAGGCGGGCTTGCGTGCGAGCTGCGCGAGCACGGCCAGGTCGAAGGCCCGTCCCTGCCCGAGGCGGGACGCCGCCCGCTGCTGGATCACGGTGGCGATCGCATTGGAGGCGCTGCCGAGGAGCGCGAGCACGAACGCCAGCACCTGCTGCGTGCTCGTCATCGCGCCGGCCCGCCCCTTTCACCAGTCCCTGACCGCATAGTGCCCTGCTGGCCAGATCCGGGCAAGGCTCACGCCGGGGCTCTCAGCGAACCGTGATCTGAGGTCCACCCTTACCTGAGCCAACCGTGACCTGGACGTGATCAAGCGCCGGCCGCCCGGCGCGCCGGTCCCGCGCCGCCGGCGGGGGCGATCTCCGGCAGCGGTGGCGGGGGCAGCGTTCCGGGACTCCACCCCATGACCTCCCCGGCGGGGGGATGACGTGACGCCCCCGGCGGCAGACGGTGGCCATTCACCGCGTGATGGAGCGGTCAGCGGCACCGCCGGGCGTTCCCTCGTGCGAACGACCGAAGGCGAGGCCGTGATCATGCCCGACAAGCTCATGCGGCTGCGCCGCAGCGAGGCGCCGGAGAATCGCCGGCCCGTCATGATCGCCATCGCGGGCGACAGCGCGGCGGGCAAGACCACGCTGACGCGCGGGATCGCCGAGGCCCTGGGACCGGGCCGGGCGACCGCGCTGTGCGTGGACGACTACCACCGGTACGACCGGGCCGAACGCCGGGACATCCCGTTCACGGTGCTCAACCCCGGGTGCAACTACATCGAGATCATGGAGCAGCACCTGCAGTTGCTGGCGCTCGGGCGGCCGATCCTCAAACCGGTCTACGACCACTCCACGGGGATGCTGGTACGGCCGGTGCTGGTGGAACCTCGGGACTTCGTGATCGTGGAGGGGCTGCTGCCGCTGCACACCAAGCTTGCCCGGGCCTGCTTCGACATCACCGTGTACCTCGACCCGCCCGAGCCGATCCGGCGGGAATGGAAACTGCGCCGCGACTGCGCGGACCGGGGTTACACCCCCGAGCAGGTGCTGGCCGAACTCGACCGCCGCGAACCCGAGTCCGCCGCCTACATCCGCCAGCAGCGCCAGTGGGCCGACCTGGCCATCCGGTTCGCCCCGGTTTCCGGGCACGGTGACCCGCCGGACACGCCGCTGTCAGCGGAGATCCTGCTGCGGCCCACAATCAACCACCCCGACCTGTCGCACGTCCTCACCGATGACGACCGCCGCACCGTGCACCTGAAGATGATCCGCGACTGCGACGGCCGGCCGGTGGACGCCCTGCACGTTCACGGCTATGCCCCGCGGGAGGACAGCCGGATCGTGGAGAAGACGATCTGGGAACAGCTCTCGATCGACCATGCGCTGCCCGACAGCCTCGGTGAGTACGCGCCGGGCAAACGCAGTGAGGCCCTGGCCATCGCCCAGTTGCTGCTGCTGTGGCACCTGCTCGAGGCGGCCGCGTGATGACCCCCGCGGGCCGGCGGGGATGCGGGAGCGGACGCCGCGGTACCGTCCAGCGGGCGAGCATGGGTAGCGTTTGCGCATGACCGGGGCAGTGGGGCCGCTGCGGGTGGTCATCATCGATGACCACCAGATGGTGCTGGACGGCCTCAAGGCGATGCTCGCCCCCTACGGCGACCACGTGACGATCGTGGGCGAGAGCAGTGACCCCGCCGCCGCCCTGGCGGTGGTGCGCGAGGCCAAGCCCGACATGGTGCTGCTGGACATCCGCCTGCGCGGGGCGTCCGGCCTGGACCTGTGCGGTGAGATCCTCGCTGTCCAGCCGCAGTGCAAGGTGGTTTTCCTCACCGTCTACGACGACGAGCAGTACCTGTATCAGGCACTGCGGGTGGGTGCGGCAGGGTTTCTGCTCAAGCGGATCAGGGGCGGCGAACTGGTGGACTACCTGCGCCGGATCTGTGAGGGCGAGGTGCTGATCGACCCCTCGCTGGCGGGCCGGGTCGCGCTGTCCGCCGCCCGGCTGCGCAGCGGTGAGTTCTGGCCCGGAGCGCATCTGGGCCTCACCCAGCGGGAGAGCGAGGTGCTGGCGCTGCTGGTGGCCGGGCTGTCCAACCGCGCCATCGCTGCCAAGCTGGTGGTCAGCGAGGAGACGGTCAAGACTCACTCGCGCGGGATCTACCGGAAGCTGGGGGTGGCCGACCGGGCCGGCGCCGTGGCCACGGCGCTGCGCGAAGGCGTCTTCCATTGACCGGGGTGCTGGCCGGGGGTGGCGCGCAGCCGGAGGCGAGGCTGCTCTCGCGCATCATCGACACCATCTCCGCCGGCCTGGACCTGGACCGCATCCTGCAGGGGGTGGCCGATCTGGTGACCGAGACCACGGCGACGGACGTGTGTTTCGTTCACCTGGTGGATGAACAGGGCCGCAGGCTGCACCTGCGCGGCGCGACCCCGCCGTTCGATGAGATGGTGGGCCAGATCGAACTGGCGCTGGGCGAGGGCGTCTCCGGCTGGGTCGCCGACCATGGCGAACCGGTGGTGATCGTCGGGGACAAGACCGCCGACCCCCGGTACCGGTACATCCCGGCGCTGCGCGGCGAGGACTACACCTCGATGCTGTCGGTGCCGGTGGTGACGCCGCTCGGCCACCTGGTGGGTGTCATCAATGTGCACACCAAAGCCCGCCGGGAGTTCACGGCCGCGGATGTGGACCTGCTCCGGTCGGTTGCCGGGCTGGTCGCGGGTGCCATTGAGAACGCCCGCCTGCACGAGCGGCTAGCCGAGCGGGAGGAGGCACTGGAGCGGTTCGCCGAACAGACCGTGGAGTGGCAGGAGAACGAGAGCCGCCGGCTGGCGGGGGAGATCCACGATGGGATCAGCCAGCGGATCGTGAGCCTGTTCTTTCACCTGTCGGCAGCGGCCGATTCCCTTGAGAACGCGCCGCAGGTGGCGGCCGAGCAGATCGCGCGCGCCCAGGAACTCGCGGCCGCGGCGCTGGATGAGACGCGGCTGGCGATCGCCGGGCTCCGCCCCACCGTGCTCGACGATCTGGGTCTCGCGGCGTCCCTGGAGAGCCTGGGCCATTCCTTCCCCGGCCTCCCCGTGCGGGTGGAGGCCACCCGGGACCGGATGAGCGAGCATGTGGAGACAGCCGTCTACCGCACCGCCCAGGAGGCGCTGCAGAACGTGGCCAAGCACTCCCGCGCGCAGTCGGTGCGGATCAGGCTGAGCGCGCCGCCGGGCCGGGTGATGCTGGAAGTCACCGATGACGGCGCAGGATTCGACCCGGCGGCGGTGCGCGCGGCCCGGCCGGGCCGGGGAGGGCCGACGGGGTTCGGCCTGTCCGGGATGGCCGAGCGCGCCGAACTGCTCGGCGGGAAGCTGGAACTGATCAGCGCTCCCGGCCGGGGGACCACTGTGCGGCTGGTGCTGCCGCTCGCGCAGCATGCCGGCGGCTGATCCCGCCAGTGGCCCGGCCCGGCGGCTGATCCCGCCAGCGGCCCGGCCCGGCGGCCTCCTGCGTGTGGGCTGGGCCGGTGCCGCATGTGCCCGCCAGGCCACCACCTCGCAGGCCGGCTGGGCCGCTGCCGCAGCCGCCTGGCCGGCCTACTTCTGGCGCCGCGCTCCGCCTGAGCTGGGCGGCGCGTCCAGAGCGGCGAACAGCAGGCCGCCGATCATGGCCATGTTCTTGTGGAACTGGATGCGCTGCACCTTGCGCGCGGCCGGGTCTTCGATCTTCCAGTAGGCGTGCCCGGCCAGCGTCGTGGGCACCAGCGAGGCGGCCAGCGTCAGGGCGGACAGCCGCGGCGCGATGCCCAGCGCGAGCGTCGTGCCGCCGAGCACCTGCACAGCGGCGTTCGCCCGCACGACCAGTTCATCGTTGTGGGGGAGCGGCACCACCGTGCGGATCGCGGCCAGCACCGGGGTTGCCTGGTCGACGCGCATCCCCGGCGCGCGCAGCGCATCGAAGCCGAGCAGGATGTAGGTGGACCCGGTGAGGACTCGGGCTGCGGGGCGCAGCGGCGCCAGCACCTGCCCTGTGATGGTCATGGCACCTCATTCGCTGGTCGCGGGAGCTAGCGGGCAAGCGAGAACTAGTCGGCAAGACTGTATGCGCCCGCATTATGGCGTATGAAGGGCGGGTGGCCCGCGCAGATTGGGTGAGGTCGCCGGCCGGCTGGCCGAAGGCTGATGCGGGTGGTGGGTCAGCTAGCCTTCCGCATGCCGGTCGGCGGCGGCGGCCTGATTCGTGAAGACCCGGCTGGCCCGCACATCAGCGGCGGTGATCTCGATGAGATCGGCCCGGCTGATCGGGCGCCCCGCGGCGACGACCCGGCCCGCCTGCCGCAGCCGCAACCGGTCGATCGCGTTGCGCACGCTGCGGGCGTTGGCGAATCTGGGCTGGGTCATCCGGAGCGCCACGTACTCGCGGAAGGCCTGCTGCGCCTCCGGCGAGAGCCGGTACTGCTCGCGCTCCAGCATCAGGCCGGCGATCTGCAGCAGTTCCTCGAGGGCGAAATCCGGGAAATCGAGGTTGTGCGCGATCCGGGAAGCCATGCCGGGGTTGGAGCGGAAAAATACGTCCATCCGGTCGGCGTACCCGGCCAGGATCACCACCAGATCTTCCCGGTGGGACTCCATGAACTGCAGCAGGATCTCGATCGACTCCTGGCCGTAGTCGCGCTCGTTCTCCGGCCGGTACAGGTAGTAGGCCTCGTCGATGAGCAGCACGCCGCCCATCGCCCGCTTCAGCACTTCCTTGGTCTTGGGCGCGGTGTGGCCCACGTACTGGCCCACGAGATCGTCGCGGGTGACGCTGACCAGATGACCCTTGCGCAGGTAGCCGAGTTCGCGCAGCAACTCCGCCATGTGCATGGCGATCGTGGTCTTGCCGGTGCCGGGACTGCCGGTGAAGCACATGTGCAGGCTCGGCCGCGACGAGGACAGTCCGTGCCGCTGCCGGAGGCGGTCGATCAGCAACAGCGAGGCGATCTCACGGACACGGGTCTTCACCGGGGCCAGCCCGATGAACTCCCGGTCCAGCCGGCCGAGGATCTCGTTGATCCGGAGCATCTCGTGGGCGGTGGCGAGATCGACCTTCTCGCCGGGGTCGAGCGGCGGCGCGCTG
>DAHUZQ010000036.1 GCA_027306495.1 Actinomycetota bacterium | reverse complement strand
TGGCGCAGGAGTTCGACTCTTTCGACACCCCCGAGCACCGGGCACTGGTCAAGGGGGTCCTGGAGCGGTCCCGGGCAGAGCCGGCCGGCCAGGCAGAGCCCGGACCGGATGAACCGGGCCAGCCACGCCGGTAGGTCCTAGAGTGACATCACGGCACCAGCCGCCCAACTGGGCTCCGCAGCTTGGTATAGGAGCAAGCCATGACCGGTGAGATGTCGCCGCTCGACCACAGCGGCGAGCCTGTGCCGTCCGATGACCTGCGCGCCTCGCACGAGGACCGGGACCGTGTCGTCGAATTGCTGCGGGTGGCGGCCGGTGACGGCAGGCTGACCGGCGACGAGCTTGACGACCGGCTGGAGAAGGCGCTGACCGCCCGCACGTACGGGGAGCTCGCAGTGGTCGTCCGGGACCTGCCCGCCGCGCCCGGATTCACGCCCGGCGTGCCGCCAGCGGCGCCCAAGGACCTCGTGCGTATCGAGTGCGGCAGCTCGTCCATCCGGCGCGACGGCGGCTGGGCCGTGCCCCGGCGGATGGAGGTGCACATCAGGAGCGGACGGGTCGTCCTCGACTTCACCCGTGCCGTCATCGCGGAACGGGTGCTGCGCATGGACGTTTCGGTCGGCAGCGGTCATCTCAAGCTGATCACGCGGCCCGGCATCACAGTCGACACAGACGATGTGACCGTCCGCAGCGGCCACGTGCGGGTGCGTGCGCCCTGGGGGGACCAAGTCCCGGAGGTGGTGCGCATCGAGTTCGCCGGCTCGCTGCGCAGCGGCCACATCAACGCGGGCCCGCCGCGCCGCACTTTCTGGCAGTGGCTGACGCGCCAGCCGCCGCGCTACCCGGTCCCTGGCTCACTCGGCCTGCCGGGTCCAGCCCGGTAGCCGCCCGTCCGCGCCGCGCCCGTGAGTGCCCGCTGGGGCACCCGTCGAGGGTCCCGGCTCCCCAGTCAGACCCGGGGAAGGGCGTCACCGGCCGCTAGCGGCCGGCTGCCCGGCCCGGCCCTGCGCCTGTCGCCAAGCGTTCGTACCGGCGCTCGTAGCGGCCCTGGCCCTGGTCCACTGCTGTCTGGCGAGTTCGGACGGCGGCACACCGATGTCGGTCATCCAGTGCCGGATCGCCGTGCCGAGCGCCGCCGTGCTGATAGCCAGCCCGGCTATGCCGAGCAGGCTGCCGACACCGGCCAGCGCCGCACCTGTCATCAGCAGGGTGGCGTTCACCTGCATCCTCGGCCGGGGCTGTCCCGGGAAGGTCTCGCCTTGCTGATAGCTCATCGATGCCATCCCCTACGTCATCACGACCGGCCCTGCCGGGCACGGTCGTCACCTGCTGATTGGCCGGAGGCCTGGCTCAGATCTCTTCGCCTGCCGCGGCGAGTCCGTAGGCGCGCAGCACCTTGCCGGCGGCCGATGCGACCCGGGCACTGCCCACCAGCGGTGATATGGCGATGAGCGCGCCCTGCGCCTCTTCGAGCGTGACGCCGGCGTCGGCGGCGAGGCCGAGGTTCATCAGGTAGGACACGGGTGCCCCGTCCATCGCCACCAGCGCGGCGAGCCGTACCAGGAAGTAGGTCCGCGCGTCCAGGCCCGAGTGCTCCATGGAGTCGAGGTTCATGTCCAGCAGTTGTTCCAGCACGGGCGTGTCACCGTGCGCGACGCTGCTCAGCGTGGATTGCGGTGCCGTTCCAGCGGTCATGGCTTCTCCTTGGCTGGTCAGGCCGTCCGGCACAGTCACCTGCCGTGCGTTCCGGCCATCCGGTCTGGCGGTCCGATGCGGCACCACGCTGGCACGGGTGAGCCCGGCCGCCATCACCCGGAACGGATGAAGCTAGCCGCCCGCTTCCAGCCGCAGCTTGAGCCTGCGGAGAGTCCGCGGCGCCTCCCCTGCCGCCTGCGGCCGGACCAGCGTAGGCACAAGCACCCTGCCGGGCCCGCGGCCCTCGAAGTCAAGAGTGATCCGCACCCGTGACGCCACCCCGTCGCGGACTGGCTCGACCGCGAACGCGGCCACGACTCTGACCGGCCCGTCGACGCCCCGGACCGCCCATTCCGCGGGGGGACGGAAGTCGGTGATCTCCAGGGTGGATCTCTGCTCGGCGCCCGCGATGCGCGTCGTCGTGGTGAACCGGGCGCCCGCGGCAGGCTGGCGGTCCCCCACCATGCGGGCGCTCACCACACCCCACTGCCATTCGGCGAACCGGGCCGGATCGGTCAGGTAGGCGTAGACCTCGCCCGGCGGGCGGCCGATCTCAACCTCCGACACGATGGGCGCCACGAACCCTCCTCGCGTGCTTCGCCCGGGTTATCCCCGCCCGGACAAGATTCCCACCCCCGCCGCGTGCACGCCGCAAGGCCGGGCACGACACCAAGCCCCGCCGTCACGCGCAGGCGGGAGCACCGGCACAGGGGCCGCTCGGGTGGGAGTGGTCGTCGCCTGCGGAGCGGTGAGCAGAAGTTCCATCAGCCCGAACGCAGGTGGCACGCTTGCATGGCGGTAATGATCCCGCTCGCCGGGAAGGCGGTCGCGAGCTGTTTGACGGGCATCAGCGGGTGGTGCCAGAATCGCGCGCTTGGCGCGCCGCGCCGCCACGCGCTCCCCGATCGCCAACCTGTCGCATTTGCCCAGCCCGCAGACGTCGGCTGTCGCCGGGCGATCGTGGCGCCAGGTTCAGGGAATGCGGATGTCGTGCCGCCCGGCCGCTTCCTCCCGGTCGGCTTGCGTCAGGTCGCTGTCCCGGACCGGCCGCACCCACGTCCAGTGCTCCCCGACCGGGCAGTACTGCCCCCTGACGGGGCCGAACCGGATCGCCTTGAGCGATGCCCCGGGGATCCAGATGGTGGTGAAGAGGTGGCCCTCACGGCACCGGACGACCACATTGCCGCCCACCTTGTAACCGAGGCGGCGGGCGAGGACGGTCGCGCCGGCGAGGACGGCGACGACGAGCGCGAAAGTGACGAGTCTCTTTCTCATAGGAGCAGGTCTATCCCCTATCGCGCTTCCCGCATATGGCCTGAAGCCCTTCTCGCAGATCACCGGCCCGGCGGCTGGCTGCCCGGCGAGCCGGGGGGCTTGGAGATGGCGTGCCGCACCTGGTCCTCCTCCTGGACGGACAGGTCGGAACGGATCAGTTCCATGCCGAGGTCGGAAAACGCCTCGGCCACGGCACCCATTTCGGCACGTGCGCTCAGCAGCACCAGTGCGGAACTCCCGGGCGTTATATCCCCTTTGACGGACTCGATGAGGGTACTCTCGATCACTGGGTGCGAGAGCTTGCGCACGAACGAGGACATCTTGCCCGACTCATCGGTCGCGTGCTCGTGCGTCAGCGGCTTCCCCGCGTAGTGCGGCCAGCGGATCACAGTCGCGTCCTGCACCTTGATGAGGTCCTTGGCGTCGAGTTCCTTCAGCCTGACCACTGCCTGGTCCGCGCCCTCGGTGCCCCTGAATTTCCACGCCGTCGTCGCCATCGCTTGTGGCTCCCCCCGGTCCGGACACGGGGGGCCGGTTCGGTCCCCTTGCCCGCTTCGTTCCCGCGCGCATCCGCATGCACACCCGGTTTTCCCGAACGGCTATCGGGTGCGGCTGTGAGCGTCCTCACCGCAATGGGCCGGTCACTGTCTGCGCGTGCGCAACCGCGGCGCCGTTCGCCACATAGGACACCGCGGCCTCGATCTCGGGGGCGAGGTGGCGGTCGCCGCCCGGCCCGCTCACCACCTCACGCAGCCCGGCCAGGACGTCAGCCGTGGCGGGCGCGGGAGCCAGTGGCGCGCGCAGGTCCAGCGCCCGGGCGGCTGTCAGAAGTTCGATCGCCAGCACCCGGGTCAGGCCGTCGAGTGCCGTGCGCAGCTTACGGGCTGCCGCCCAGCCCATCGAGACATGGTCCTCCTGCATGGCGCTGGACGGGATCGAATCCACCGAGGCCGGGCTGGCCAGCCGTTTGAGGTCCGAAACGATCGCGGCCTGGGTGTACTGGGCGATCATCAGCCCGGAATCGACCCCGGGATCGTCGGCGAGGAAAGCTGGCAGACCGCGGCTGCGGGCGGGGTCGAGGAACCGGTCGGTGCGCCGTTCGGACATCGAGGCGACGTCGGCCACCGCGATCGCCAGGAAGTCGAGCACGTAGCCAACGGGCGCACCGTGGAAGTTGCCGTTGCTCTCGAGCCGGCCGTCCAGGGTGACCACCGGGTTGTCGATCGCGCTGGCCAGTTCACGGGCCGCGACCTGCTCGGCGTGCGCGAGGGTGTCCCGCGCAGCGCCGTGGACCTGCGGCGCGCACCGCAGTGAGTAGGCGTCCTGCACCCTGGTGCATTCCGGTCCCCGGTGGCTGGCCATGATCGCCGAGCCGGCCAGCAGCGCCCGCAGGTTCGCGGCACTGTCGGCCTGGCCCGGATGCGGTCGCAGCGCCAGCAGGTCAGCCGCGAACACGGCATCGGTCCCGAGTTGGGCTTCCACGCTCATGGCTGCCGTCACATCGGCCACCCGCAGCAGGTGCCGCAAGTCGTGGCAGGCCAGCACCAGCATGCCGAGCATGCCGTCCGTGCCGTTGATCAGGGCGAGGCCCTCCTTGGCGGCCAGGACGACCGGGGGTATGCCGGCCTCTGCCAGTGCCTGCGCCGCCGGCTTGAGGGTGCCGTCCCGATCGCGGATCGTCCCTTCCCCCATCAGCGCGAGGGTGCAGGCCGCCAGTGGCGCGAGGTCGCCGGAACAGCCGAGCGAGCCGTATGCGTGAACTACCGGCGTGATCCCCGCCGAGAGCATCGCCGCATAGCTGCGGACCGTCTCAAGTCGCACACCGGTCCGCCCGGTGGCGAGCGTGGAGAGCCGCAGCAGCATCAGGGCACGGGTCACCTCTGTCTCCACCTCGGGCCCGCTGCCCGCCGCATGCGAGCGGATCAGGCTGCGCTGCAGTTGGGCGCGGGCCGCGACGGGGATGTGCTTGGTTGCGAGCGCGCCGAAGCCGGTGGAGACCCCGTAGTGGGGCTGGTCATCGGCGGCGAGGCTCTCGACGATCGCACGCGTGCCCGCCACCGCCTGCTCAGCTTCGGCGGACAGGCGGACGGTGGCGCCATCGCGCGCCACGGCCACGACTTCGGCGGGGGAAAGGGGGCCGACTCCGACGATGACTTCATTCATGCCACTCATGACATCTGATGATGGCGGCATCCGGCTACTGCGTCCGTCCCGGGCATGTGCTCGCGGCCCGGGGCTGGCACACTGCCCCGGGTGAGCATTCCACCGGATGACGCATTCTCGGCCGCACAGCCCGGTGGCCCCGGTAGGGGCGCGAATCCCGCAAGCCCTGGTGGAACCGCCGCCACCCCCGCCGGCCGGGCGGAACGCCCGGCCGGCGGCACGAGGCAGCACACTCTGCTGCGCCGGGGATTCCTGCTCGAGTACGCGACCCTCGGCTGGAACGTGGTCGGCGTCGCGGTGCTCGCCTACGCCGCGCTGGTGGCGCGGTCGGTGGCCCTGGCGGGGTTCGGCCTGGACTCACTCATCGAGATCGGCGCGTCCACCGTGGTCATCTGGGAACTGTCCGGCACGGGCGAGGACCGCCAGCGAAGAGCGCTGCGGCTGATCGGGGCCGCCTTCGTCGCCCTCGCCCTCTACCTGGCGGTCCAGTCGACGTGGGTGCTCATCGCCGGCTACCGGCCGGGCCATTCCCCGGCGGGGATCGCCTGGACCGCGGTCACCGCCGCGGCCATGTTCGCTCTCGCCTACGGCAAGTCCCGGACGGGCGCCGCCCTCGGCAATCCCGTCCTGTCCGCCGAGGGCCGGGTCACCCTGGTCGATGGGATCCTGGCCACCGCCGTGCTGGCCGGGTTGCTGCTGAACGCCCTGGCCGGCTGGTGGCAAGCCGACCCGGCGGCCGGCTACGTGCTCGTCTACTACGCGGTCCGGGAATCCCGGCAGATCTTCCGCGGCGCCCACTGACGCGGCTGTCGCAGTGCCACCGCGCCGGTCTTGGCAGCCGGACGGCCATCTCAAGCGTCTCGCGACGCTGAATCCGGCTTGGCGGGCCGGTGCGGCACGACGACATTCATGACCCTGACCCGCCTGCGTACCGCCGGGGGTCCCTCGGGCCGGGACCGCCGGCGGTACGGCTCGAGCACTGCTGCGAGTTCCCTGCCCACCCGCTGAGACTCCTCGACGGTCAGCCAGAGGTCAGCGTTGGACAAGACGGCGGCATCGCGCCACTCCTCAGGCTCACCGCGGCCGGCCGCGGTGAACTCGACAGCGATGGCACGGGTCATGTCGATGTGGGCGGTGACGACGGCCGCGGCGGCCGAGGCACCGGCGGGCGTCGAGGTATCCAGGTCCACCGCGGTGGGGCGGCCGGGCGCCCGCCACGGCCGCTCCCGGCGGTCCGGCCTGGGAGGTGCCGTTTCCGCGAGCCCGTACCGTTCCAGGAGCTTCAGGTGGTACGCCGTCGCGCTCGGGCTGAGCCCGGTCAGCTCCGCGCACTGGGTGGCGGTGAGCTCTTCGCCCGTGGCCAGGGCGTCGATGATAGCCAGCCGGGCCGGGTGCGCCAATGCCCGGATCCGGCGGGGGTTATCGAAGCGATAGGGAGAGGCGTCCTCGGGTGATCGCTTCCCATCATGGGTCTCGGACATCGAGCACAGGCTACCGCTTGACCGGCGAGATGTTAAGCAATTACTGTTCAGCATATGCTTAACAATATCAGATCTGGCCGTAGAGACCTGTTCATCGCCCTGGCCGGGCGGATGGTGTCGACGTTCGGCGACGAGGTGGCACTGGTCTCCCTCACCCTTCGCCTGCAGGCCGACGGCGGCCGGCCCTACGAGATCGCGCTGCTGCTTGCTGCCGGGACCATCCCCTTGCTGCTCCTCTCCCGCCTGGTGGGCCGCCTGGTCGACTCGCGCGACTCCCGGCATCTGCTGGTTGGCGCCGGCCTGATCGAGGTGGCGTGCACGGTTCCACTCGTGTTCGTGCACTCGGTCGTGATCATCGTGGCGCTGATGGCGGTTCTCGGCGCGGCCGCGTCGGTGGCCGGCAGCACCTGGTCGGCGCTGGTCCCCCGCATGGTCGGCGAGGACCATGTGGCCGAGGCCGTATCCGCCGTGCAGTCCCTGAACGCTCTCGTTGCGGTGGGCGCGCCGGCCGTCGCCGGTCTGCTGGTCGGGGTGTTCGGTACTGGCCTGCCGCTGGCTGTTGACGCGGCCACCTTCGTCGTGGTGACACTGGCGTCCGCGCTCGTCCGCACCCGGCGGACTCCGGCCACTCGCGGGGCTGGCGGCCACCCGGCGGTAGCACGGGGCGGCTTGCAGATCCTGCGCGGCGACGCGGTGCTCGCCCCGCTCATCACCGGCCTGGTCGTGCTGGTCCTGCTGGTCGGCATGGTCGATGTGGTGCTCGTCTTCCTGATCCGGGCCACGCTTCATGCCGGGGAAGCCTGGTATGGGTTCGCTCAGGCGGCGTGGATCGCCGGAATGGTGGCCGGCTCGCTGGGGGCTGGACGGCTCAGAACCGAGCGCATCCAGATCTGGGCGACGATCGCGGGGGCGGGCATCACCTGCGCTGCCCTCGCCCCGTTCGCCGTGGTCGGGGCCGTCTGGATGCTCATACCGCTTTCGGTGCTCGGCGGGATCGCGAACGGATACGCGAATGTATGCGCCTCGACGCTGCTCGTCACCCGCACGCCCGACGCCGAGCGGGGCCGGGTGTCAGCCACGGCCAACGCCGTTGTCGGAGGCGCCCAGGGCATCTCGCTGCTGGCCGGCGGAGCGGTCGCCGCTGTGCTCAGCCCCCGCGAGATCTACGCCCTGGCCGGACTGCTCGGTGTCGCCGTCGCGATCGCGATCGCCGTCTTCTATGCCGCCCGGGTGGCCAGGACCGGCCGGCGCACGCTCCCCCGGTCCCAGGAACCGGTCAGCACCTGAACCCAGTGGGCAGATCTCGACGACCGCAAACAGGCCTCGGCAGGCTCTCAGCCGTTACTGGAAGTTCCCAGCCCACAGCCACAGAGTGCCGACCTTGCGCCAGTTCAGCACCTCTTTGTGGCGCCGACCGCCCTTGGTGGTCCATCTCATGACCAGATGCGAGAAATACCGGCGGCTGCGGTGGGCGCGGACGCGGGACAGGGCGATCGTCCCCGCGTGCGGCACCAGGCGGAATCCGTTGAACGTCAGGATGGCGCCGTGCCCGGAGGCGGAACTGCGGCGCCACGTCCGCCAGCGGATATGACGGATGCCATTCTCACAGGGCAAGCTGAAGAACGCCGACTTGGGACGAACCTGTGGCGTGCCCCATGTGCCGCTGGGGCAGTGCCCGTTCATGCCATAGACCACGGTCCTGGTGGTCGCCGCCCGGGCCGGCGCAGGAGCCTGGCCCAGGACAAGACCGAGCGCGACAGCGGCCGCCGCCAGGAGCATCGCCGCGCTCCGCGCCAGTGGGATCATCGAACCTCCCCAATCCGATGGAGTCCCTTCCGGGAATGCCCAGCGCCTATTACGTCGACGCATGGCCCGCGCCATCGGATTACCGCGATCCGCCGCCGGGATCAGCGGGCGGCACCGGCACTCCGCTGGGCGGGCCGAGCGGGGCTCCCCCGGTGGGCCAGCCCGCCAGTTTGCGTGAAGCGGGCGGTCTCGGCCACAATGACGGCTGGCGATGAAGCTCGCCGGAACTGCGGGGGAACCCCTGCTGATGGCTTCTACCCCTTTGTGTCCGCACATGGAGTGGAGGAGCCCATCGTGAGCGATGCCATGCCGGAGTCTCCCGGCGAACATAGCGGGGCCGCCCGGTGAGCGCGGCCCTCCCCCAGCCCCTTATCCAGGTACTCCAGGTACTGACTGTTGCCTTCGGCGCCCCCTGGGTCTCCGGGGTGATCGCGCGGGTGGAGGCCCGCCTGCAGGGACGGCGCGGGCCCCGGGTCCTGCAGCCCTATTACGACCTGGCCAAGCTGTTCCGGAAGGAGGCCCTGGCACCCGAGGGGGCGAGCTGGGTCTTCCTGGCCGTGCCATTGGCCGCCTTCACGTGCTACCTCACGGTCCCGCTGCTCATCCCCGTGCTGACCACGTTCCCGCTGCCGCTTGGTTACATGGGCGACATCCTGGGCGGGGGCTTCATCCTCTCGCTCGCCAGCTTCCTGGTCGCCATCGCGGCCGTGGAGACGGGCAGTCCGTACGCGCAACTGGGCGCGAGCCGGTCCAAGACGTTCGCCGCGATCACCGAACCGGTGGTGCTCTTCGTCGTCTTCACGGTCGCCATGCTCACCGGCACTGACCTGCCCTATGCGCTGGCCGCGACTGTCCGCTCGTCGGCCGGGCAGATCATCCGGCCCGCGCACCTGCTCGCCGCCGCCGCGCTGCTGATGGTGATCCTCTACGAGACGGGCCGTATCCCGGTGGAGACGCATTCCGGGACGAACGAGTTCGGGATGATCGAGGAGGCCCGGCCCTTCGAGCACTCGGGCCCCTACTACGCGCTGCTGAAGTGGGGATCCGCCGCCAAGCAGCTCATCCTGTACACGATCTTCATTAACGTCTTCGTCGCCCCGTGGGGGCTGGCTTCGACCGCCCTGCCCGTGTCGGTGATACTGGCGATCCTGGCGCTGCTGGCCAAAGCCGCGGTGCTGGGCGTGGTCATCGCCGTGATCGACAACTCCTTCGCCAAGCTGCGGCTATTCAAGATCACCGAATTCGTGTCGGCGGCCTTCCTGCTTGCGGTCCTCGGCGTGTTCACCCTCTACCTGGGCGGTGGCTGATGCGCGGCGCGGAGTCGCTCGACGAGGCAGGAGGCCGATGATGGCGATCGGGCACGCTCCCGGGGTCTACACGGGCGGCGCGAACGTCATCGCCGTCCTCATCCTGCTGGCGGAATTCGGCATGTTCCGCCAGGCACTGGCCCGCGACCAGGTCCGTCTGTACGCGGCCCAGTCGGCGCTGATCAGCGTGCTGGCGGTGATCGTCGGCGCCGTGAACCACCTGCCGGAACTGTACGTGGTCGCGGCCCTGTCAGCGGTGCTCAAGGTGATCGTGATCCCGCTCGTCGTGCGGAGGCTGGTACCCGAAGCCGACCAGGAGCAGGCCGCCGGCATCGCAGGCAGCGGTGGCCTGGGGCTCGCGAGCACCGTGCTGGCGGCCATCGTGGTCGCGGCGTTCGCCTTCTTCGCCGCCGCCCGGATCCCGGTCCCCGGCGGCGCCGCACCCGCGACGGCACTCTCGGTCTCGGTCTCGGTCCTGCTGGTCGCCTTCATCGTGATGATCCACCGCCGCGACGTGATCTCCCAGGCAATCGGGCTGTTCTCGCTGGAGAACGGCATTTCGCTGGCCGCTCTGGTGGTCGCGGCCGCGCTGCCGCTGATCCTGGAGGTGGCCCTGCTGTTCGACCTGCTGGTCGCCGTTGTCGTGTTCGGGCTGCTCATCCGCATCCACCACAGCCATGCCGAGTCGCTGTCCACGACCGACCTGACCAGCTTGCGGGGGTGAGATCATGACCGCTGTCGTCATCGCGTTGCTGGTGGTGCCGCTGATCGCCGCGCTGGCCTGCTGGTGGCTGCCCTCGCGGGTGGGCGGACCGGTCAGCGCCGCGGCCGGGACCGTGAGCTTCGCGCTGGTCATCGCGCTCATCCCGGAAGCCTCCCACCACGACCTGGTGCCGCTGCGGCTCATCCGGGTCGACGCGCTGTCGGTCGTCTTCCTGCTGGCAACCTCGTTCCTGTACGGCTGCGTCGCGCTCTACTCGATCGGTTACCTGCGCTCCGACCACGGGAACGAGCCCACCGCGCACGAGCGGTACGCACGCCGCCTGTGGGCCGGGCTCAACCTGTTCGCGTGGTCGATGCTGGCCGCGCCGCTGATGAGCAACCTGGCGCTGCTGTGGGTGGCCATCGAGATCACCACGATCATTTCGGCGCTGCTGGTGGCACTGGAACGGACAGAGCGGGCGGCCGAGGCGGCCTGGAAGTACGTGCTGATCGCGTCGGCCGGGCTGGCGATCGCGCTGCTGGGCACGATCTTCGCCTACTACGCCGGCGCCGGTGTGCTGGGGACGTCCTATGACCTGTCCTTCGGCCCGCTGCTGCGTGCCGCCGCGCATCTGCCGCAGACCCCCATGAGACTGGCGTTCGTCTTCGCGGTGCTGGGGTTCGGCACCAAGGTCGGCCTGTTCCCGGTGCACACCTGGCTGCCCGACGCCCATTCCGAGGCGCCCACCCCGGTGTCGGCGCTGCTGTCCGGGTCACTGCTGGCTGTCAGCTTCTACGCGATCCTTCGCTACTACCAGGTGGCGCAGGTGTCGCTCGGGCCGGCTTTCCCCCGCGACGTGCTGCTCGCCTTCGGCGTCGCGTCGCTGCTGCTGGCCGCGCTCTACCTGCTCGATCAGCGCGATTACAAGCGGTTGCTCGCTTACTCCAGCGTCGAGCACATGAGCATCCTGGCCATCGGCGTCAGCTTCGGGGTGCCGATCGCCCTCGCCGGGGTGCTGCTGCATGTTCTCGCACATGCCGCCGCCAAGGGGAACGCGTTCATGGGCGCGGGCGTGCTGGTCCGCAAGTTCGGCAGCAAGGCGATCGCCGAGGTCACCGGCGGGCTCGACCTGCTGCCGTGGAGCGGCCCGCTGTTCCTGGCGGCCGTGCTCGCGCTGGGCGCGATGCCGCCGTTCGGGATCTTCCGGAGCGAGTTCGAGATAGTCGCCGGTGGGCTGTCGTCGGCCCACGACGCCGCGGCCGCCGTGCTGGTGGTCCTGGTCACGGTGGCGTTCCTGGGACTGTCGGTGGCCGCCAACCGGATGCTGCTCACCCCGCGCCGCCAGAACGCGCCTGCCGTGAACGGCGGGCAGGCGGGCCAGGGGGTCTCCGCTCCGGCGGCGTCAGTCCCGATCGCCCGCGGCGAGCCGAGTCTGTGGATGGTCGCGCCGGTCGCCATCGGGCTGATCGCGCTGCTGGTCCTCGGGCTGCACCCGCCTGCCGAACTCACCGGCCTGCTGGACCGGGCGGTAGCGGCGTTGCGGGGGCCGGCATGAGCCCCGGCAACGCCGCTGACCG
>DAHUZQ010000033.1 GCA_027306495.1 Actinomycetota bacterium | reverse complement strand
ACCGCGCCGGGCGGCCCTCGGGCCGTTTCCGGTGGGCGAGGTTCCGCGCCCGAGAGCACCCGTTCCCGTTCCAGCGAGGGGTCTGCGGCACGGGGCCCGTCCCCGGTGGGCGGCTCATCGTCCGTACCGGGGCCGTCGTCGGCAGGCGTACCGCCATCCGTGCCAGGGCACTCGCCGGTACGGGGGCCATCCGTCGCGGAGGAGATGTCCGGGCGGGAGCCGTCTGCGGCGGAGGCGGGCGCCGCAGAGGCGGGCGGTAGCGCGGCGGCCGGTGGCAGGCCGGCAGCGGATTCACGCGGGCCGGGCACGGCCCGGGCCAGGTCAGCGGAGGCGGGCGCCGCCGCGCCCACGCCGCAACAGAGTGCGCTGGACGACACGTTCTGGACCCGTATCAGCGCCGAAGCCTCCGCGCGGCGCGCCGAGACAGGCGGGCACCGGGCAGGGACGGGTTCCGGTGGACCGTCGTCCGGGCCAGCGGGGCAAATCCCGGCGCAGGCCGGCGGGGCTGCCCCCGAGAGCGGGGAACCGCAGCGGGGGAAGACCGAGAAGGTGAGCCCGGCGAGCACATCGGCCTCGCTCTGGAGCAGGCCGGCCAGCCAGCGTGATGGCGAGGCGCCATCGGCCCCGCCGGAGCCGTCATGGTGGAAGGCACCTGATCAGCGGACCGCTGTCAGCAGTGACGACGCAGCGGCCACCGGCCGCCGGACCGGTGCGGGCACTGGCGGCCACGGAGACGATCCGGAGCGGTCCGGTAGCGCCGGCGGCAGCGCGGGGCCGCCCGGGCACACGGCCGGGCCCGGACGCGACGACGCCGATGCCGGGGCAGGCAAGGAGCCCATGGCCCGGTTCGGCCGTACCGATCCCGGGGCGAAGAAGGAGCCCGCGGCGCAGCCGGGCCGGTCCGGTGCCGTGGCGGGTGAGGAGCCCGGGAACTCGCCCGGCGTCCGGCAGGCGCGTGGGGAGTCCGGGGCTGATCCCGAGGGAGACTCCCCGCCGGCAGCCGCGTCCCACGACCGTGCCGGCACGACCGGCCAGGAGAAGGCTGACCTGACGACCGGGGTGGCCGCGGACCGAGCCCGGACGCCAGCCCTGGATCGAGCTGGGGACACCGATAAGGCCGGGAAGCCAACGGCAGACGACGCCGGGAAGCCAACGCCGGGGGAAACGGGGGAGCCGGCCGCCGAGCGGGCCGGGGAGACCGCCCCCGGCCAGAGCGGGAAGCCGGCTGTACATCAAGCCGGGGTGCCGGCGGGCGGCTCAGGGAGCCGGACCGCCACCGATGACGGGCCTGCCAGTGACAAGCCTGCCAGCTCCATGGACGTAGAGGTCGTGATCGTACCGGGCATCGGCCGGTATCACCGGACCGGCTGCATCCTGATCCGCTTCCTGGGCAGTGGCGATCTGGAAACCATGACCAGAGGCGCCGCCGAGACCGAGGGCTGCGTGCCGTGCCGTGCCTGCCAGCCGGAACTCCTCACCGGCGGTGAGTAGTCGCCGGGGCGGGTGTGTCCCGGCAGCAGAGCTTCTCTGAACTGCTCCCGTAACCGTGCCGCCGAATTGGCCGGCTCGGTGGTGGGCACTGGACAGCCTGCGGTCAGCTCAGGGTGGTCCGGCCGCCACGGTGTTCCCGGCGCCCGGCTCACGACCGTCGCAGCCAGAAGTTGAGGCCGACGCCCTGCTCGGCATGCTCGAAGACCGGGCCGGTGGTTCCTTCCTGTGGCCGCCCCCGCCGGAACTCCGTGGCCAGGGTCTCGGCCGCGATAACCTCGCCGTGCTGGGCCAGGGCCCGCGCAAGCTGGTCGCTCGTGGATTCCCACCACACCTCGATCCGGTCGCTGACATCCAGCCCATCTGCTTTGCGGGCGTCCTGGACGAGCCGGATGACTTCCCGGGCCAGCCCCTCGCGCCGCAGTTCGGGTGTGAGCTCCACATCCAGCGCGACCGTCTCACCAGCGTCGCTGGCGACTGTCCAGCCAGCCCGTGGCGTCTGGGTGATGACCAGTTCGTCCGCCGCCAGGCTGACCGGCTCGCCATCGACCACGACCGGCGCCACGCCCGCTGCCCGCACCGCCGCCGCCAGGACCGCCGGATCGGCGGCACTCACGGCGGACGCGACCGCCTGCGTGCCGCTCCCGAATCGCCGGCCGAGCGCGCGGAAGTTCGGCTTCACGACGTAATCCACCAGGTCCTCGCCGACGGAAGCGAGCGCCGCCAGCGACTTGACGTTGAGTTCGGCCGCGACCTGGTCCGCGAGTTCGCGCGGCAGGCCGGCGAAACCGGCCGCGCTCACCAGTGCCCGCGTCAGCGGTTGGCGGATCTGCACCGATGCGGCCGCCCGGGCGGAACGGCCGAGTTCGGCGAGCCGGCGGGCCAGCGCCATCTGAGCGGACAGGTCTTCGTCGATCAGCGCCTCGTCTGCGGCCGGCCAGCTTGCCAGGTGGACGGACTCCGGATCGGCCACGTCCCGCAGGACCGCCCACACATAGTCGGTGAGGAACGGCGCGATCGGCGCCATGAGCCTGGTCAGCGTCATCAGGCACTCATACAGGGTCGCGAAAGCGGCGGCGCCGTCCGCGCTGCCGGGACCGTCCCAGAAGCGGCGGCGGGATCGCCGCACGTACCAGTTGGACGCGTCGTCGATGAAGGCAGCCAGCCTGCGCCCGGCCGCGGCGGTGTCGAAGGCATCCAGTGACGCCGTGACATCCCTGACCAGCGTGTGCAGCTCGCTGAGGAGCCAGCGGTCCGGCAACGGCCGTTCTGCCGCCGGCGGGGCGGCAGCGGCCATCGCGGGTTCCCAGCCCTGGCCCTGCGCCGCCGCCGCGTTGGCGTACAGGACGAGGAACGACACGGTGTGCCAGTAGGTCAGCAGGACCTTGCGGACGATCTCCTCCAGTGCCCCGTGCCCGATCTTGCGGGTTGCCCACGGAGATCCGGAGGCCGCGAAGTACCAGCGGATGGCGTCGGCGCCATGGCTGTCCATCAGCGGGAGGGGTTCCAGCACGTTGCCGAGGTGCTTGCTCATCTTCCGCCCGCGCTCGTCGACCACCAGGCCCAGGCAGACGACGTTCTCATAGGACGAGCGGCCGAAGACCATCGTGCCGATCGCCATGAGCGAGTAGAACCACCCTCGGGTCTGGTCGATGGCCTCGCAGATGAACTGCGCCGGATAGGAGGCCCCGAACTCGGCTTCTCCGCGCAGCGGGGCGCCGTGCTGGGCAAATGGCATGGACCCGGAGTCGTACCAGACGTCGATCACCTCGGGCACCCGGCGTGCCTGCTCGCCGCAGCCGGGGCAGGCCATGACCACGTCGTCCACGTACGGGCGGTGCGGGTCGAGGCCGGTCAGGTCCCGCCCGGCAAGCTCGCCGAGTTCGGCGAGTGAGCCCACGCAGGTGAAGTGGCCCTGCCCGCATTCCCAGACCGGCAGGGGGGTGCCCCAGTACCGGGTCCGTGACAGCGCCCAGTCCACGTTGTTGCGCAGCCACTCCCCGTAACGGCCGTGCTTGATGTTGGGCGGCTGCCAGTTGGTGCGCTCGTTCTCGGCGAGCAGTGCGTCCTTGATGGCGGTGGTGCGGATGAACCAGGAGGGCAGCGCGTAGTACAGCAGCGCCGTGTGGCAGCGCCAGCAGTGCGGGTAGCTGTGGTCGTACAGGTCAGTGGAGAACAGCAGCCCGCGTTCGGCGAGGTCGTGGGAGATCACCGGATCGGCGTCCTTGAAGAACTTCCCGCCCACCATCGGCACCGAGACGTCGAACCGCCCATCCGGGCCGATTGGGTTGACGACCGGGAGCCCGTGAGCACGGCACGTCCGCATGTCGTCGGCCCCGAACGCGGGTGCCATGTGCACCAGGCCGGTCCCGTCCTCGGTGGTGACGAAGTCACCCGTCACCACGATGTGCGCGCCGGGGATGTCCACCAGGTCGAGCGGCGCCCGGTAGGTCGCACCTGCCAGGTCCGCGCCGGTGACCGCGGCCACGGTGTGCCAGCCCTCACCGAGCACCCTTTCCATGAGCGCCTCGGCGACCACCACCGTCTCGTCGTCGCCTGCCCGGCGTGCCGCCACGTACCGCTCCCGCGGGTGAACGGCTACCGCGGTGTTGGACACCAGCGTCCACGGGGTGGTGGTCCACACGAGCAGGGACGCGCCCGCCAGTTCTGACGGTGCCCGCCCGGGTAGCGTGACCAGCGGGAAGCGGACGGTCACCGACGGGTCGGTGACCGTCTCGTATACATCCGGCTGGCCCATCTCGTGGTCGGAGAGCGGGGTCTCGCAGCGGGGGCAGTAGGGGCTGATCCGGTAGTCCCGCACCAGCAGGCCTTTGTCGTAGATGACCTTCAGCGACCACCAGACGGATTCGATGTAATCGGTATCCATCGTCCGGTACGCGCGGTCGAGGTCCACCCAGTAGCCGAGGCGGTGGGTGAGCTCCTCGAACGCGTCCACGTGCCGGAGCACCGACTCGCGGCACCGGTCGTTGAACGCCGCCACGCCGAAGGCCTCGATGTCCTTCTTCCCTGACAGGCCGAGTTCCTTCTCCACGGCCACCTCGACCGGCAGGCCGTGGCAGTCCCAGCCACCCTGCCGGGGCACGTGGAATCCGCGCATGGTCTTGAACCGCGGGAACAGGTCCTTGAAGACCCTGGCCTCGATGTGGTGGACGCCGGGCATGCCGTTGGCGGTCGGCGGGCCTTCGTAGAAAGTCCAGCGCGGACCGGCGGCGGTCTGCTCCAGGGAGCGCTCGAAGACCTTGCCGTCGCGCCAGCGGGCGAGCATCTCGTGCTCGATGGCGGGCAGGTCAATGGCCCCCGGCAGGTCGCGGAAGTACCGGCGGGGTGGCTGCTCGGCGGCGGATGGCATGATCGGTCTGCTCCTCCTGCGGGTCGTCACGTGCTCCGGCGGCGGTGCACGTGAACGTCATCGCTGGAGGGACGAGGCTCGCCGGCGGCGGCCCCGCGGTACCACCCTCCTTGGCCGCATCGGGGATACGGCCCACTCAATTCGCCGCTGCGGCCGGCTCTACTGGGCACACATGCGCGGCCCCTCCCCGGGAGCGGCCGCGTGGTGTGCTTTTCTGCCGGCGGCTCCGGGGTGATCTGGTCGCTGGGCAGCACCCCCGGGCTCGCACCATCCCCGGGTCGCTCATGGCCGCGGTCAGCGGCAGCTGTCCCCATCAACGCCTTGCAGGCAATTCAGGATATCGGATCGGGTGATCGGTGGTCGCCTGAGTTTGCGGAGGGTTGGCGCGGCCAATTATCCTCCGTCGACGGTGCGCGCTCAAGCGTCAGTGGTGACGGCTGCCGGGCGCGCGTCCCGGTCGTAGGGAGGTCGGAGATGGCTACCGTCCGGCGCTCACCCGCCACTGCTCTCCCCGTGCGCCCGGGAGAGGAGCCTTGGACCGAGACCGAACTCGAGAAGGTCCGCAAGGACCTCCAGGCGGAAGCCGCCGGGCTGGAGACGGAGATCGCGACCGCCGAATCGCAGATAGCCGAACGGCTGGAGGACTCGGTTTCGGGCGCCGGGGACGATCCGGCGGATGCGGGCGCCAAGACGTTCCAGCGCGAGTACGAACTGGCCCAGACACAGAACGCGCGGGAACTCCTGGGCCAGGCGCGCGCGGCACTGGCTAGTATCGACCTGGGCACCTACGGTGTCTGCCAGTCATGCGGCCGGGCGATCGGCAAGGCGCGTCTGCAGGCCTATCCCCGGGCTTCACTCTGTGTTGAATGCAAACAGCGGGAGGAACGGCGCTGACCAGTCCCTACCAAGCCGGGCGCGGGGGACGCCGCCACCTGGCGACCGTACTGGCCACCGCCGGCGTCGTCTATATCGCGGACGTAGTGTCCAAGGTTGTCGTCGTCGCGACGCTGTCCCCAGCGCACCCGGTCCGCCTGCTCGGCGGGTTCCTGACCTTGCGGCTGACTCGCAACAGCGGCGCGGCATTCAGCATCGGAACCTCGCTCACCGTTGTGTTCGCGCTCATCGCCGTCGGGGTGATCGCATTCATCCTGCACACCGCGCGCCGCCTGCGCAGCCGGCCATGGGCGTTCGCGCTCGGGCTGTTGCTGGGCGGGGCGACCGGCAACTTGACGGACCGCCTGCTGCGCGGACCGGGGGTGTTCCGTGGGGATGTGGTCGACTGGATCCAGGTGCCGCACTGGCCGGTCTTCAACGTCGCCGACTCGGCCATCGTGTGCGGCGGGATACTCGCCGTGCTGCTGGCCGCCCGCGGCATCCGCCTCGATGGCACCCGGGAAGGTCGCCAGCAGCGGGCGGCGGAAGGCCGTGGCGCGGCCACCGCTGGCGGGGGGAGCGGGCCGGCCGTGGACGGCGCCCAGCCTGACGGTGACCCGGCCGCCGATGGCGGGGCCGCCGGCACCCGTCCGCCGCGTGAAGGCAGCGAAAACGGGCACCCCTCCGAAGTCCTCGATGCCGGCCGGGGAACGGGAGACCACCCTGGGGACAGCGCGGCATGACAGAGGCCGGCCAGCGCCGGCTGCCCATGCCCGAGGGGCTGGACGGCGAACGTCTCGACGCGGCTCTAGCCCGCCTGTTCGGCCTGTCCCGTGCGGGCGCCGCTGACCTGATCACCGAGGGCCGGGTGCTGGTCGCCGGCCGGGCGGCCAGCAAGTCGGACCGGGTACGGGCAGGCGAATGGCTGGATGTCAGCCTGCCACCGCCACCCGTGCCGCTGCTGGCGATTCCCCAGGTAGTCCCGGGGCTGACCGTCGTCTATGAGGACAGCGACATCGTGGTGGTCGACAAGCCCGCCGGCGTCGCGGCCCACCCGACGCCGGGCTGGACGGGCCCGACAGTGCTGGAAGGGCTGCTGGGAGCGGGCCACACGATCGCCACCAGTGGCGCCGCCGAACGTCAGGGCATCGTGCACCGCCTGGACGCGGGCACCACCGGGCTGATGGTGCTGGCCAAGAGCGAGCGCGCGTACTCGGCGCTGAAGCGGGCCTTCCGGGACAGGCAGGTGGACAAGCGCTACCACGCACTCGTTCAGGGCCATCCCGACCCGCTGAGTGGGACCGTGGACGCGCCGATCGGCCGGCACCCCTCCGGCGATGGCAGGTTCGCGGTGATCACGGGCGGCCGGGAGAGCGTGACCCATTACGACACGCTGGAGGCGTTCCGGGGTGCCAGCCTGCTGGAAATCACCCTGGAAACCGGACGTACCCATCAGATCCGGGTGCACATGGCCGCCCTGCGCCATCCATGTGTGGGAGACCGCCTGTACGGGGCGGATCCGGTGCTCTCGGCCCGGCTCAGCCTGGAACGGCAGTGGCTGCACGCGGTCCGGCTCAGCTTCGCCCACCCTGGCGACGGCCACCGGGCCGAGTTCACCAGTGAGTATCCTCCAGAACTGGCCCACGCCCTGGCCGTGCTGCGCGGCGAGGACACCACACCGACCCGCTAGCCGCGGCACGCTCCTTCGCCCCGGCTCCGGCACGCTTGCTGGTCAGCAGCCGCTGGGTATGCGGTGCCCGGCTGGTACGGGAAGAGCGGCCATGGTTCCATCTCCACCAGCGCCGGTCACTCATTGCGGTGGGGCTGTCTTCGTGGAAAACCGGCGAGTGCGCGGAAACCGCCGGAGTGGCGCGTGCGGCGCCCGGATCGGCTCGACTAGGCTTCTCCCGGCTCTGAAGTGAGCGTCCGGCCAGGGCGTTCCGGCGTGCCTGAAGAGGAGGCGTTTCTTCATGACGGCGGCGGCGGAACCGGGCAGGGAGAACTCCTTCGCGCACCTGCACGTGCACACGGAGTACTCCATGCTGGACGGGGCCGCCCGGCTCGACGACCTGCTCGCCCAGTGCGAGCGGTCCGGCATGTCAGCGGTTGCGATCACCGACCACGGAAACCTCTACGGGGCCTACGACTTCTGGTCCAGGGCGGCCGCCGCCGGGATCAAGCCGGTCATCGGTATCGAGGCCTACCTCGCGCCAGAGCACCGCCGCCACCGCCAGCCGGTCCGCTGGGGGACCCCCGCGCAACGGGACGACGACGTCTCGGGTGCGGGCGCCTACACCCACCTGACGATGCTCGCCGAGACCACCGAGGGCATGCACAACCTGTTCCGGCTCTCCTCACTGGCGTCGCTGGAAGGTTACTTCCGCAAGCCGCGGATGGACCGGGAGCTGCTCTCCCGGCATGCCAAGGGCATCATCGCGACCACCGGCTGCCCGAGCGGTGAGGTCCAGACACGGCTGCGGCTCGGCCAATACGACCAGGCGCTGGCGGCTGCGGCCGCGTACCGGGACATCTTCGGGCCCGGCAACTTTTTCGTCGAGATCATGGATCATGGTCTGGACATCGAGCGCCGGGTGGGGGACGGCCTGCGCCGGATCGCGCGGGCACTGTCGCTGCCGTTCCTGGTCACCAACGACTCCCACTACACGCTGCCCGAGCAGGCCCAGGCCCACGAGGTGCTGCTGTGCGTGCAGACCGGCACAAACATGGCTGACCCGGGCAGGTTCCGGTTCGAGGGGACCGGCTACTACCTGAAGAGCCCGCGGGAGATGCGTGCGGTGCGGACTGACGACGACTGGCAGTCCGGCTGCGACAACACGCTGCTGATCGCGGAGCGAGCCGAGGCCAGGTTCACCAAGAGCAACCTGATGCCGGTGTTCCCGCTGCCCGAAGGCGAGACCGAGGCAAGCTGGATGCGCAAGGAAGTCTGGAAGGGGATGGACTGGCGCTTCCCCGACGGCTATGACGAGCAGCGCCGCAAGCAGGCCGAGTACGAGATGGGCGTCATCGAGACGATGGGCTTCTGCTCGTACTTCCTGGTGGTCGCTGACTTCATCATGTGGGCCAAGCGCAATGGCATCAGGGTCGGGCCGTGCCGGGGCTCGGCGGGTGGCTCCATCGTGTCGTACGCACTCGGCATCACCGACCTCGACCCGATCATGCACGGCCTGGTGTTTGAGCGCTTCCTCAACCCCGAGCGCATCTCCATGCCGGACATCGACATCGACTTCGACGAGCGCCGGCGGGGCGACGTTATCCGCTATGTCACTGAGAAGTACGGCGACGACCGGGTCGCCCAGATCATCACCTACGGCACCATCAAGGCCAAGGCGGCGGTCAAGGACTCGGCCAGGGTGCTCGGTTTCCCCTACGCCCTCGGTGACCGGATCACCAAAGCGTTCCCGCCCGCGGTGCTCGGCAAGGACCTCCCGCTGTCCGGGATCTTCGACGCCGATTATCCGCGCTACGGCGAGGCCGCCGAGTTGCGAGCGATGTACGAGGCTGAGCCGGAGGTCCGCCAGGTTATCGACACCGCCCGCGGGCTGGAGGGCCTGATCCGGCAGCCCGGCGTGCATGCCGCCGGCGTCATCATGAGCAGCGAGCCGCTGATGGATCACATCCCGGTGTGGCGGCGGGAGGCCGACGGGGCCATCATCACCCAGTTCGACTATCCGGCCTGTGAGGACATCGGCCTGCTCAAGATGGACTTCCTCGGCCTGCGCAACCTCACGATCCTGGAAGACGCGCTGGCCGGGATCAAGTCGAACCGGGGCGTCGAGGTGGACCTCGATCACCTCCCGCTGGACGACAGGCCAACCTACGAATTGTTCGCGCGCGGCGACACGCTCGGTGTGTTCCAGATGGAGGGCGGCCCGATGCGTGCCCTGCTGCGCGCCATGCGGGCGGACAAGTTCGGTGATATCTCCGCGGTGAACGCGCTGTACCGGCCCGGGCCGAGGGCCAGCGCCCCGGTGTATGCGGACCGCAAGACCGGCCGGGCTCCGGTCACCCCGATCCACCCCGAGCTTGCCGAACCGCTCGCCGACATTCTCGGCGAGAGCTATGGCCTGCTGGTGTATCAGGAGGACGTGATGTTCACCGCGCAGCGGCTGGCCGGCTACTCGCCCGCCCAGGCCGATCTGCTGCGCCGGGCCATGGGCAAGAAGAAGAAGGATGTCCTGGACGCCGAGTACGAGCCGTTCGCTGCCGGGATGAAGGCGAACGGGTACTCCGATGGCGCGATTCAAACCATCTGGGACGTGATGGTCCCGTTCTCCGGCTACGCCTTCAACAAGGCACATGCGGCCGGGTACGCGCTGGTTGCCTACTGGACCGCATACCTCAAGGCCAACTACCCACCCGAGTACATGGCCGGCCTGCTCACCTCGGTGGCCGGCGACAAGGACAAGAGCGCGCTGTACCTGAACGAGTGCCGCCGGATGGGTATCAAGGTGCTGCCGCCGGACGTGAACGCCTCGGCGGCGAACTTCACTCCGGTCGGCGGTGACATCAGGTTCGGCCTCGCGGCCGTCCGCAATGTGGGCACGAACGTGGTGGACGCCGTCATCGCGGCGCGGGCGTCCAAGGGCGCGTTCACCAGCTTTGCGGACTTCCTGCGCAAGGTTCCGGTGAATGTCTGCAACAAGCGGGTGATCGAGTCGCTCATCAAGGCCGGTGCCTTCGACTCGCTGGGCCACCCGCGCAAGGGCCTGGTGCTCATCCACGAGCAGGCCATCGACTCGGTGATCGACGTCAAACGCAACGAGGCGATCGGTCAGGATTCGCTCTTCGGCGGCGACAGCGAGGTCGAGGCGACATTCGACGTGCCGGTGCCGGAAGGGGAGTGGGACAAGCCCACCCTCCTCGCGTTCGAGCGGGAGATGCTCGGCCTGTACGTGTCCGATCATCCGCTGCTCGGGATCGAGCACGTGCTGGCAGCGGCCACGGACTGCTCGGTGGCCCAGGTGCTCGGAGCGGCCGGGGAGGAACCGGAGCGCTCTGGCCGGGGAGGCCGTGGCGAGGGCCAGATCGTCACCGTGGGGGGCATCCTGTCCGGGGTCCAGCGGAAAGTGACCCGGCAGGGCAGCCCCTGGGCCGCCGCGACGCTGGAAGACCTCGAAGGCGCTATCGAGGTTCTCTTCTTCCCCTCCACCTACGCCGGGTGCGCCACCCTGCTCGCCGACGACGCCATCGTGATCGTGAAAGGCCGGCTCGACCGGCGCGAGGAATCGCCCAAGCTGATCGCGATGGAGGTGAGCGCACCTGAGCTGTCGGCCGGGACTTCGGGCCCTTTCGTGGTGTCGATCCCGGTCCAGCGGTGCGTCCCGCCGGTCGTAACCAGGCTGCACGAGGTGCTGCGCAGCCACCCCGGCCTGGCGGAAGTCCATCTGCGCTTGTGCAATGGCCGCCGCACGACCGTGGTGAAACTCGATGACAAGCTCCGTGTCAAGCCCTCCGCGGCGCTCGCGGCCGACCTGAAGCAGTTCCTCGGGCCCGCCTGCGTCGGCTGATCCGGCTCTTTCCGGGTGCGCCGGGCAACCTTGTGGGCTCAGGGTGTGCTCTAGCTCAGCAGAGCACAGGAGGTGGCCGTGAAGGGTGGCGTACCGGCTGACTTCAGCGACTTCGCACGCAGCCGATGGCCGTGGCTGGTCCGGTTCGCCTACGGCATCACCGGCGACCGTGGGCTGGCGGAGGATCTGGCGCAGACGGCTCTCGCGAACGCCTATGCCTCGTGGTCACGGGTGTCTGGCGCCGACGATCCCGACGCCTACCTGCGCAGGATCGTCCTCAATGCCCACCGGGGCGGGTTCCGCAAGCGCCGGGTGAGCGAGCAGTTGAGTCAGCGGCCGCCGGATGTCAGTGTCGCCGATCCGGCTGGGCAACGGGGGGAGCGCGCCGTGATCGTCGCCGCCCTTCGGGCACTGCCACCGCGCCAGCGCGAGGTGCTGGTGCTGCGGTTCTGGGCTGACCTCACCGAAGCGCAGGTGGCGGCAGCGCTCGGGTGCACCGTGGGCACGGTCAAGAGCCAGGCGGCACGCGCCCTTGCCAAGCTCCGCAGCAGCGCGGAACTGGCGGATTGGGGGACTCGGTGAGCATTGATGATGAACGCGACGTGCGGGCGTGGCTGAGTGCCGCGATGGATGACATCGAGCCGGGCAGTCCCCCGCTCGGGGGGATCGTCCGGCAGGGAAGGGCTGTCAGGGCCCGGCGCCGTTTCGCGCTGGCGGGGGCGGTGGCGGTGGTGGCCGCTCTGGTGGTCTCGGCGCCCTGGTCCCTGCGCGCCCTGGCCCCGTGGTCCGGGCGCCCGGCCGGGCCCGCATACCGGGTCACCGTGACTGGGCCAGGCCCCGCCGCCGGGCGCGGGGTCATCGCGGTCGTGTCGCTGGAGGGGCACCGCTGGGTGCTTGTCGGCGTCCGCGTCCACCGTTCCCGGGCGGTGTGCTTCGCCATGAAGCGGCCGGCCGCGACTGGCTTGGACGGGGGCTGTGTCGGTGGCTCTGCGGCACCGGTGCGGCGGGGCGGGCCCCCGGTGGTGGAGGTGACGCAACTTGCCTCCGCTCCGCTTGTGTGGTTCGGGAGCGTCCGCTCGGACGTGTCCCTGGTGCAGGTCAGTCTCAGCAACGGGCAGGTGCTGGGCCTGCGCCCGGTCGCAGCATTCGGCGCCGGCCGGGCCTCGTATGTGGCGTTCGCCGCGCCGTCCTCCTCTGCGGTGACCCGGATCACCGCGTACTCGGGCCGGTCCGAACTCGGCTACGCCGTCCCCTTCACCGGTGACAACCAGGTGGAGACCCTCCGCTGGCTCACACCGGGCGCCCCTGCCCAGCCCCATCCGGCGACATACCTGATTGGATCAGGGAGCGCCGGCGGGCAGGCCTGGTCCGTGCACGCCCATCTCGGTCCGTGGGGGACCTGCATCGTCGGCACCGGGACCGGCGCGATGTGCATGCCCACCGTCCCCAGCAGGCTGACCGGTGGCCGGGCCGCCCGGCTGTTCAGCTTCCAGGGCGGCGGCCCCGGGGGTGTGGCGTACGTGACCATCGCCGTCGGTCCTGCGGTCAGCTACCTGAGCGTGACCACCGGGAATGGCCAGCCGGCCCGGCCCGCCATCGTGAACGCGGGGGCTGCCAGGCTCGGTGTCTTCGGCCAGCGGGGTAATGGCAGGGTGCGCTGGGCCGCCTACTCGGCGCAGGGCCGGGAACTGGCCTCCGGCACCGCCCCCTGATTCCCCTTGTTGTGAAGAAGCTGGTGCCAGCACCCGGCTTACCTCGGCCGGGGGAGACGGCACCGTCCTGGCGCAGCGGGCCGCCGTGTGCCGATCTTCGGGGCCGCGTGCTGTGCCCTTCTGGCTGGCGTTGCGCGAAAGGCGTGCCATGCG
>DAHUZQ010000029.1 GCA_027306495.1 Actinomycetota bacterium | reverse complement strand
TGGGGCCCAGGTCAGCATCCAGTTCGTCAACGCTGACACCGATATGGCCCACGGCATCGCGGTCACCGCCAACCCCGAGGCGGCGTCGTCCCCGATGCCGATGATGACCGCGGCGCCTGCCTTCTCCGGGGCGGCGCTGTGGTTTCTCGGTGACGCCACATCGTCAGGGATGCACACCGGGACGCTCGGCTTCGCCGCGACCACCTCCGGGACCTACCGGTACCTCTGCCCCGTTCCCGGCCATGCCGAGGAGGGGATGGTCGGATCCTTCGTGGTCGAGCCGGCTTCGTGAGCCGTCAACCCAAGACTTCACCTCACGATGCTGCTCCAACCTAGAGTGACCGCGTGGCACCTTCGCACCTCGACCCGCACAAGCGTGGGCGAGCGCCTATGACCGTGGGAGCCCCTGACTTGTAGGAGCCGTTCCGGCAGGATGTCGCCGGTGCCGGCTCCGGTGGGATGGGCGGCAGCGACCGCGATCAGGGGGGGGTAGCCGCGGACCCTGGTGTACGTGAGCTTCGCGCGACCCTGCTTCTGGACCCCGCACGTCTCACAGGTGGTGGAGTCGATGTCGACGGTGAAGGGCGCATCGCCGGGTCCGGCACCGGCCTTCCAGGCCCGGGCCAGCAGTTCCCCGCTGGCGGCGTCCCGTTGGTGGGCGTGCCCCCAGGTGCGGCGGCGACCCGCGTGCGTCGCCTTCTCCGACCCTCCCGATCTTCGGGGCGGCCGGTCGCGCCGGCCTCGCCCCGGGCGTCGCCATGCTTTCGCTCCCGGTCGCCGCTTGCTGCGCTCCGCTGGTCGCCCTCGGCTGCGAGTGGCTCATACGCTGGGTAGCAGGAACACATCGAGGCCAGTCATCTCCGGATTCGACACTGGTGTCCGGAGGAGGCTGCTGCGTTCCCTCGCCGGCCGCAGGGCATGACAGAGCGCCCCTGACCGCTCGCGCGCCCACCAGGGCGCACGGTCCACGCCCTCGAGTTCTTGCAGCGGGCTCGCGGTAGGTTGCACCTGCTCCCCCGGGCCCCACCCTCAGCCCACCACCTCAACCGAAGCGGCGAGCTGTCGCCACCGGGCATCCCCGGTCAGGATGCGGTCGGCGTTGAGCTGACGCGTCCGGCCTCGGTATGCGAGCTCCTCGCGCCTCGGACGCCACAGCCGCCGAGCCCAGTCCGGAGTCTCCCGGGTGGTACGTGATCCGGGTACAGGTGGTAGGTGGTAGGTGGTAAGATCCAAGGTATGCGGAAGAGCAGCATCTACATCGACGACGAGGTGGACCTGGCCCTCACCCGGCGAGCGGTCGCCGAGGGCCGGACCAAGGCCGACGTCATCCGCGAGGCGCTGCGGGACGCGGCAGCTTGCGCGCTGCGGGTGAAACCCCGGGCCGTCGGGGTCTTCGCCGGGCCATCCGACCTCGCAGCCCACGCCGACGAGCATCTTGCTGAGACGGGCTTCGGCGAGCGGTGATCGTCACCGACACCTCGGCGATCCTCGCCTACATGAACTCACGCGACACGCATCACGAGGCCGTCCGAGCCTGGCTGGAAGCGGAGGCCGGACCGCTGGTGACGACCCCGATGGTGATCGCCGAGGTCGATCACCTGGTCTCGGCCCGGGGTGGGCCGCAGGCGGTCGCCGCGCTGCGGGCCGATCTCGCCGCCGGTGCCTACGCCGTCGAGTGGTGGCCCGCAGCCATGGCAGCAACCGTGCGCGTGGCCGATCGCTACGCCGATATGGACCTTGGCCTCACCGATGCCTCCTTGGTCGTATTGGCTGATCACCTTGGCGTTGTCGATATCGCTACTCTGGACGAGCGTCATTTCCGCGCGGTTCGCCCCCTGGCCGCGAGCGCAGCTTTCCGGCTCCTTCCGACCGACAGCTGATCGCGGCCAGCCAAAGCCGGGCGCATCCGTCGCGGCGGGCGGCTCAGGTCTCGGCCGCTGCAGCGTGGGCCCCGGCGATGGCGCCGGCCTCCCTGCGCCCCATCAGGCCCGGACCGGGAGGCCGAGCGACCCTGACCGCAGGGGGTGGCGTCCACCGGGTGGAGGTCGCCGGCCGATTGCGACGGTTGGGCCGTTCGAGTGTCAAGGAATCCTGATCGGCTCATCCCGGCCGCCTTCATCCCGAGCCCGATCCTCGGAGCATGACACTCCAGCTTGGCTGCCGTCAGGGCATGGCATCAGGCGAGCGGCGATGGGGTCTGCCGACGACGGTACTCAGTCGGGGACATGCCGTAGGCGGCATGGAAGCACTGGCTCGCGTGCCACTGGTTCTTCCAGCCCACCGAACGGGCGGCCTCGGCGATCGACAGGTCCGTGGAGACCAGCAACCGCGCCATCCGCTCGACCCGCGTCTGGCGCAGGTACGCCATCGGGCTCGGTCCCACGGTGGCGTCGAACGCGCGGACAAGCTGCGAGCGGGATAGATGGACCTATCTCGCGAGGGCACTGAGCGTCCACGGCTCGGCTAGACGGCCGCGTAGTACGCCAACTGCGGTGACAGCATGGCCTCGCAGGACACCGTGCCTGGCTGGAAGGGTGGGCTGTGTCGTGTGGGGTGGGTTCATGCGTCGGTGGTGCATAGGCGGGTGAGGGCAGCGGCGAGCACGGCGGCGGTGAAGGCGGCCATGAGGCCAAGGCCGGTCCAGGCAGGCAGGGCGTTGTGGGCGGGGATGACGTTGCTGATCTGGGTGCCGGCGAGGGTGGGCAGGTATCTCTGTAGCCAGGCCGGTAGCGCGTCGGTCGCCTCGTAGGGGATGAACAGCAGCACGACGACGATGGCGATGGCGGCGGGGGCGTGGCGTAGGAGGCTGCCGAGCGCGAGGCCGAGCAGGCCGATCAGGGTGAGGTCGATGCCGGTGCCGATCACGGCACGCGCCACGGCGGGTTGGCCGAGGGTCGCGTGAGCCACGTGAGTGGCGAGAAGGGGTTGGGCGGCGAAGAAGCAGCCGAACGCGGTCGCCTCCGAGACGACGAACGCTGCGAGGGCGAAGACGGTGGTCTTGGCGGCGAGGAACTGGCCGCGGTGGGGCACGGCGGTCAGGCTGCTGCGGATCGTGCCGGTCGAGTACTCCGAGGCGGCGGCGAGCACCCCGCCGACGGCGAGGGCGAGCTGAGCGAACGGGATGGCGTAGAAGCTCGCGGCAGTGGGGTCATAGACACCGTGCCAGCGGCCGTCCTTGACTGCCGTACCGACTGACGCGGCGATTGCCGCGCCCCCGGCGACGGAGATCAGGACGGTCAGCCCGAAGGTGAGATAGCTGGAGCGGACCGAGCGCAGCTTGATCCACTCCGAGCGCATCGCTGCGATCATCACCACCCCCTGTCCGGAGACTCGGCGTGGTGCTCGACACTTGTGGCGGTGAGCTGCACGTAGGCGTCTTCCAGGGTCCGGTGGCGGGCGGTGAGGTCGGTCAGAGAGGTGTCGGCGAGCAGCTTGCCTCGGGCGATGACCACGATCCGGTCGGCGGTCAGCTCCATCTCGCCGATCAGATGACTGCACACCAGCACCGTGCGTCCCTCGGCGGCGAGGGTGCGCATGAGCTGTCGGACCCAGCGGATGCCCTCGGGGTCAAGCCCGTTGACCGGCTCATCGAAGACAAGCGTCGGTGGGTCGCCGAGCAGGGCGGCAGCGATCCCGAGCCGCTGGCGCATCCCGAGCGAGAACCCCCCGACCCGGCGACGGGCGACAGCGGCCAGCCCGACCTGCTCCAACACGTCCCCGATCCGGTGCTCGCCGATGCGGCAGGTGGCCGCCAGGGTCCGCAGGTGGTCGAGCGCGGAGCGGCCGGGATGCACCGCCCCGGCGTCGAGCAGCGCACCGACCTGTCGCAGCGGCCAGCGCAGCGACGCGTAGCGTTGCCCGCCGATCAGGGCGTGCCCGCCGGTAGGCGCGTCGAGGCCGAGGATGACGCGCAGCACCGTGGACTTACCGGCCCCGTTGGGGCCGAGGAACCCGGTTACCAGGCCCGGCCGGGCCTGGAACGACAGCCCCTCCACGGCAACGGTCCGTCCGTAGCGCTTGGTCAGCTCCTGAACTTGGATCACCCCGTAAAGGATGGCCGCCAAGCGCTCGTTGTGCATCGGAGCACGGGCCGGACTTTCAGCTCATCTCTGAGGCTGAATGGAGGGGGCGCTGGCGGGTCGGTTCACCCTGGGGGATGACCGCCTGGCGGCCGATGCGGCACAGGGGACCGGTGGCTATCGTGGGCCTTCCGGCGTTCATGTGGGTGAATCGGCGGGTTGAGTGGCACTCCGCTCGTGCGGCGGCACGTGGGTGATGGGCCCCAGAGAGAGCAGCACCAGGCCCAGGGCCGCCCGTGCCGAGTGGAAGCCGTGGGCGCGGTTGATGATCAGCCGGGCCCTGCGGTTGAGCCCCTCGTGCTGGGCGTTGTTGATGCCCAGTCGGATGGCGGCGAGGATGCCCATCCGACGCGTGCGGATTGTCTTCGCCGGCGTGACGAACGGCTCGAGCCCGCTGCGCGACGCCGGTGAGCGGAAGCGGTCCAGCCGCAGACTGACCTCAGCGACATCGAGGTCGCCGGCAAAGGTCCCGCGCAGTGCCTCCTTGAGCCCGTACGCCCACCGCAGCGCGCCTCCCTTGCGCCTCAGCTTGCGCAGCGTCACCGCCTGCTCGTCGTTCAGGTTCTCCGGGTTCTTGAGCAGGCACCAGCGCGCGCCCCGGAACCGGTGGGCGGCGGTCTCGTCCAGCCGGCGCATCTCCTGCCAGGCCTCTCGCCTCACCGTGTCGAGGGCCGTGGTGCCGAGTTGCACGACGTGAAACGGGTCGTAGCAGATCACCGCCTGGGGAGCGTGCCCCTCAGCCCTCACCGACCCGGACCAGGCGGCCGCGGCGGTGGTCCGACACCAGCGCCAGGTAGTTGTTGCCGCCGTCGCCAGCCGACCTCGTCCACGCCGATCTCGAACAGGTCGTCGAGCCGGTTCACGTCCAGCCGCTCCCCCATCACCCGGGTGATGCAGCGGCCCACCGTGTCCCAGTCCACCCGCAGCAGACGGCAGATGGCGG
>DAHUZQ010000014.1 GCA_027306495.1 Actinomycetota bacterium | reverse complement strand
CCTCGTCCTTCTTCACCCCTGTCAGGGGGTACTGGCGGACGGCGGCCTCGATGCCGTCGATGTAGCCGTAGTCGAGGTCTTCCAGCCGGGCGGCCAGCCACTGGTCTTTGCGGTCGCCCAGCATGAACTCCAGGGAGCGGGTGAGGCTGTGGAGGTGCTCGCGGGCGTGGTAGAGGTCCACGATGCAGGTTGCCTCGGGGAACTTGCTGGCGGCGATGCCCCATATCCAGGCAGCGCCGTCGCCGATGATGGTGAGCTGGCGGACGTGGTCCGCGCCGCGGCGGATGCCCTCGGCCTTGACCAGGCCGCCGAACGCGGCGGCGGGCTCGAAGGTGGCGATGTAGCTGGAGGAGGCCCGGTCCCGGACCGGGTATCCCTCCTCGTCGAGTTTGTCCTGGGTGAAGAAGACGGCCATCTTGACCTCGCGGGTGCGGGCGCGGCCGTCCTCGCCCTTGCCCTGGCGCCCGGCGGTTTCCTTCGCCGTCACCGGGACGCCGGTGCCGTCGATCACCATGTAGAGCTTGTCCGGCAGCGGGTCTGGTGGCAGCGGGACCAGCTTGCGGGCGGCGATGAGCCCCGCCCTGGCCCGGGATGCGGTGGCCTGGGCGGCACCGTCTGCCTCGGCTGCCCGCTCGACGCGCTTGACAGTGAGTGCGACCCCAGCCAGGTCCTCCAGCAGCCCGGCCGCCCGCGCGAACGGCACCGCGGCCGCAGCCTTGCCGGTCATCGCGGCCAGGCCCGGTGACATCGAGGCCCCGGCCACCCCAAGTTCGGCGTCGCGCGGGGCGAGGCCGTGCTCGCAGCGGGCGCAGTGGTACCAGGCCCGCCGCAAGGTGACCGGCCCGAGCACGGTGTCGATGACCTTGTCCCGGTAGCCGGTGAAGGCGGCCTCGTGGCCGCACCCGCAGCCCACGCGAGGGCCCCGGTAGCCGGGGTCCGCCGACAGTGCCTCCCCGAGCATCCCGCCGCCAAGCTTGAGCAGCCCGGCCCGCAGGACCGCCTCAGCCGCCTCCAGGCCGGCCTCGCAGCCCAGCGCCCTGGCAGCCTCGGCTGCCAGCCGGCCTATCTCGGCGGTCTTCTCCGCCGCGAGCGACTCCCAGAGCCCCCCTTTTCCCCTCCCGTCCCGGAGGTGCCCTCGCCGGCAGCGCTGCCCGGCACCGCCGGGCGGACCTCGCAGATCTGCTCGTTCACCTCGACGATCTGCTCCACCGTCGCCGTGAACTCCGCGTGCCGCGCGATCTCACCGCGCACCTTCTCCACCTCCCCGGCAGCCAGCTGCCGGCCAACCCTCTTGCGGCGGCCCTCCGAACGGGTCCACAGGAACCGGGGACCGTGGCCAGGGTGATCCGGTGCCGCGCACGCACAGTTCGGCTTCCCGCACCTGCGCCAGTTCTCACTCACCGACCCCCGCCGGAAGTCACCGACAACGCTGAGCTGCGCATACAGCCAGTTCCGTCTTGCCTCCAGCTCCGGCAGTGACGGCTCGGACATGGGCACCCCTCATCTGGTTGTAACCGTTACAACCAGGCTCCCATCATAACCAGCCAAGATGTGGGACCCCTACGAATGTGTCGCGCACCCGACCGCGGGGCCCGCTCGCTGCCGATGCCCGCCGTCGGGCCACATGCCGGCGGTGGGGAAACTGGCCGGCCGCGGGGCCCGCTTGCTACCGACGCCCACTGTCGGGTCACGGGCCGGCGGTGGGGTAACTGGCCGGCCGCGGGCTAGCCAGCGCTCGGCGTGGTTCCCGCGGGCGCGGATGGTGGGTTCGGCACGGCGGATGGCGTGGTGATGGTGGGCTCCGCCGCGTGCAGGCCGTCCGAGTCAGCCCGCCTGGTCATCAGGTAGGCGGCGGCCGCGCCGCCACCTGCCACCACCGCGGCCCCCGCCGTGAACATGGGCCAGCGAACGCGGTGCCGGACGGGTGTGGGCTCGATCCGGTGCGAAGCCGTGATCAGCATGGCAGCGACCCTGGGGCCGAGGTCCTTCTCCACCTGGTGGCCGGCCCGTTCCAGCCGTGGTGCCATCCAGGTCCGTGCGTTGCGGACCCCGCGCCGGGTGGCGATCCCGCTGCCGATCAGAACTGGCGTCATACGGGCCGCCGTGCGCCGGGCGGTCGAGCCGGCGCTGGATTTGGCCGCCTGCTCCCGCATCTGTGCACCGCGGGCCTTGGCCTGTCCCCGCATCTGCGCGCCGCGGGCCTTGGCCTGGTGGCGTATCTCGGCGCTGCGTGCCTTCGCGCCGCTCATCTGACTGCGTGTCATCACCGACACGGCGACCTCCCGTCTAAGTTCCCGCCTGACTCCGTTCCCAGCGATGCGGGGATCAACCATCGTTGGCAGGGTGCGGCGGGCCTGGCTGTCGCACTGCCCCGCTCATGGGATGCTGGAGGGAACGACTGAGCAGAAGGAGAGACAGCTGCGGCCGACCCCCGGCCGCCAGGAATCTGCGATGACAACAACACTGACCGCAACGCTGCGGACCACCAAGGGCGCCATCGTCGTCCGGCTCTTCCCGGACCACGCACCCAAGACAGTGCGCAATTTCGTCGAGCTTGCCGAGGGCACCAAGGAGTGGAAGGACCCGCAGACGCGGCGGACCACCACCTCGAAGCTGTATGACGGCACGATCTTCCACCGGGTCATTCCGAATTTCATGATCCAGGGGGGCGATCCGCTCGGGACGGGTACGGGCGGGCCCGGCTATCAGTTCGCCGACGAGTGCCATCCCGACCTGGCCTTCGACAGGCCGTATCTGCTCGCCATGGCCAACGCTGGACCGGGCACCAACGGGTCGCAGTTCTTCATCACCACCACCCCGACCGCCTGGCTGACCGGTAAGCACACCATCTTCGGAGAGGTCATCAGCGGCCAGGAGGTGGTGGACGCGATCGGCGGCGTCCGGACCGACCGCCGTGACCGGCCGGAGCAGGATGTAGTGCTCGAGTCGGTCGAGATCACGCGGGAGGGCGGCCCTGCGGAAGCCGCAGGCTGAGCATGGAAGTGCGGCCAGACCCCGGCACCGGCGACGGCGCGCCGGCACCCACCTGTTACCGGCATCCCGGGCGGCAGACCTACCTGTCGTGTGTGCGATGCGGCCGGTCGGCGTGCCCCGACTGCCTGCGCCCGGCACCGGTCGGCCATCAATGCGTGGAGTGCATCAAGTCGGGTTCCAAGGAGTCCCGGCAGCCCACGGGTGCCTTCGGTGGCCGGGTAGCCGCGGGAGCGACAGCCACCTGGATCCTGGTGGGCCTGAACGTGCTGCTCTACATCGTGGAGTGGGTCAGCCCGCAGATCTTCAACCTGGAAATGCAGGGCATCCAGGTGGCCCACGGTCAGTATTACCGGCTCCTCACCTCGGCCTTCCTTCACTACCCGGGGTTCTCCGGAATTGGGCCCGCCCACATCATCTTCAATATGTGGGCGCTGATCGTGATCGGCCCGCCCGTCGAGCGGGTGCTCGGCCACCTGAGATTCGTGGTGGTCTATCTGCTCAGCGCGATCGGCGGGTCGGTGCTGTTCTACCTGCTCGCCTCACCGCGCACGCTGGCACTGGGCGCGTCCGGGGCGATCTTCGGGCTGTTCGGGGCATGGTTGGTGCTGGCGAGGCGGAACCGGTGGGACAGCCGGTGGATCATGGCCATCATCGGGATCAACCTGGTGCTGGACTTCGTGCTCCCCGACATCGCCTGGCAGGCGCACATCGGCGGGCTCATCACCGGCGGGCTGCTCACCGCCGCCTACGCCTACGCGCCCCGGCAGCGACGAGGGCTGGTGCAGGCCGGGGCGACAGCGGCGATGGTGGTGCTGATCATCGTCGCCGTGGTAGCACGGAACGCGACCCTGCTAGGGGCTTAGCGCGGCCTCACCGGGGTTCGGGCGGGCGCATCGCCAGGTCCTCACCCGCGCGCGGCCGGACTCCCGGCGCTTTTGCCGTCCCGCCTGCGGGACGGCAACCCCATCAATGCCACTTCGTCGCCAGCACGACTCCGGCGATGATGAAGACGAACCCGATCGCGAGGTTCCAGGCCGCGATGGCGGCGATGGGCCAGGCGCTGTTGGTGATGTAGTAGGTCGCGATCCACCCCAGCCCGAGCACCAGGCACCCGGTCATGGTCGGTGCCAGCCAGGGCGGGCTGACCTTGGCCTTGGACGAGCGGGCAGGCGGGGTATAGACCGCCTTCGCCCGGGCGCGGGACTTCGGCACGATTATCTCCTGGTAGCCGGGTGGGAACCGGTGGGCTCAGCGTAGCGGGTGCTTGGTATGGCCCGGACTCGCCGTGGGCCGGGCTGTCGACCGTCCCGTCGGCGGGGCCGAAGCCGATGGGCTCGGGGACGGGCTCGTCGGGCTTGGGCTCGGCGACGGCGACGGAGTGGTCGCGGTGGCCACATAGATGATCACCTGCGAGTTGGCGGGCGCCAGTTGGCCGGCGCTGGGCTGCTGGTTGAAGACCGCCCCAGCCAGCGACCCCGCCGGACCTTGGGTGTACACCACCTGCACGGTGAAGCCATCGTTCTGCAGGATCTGCCTGGCGGTCTGGGGCGGGTCACCGATCACCGACGGCACCTTCACCTCGCCGCCGGACACCAGGAGGGTGACCGTGGAACCAGGCGCCTGGTATGTCCCCCCCCGTGGCGTCTCACCGAGCACGGTGCCCGCCGCTTTCGGAGAATTGGCCTTGGTCTTGGTGCTGACGCGGAAGCCCTGGTTTCTGAGTGTGCCCTCGGCGGTCGCCACCTGCCAGCCGACCACGTCCTGCAGCTTGATCTTCGCCGGGCCCTTGGAGACGTTGAGCGTGATCAGGGTGCCGGCCGGCTCCAGGGTGCCGAAGCTGGGGTTGGTGCTGATGACGTGTCCCTTGGCCACGGAGGACGCCTCGTAGTGGACCGTGGAGTGGAAGCCGGCGCCCGAGATGCTCCGCTCGGCCGCGGCCACGGTCTGTCCCGCGACCTGCGGGACCGCTTTGCCCCCACCGCTGCTGAAGAACACCGCATAGGCGACACCGCCGGCGATGGCCAGCACCGCGAGTGCCCCCAGTGTCCACCAGAGCGCGGCCCGCCGCCGCCCGCCGCCGCCTCCCTGGCCGCCGTAGCGGTCGTACCCGCCGTAGGTGTCACCGTCGTCCGGTCCGCCGTACCCGTAGCCCTGGATGGCTTCGGTCGGCCCGGGCCCCGGTTCCATCCGGCGGGTCGCGCCGTAGGCGGCCGTGCGGGGCGCGGCCACCGGCACGCCCGACAGCGCCCGCTGGATGTCGGTGCGCATGTCATTGGCGGACTGGTAACGCTGAGCTGGGTCTTTGGCCATCGCCCGCAGGACTATGGAGTCAGCCCAGGCCGGGATCTCCGGGTCGATCCGGGAAGGCGGCACCGGGTTCTCGCGGACATGCTGGTAGGCGATGGCAACCGGTGAGTCGCCGAGGAAGGGCGGCCGTCCGGTGAGGAGTTCGTAGAGCAGGCACCCGGTCGAGTAGAGGTCGCTGCGGGCATCGACACGCTCTCCCCGGGCCTGCTCGGGGGACAGATACTGGGCGGTCCCGATCACCTGCGCCGTCTGCGTCATCGTCTGCTGGGTGTCGCTGATCGCCCGGGCGATTCCGAAGTCCATGACCTTGACATCGCCGGACCGCATCAGCATCACGTTGCCGGGTTTGATGTCACGGTGGATGATGCCGTTGCGGTGGCTGTAGTCCAGTGCCCGCAGCACCCCGTCGGTGATCTCCAGCGCCCGTTCCGGCA
>DAHUZQ010000013.1 GCA_027306495.1 Actinomycetota bacterium | reverse complement strand
CGTTTGAGAGTCGATCAATGAGTACGGCACGCAGCCTAACCGCGGTTGGTTAGCTCGGCTTGAATTTCGCCGACGATGGAGCCGAGAACGCCGGTGGAAAGCAGGCCGGGTCCGAGCGGACCTGACGAGTTCTCACCGACTGGCGGCAACCTTTGCAGTACGGCTCGGGCTGCGGTCGGCAGATGGGCGAACTGCCAACGGATTTCCTCGCTGACGGCCTCTGCGTAGTCCGGGGCCGCCAGTCCAGCGGCTTTCGCGGCGTACGCTGCCGCGCCCAGTGCGTGTGCACCCATGTGAGCGACCGCTGAGGCCTGGGCGGCGGCCTGGGCGGCGGCCGCCGCGGCGGGAGCGCGAACGTCGTGGGCAGCCCGGCCAGCGACGAAACGACGGCGGATCTCGCCGGCGGTATCCAGCTCGCCGCGCGAATATGCCCGAGCACGGGCGATGGCATCCCGAGGGCGGCTGTCAGCTGGAGCTTCCGCCTCGAACACTGCCAGCACCCGCTCTGCGCAGTCCGCCGCCCAAGCCGCGACGACCCGCCGGTCTGCCTCGCTCAACGTCTGTGGCGAAATCACGCCACGACTCTCTCATGCCCGCCGGGCTGGGGACTGTGGCCGGTCTCCAGCCGGCTCCGGGTGATCCCGTCCGCCCCCGTCACCGGGGTGGCGTGCTTGCGGGCGCGCTGTTCCTCCCGGGCCGGCCGCAGTCTCCAGGCGCCCGCCGAGGGCTTCGACGTAGGCGGCGAGGGTTGCGCAGTTCGGTGGCGCCTGGCTTGGCGTGCTCGATGGCGGAGACGCGGCCCTGGGTGACGCCCATGCGGGGGGCGACGTCGGCTCGGGTGATGCCGAGGCGGCGGCGCATGTCGGCGAGGCGGTAGGCGGGCTGCTCGGCTCGGAGTTGTTCCATGCCGGCGGTGATGGCGGCCTTGTCCTGGGCGTCGGGGAAGAACTCGTGGAGGAATTCATCGCGGGTGTAGTTGTTGGATTCCGGGCTGGTCACCGGTTGCCCTGCCGCTTTAGGCAGGCCTCGTAGCTGTAGAGGATGCGCATCTCGCTGGGCCCGGCCGAATCGGGCCGTAGTTCCTTGAGGTTGCTCAGGCGGTGTGCTGACCTCACTACAAGTGGCAGCTTTCCTGGCATGGCGGGCGGGCCGCCTTGGATGAGGATGCCTTGGTGGTGTGAGGCCCTGCCGCACTCGCACAGCATATGAATTCGTCAAGTCTCCTCAGCGCCCGGATCAGTGCAGGGTGGGCTGAGCCTCCACGAAATCCTCGGGGGGATCATCAGCTGTGGCATCTTCGAAGAGCCGCAGGTATGGGTCGAATCGGAACATGCGATTTCGGCGGCCCCCGGTGACTTCGATGAGCACCCCCATTTTGGCAAGTTCACCGACCATGGTGTTGGCAGCCGGGAAGGAGACACCCAGATGCTCCTTCGCCGCGTTCACCGTGATGATGGGCCGCTGGAACAGGTGGTCGAGCAATGCGAAGGCGTTGACGCTCATGCCGGCCGCCTGAGCTTGTCGCCGGACGGTCTCGCGGAGCTGGACGATCTGCCTGGCTGTCTGCTCGGCCTCGCGGGCTACTTCTGCGACGCCGGTCAGGAAGAACCGGAGCCAGCCTTCCCAGTCGCCGGCGTGGCGGACGGCCATGAGCCGGTCGTAGTAGGTGCCCCTGTGCTGCTTGAGGTAATGGCTGAGGTAGAGCACTGGGCGCTGGAGAACGTTCTCGTGGCAGAGGAGGAAGGTCACCAGGAGACGTCCCACGCGGCCGTTGCCGTCGAGGAAGGGGTGGATGGTCTCGAACTGGGCGTGTGCGAGGGCGCAGACGATGAGTGGGTCGAGGCCGCCGGAGTCGTGGAGGAAGCGTTCCAGGTTGCCGAGGGCCGCTTTCATCTCGTGTGGGGGTGGCGGGATGAAGGCCGCGTCGGGCAGGCCCCTGGGGCCGCCGCCGATCCAGTTCTGGCTTGTGCGGAATTCACCGGGGGACTTGCTGCCGCCGCGGGTGCCGGTCAGGAGTCTCTCGTGGATTTCCCGGAGCAGCCGCAGCGAGAGAGGTAGTGTCTGCAGCCGGGTGAGTCCGTAGTTCATCGCGTTGACGTAATTGACGACTTCCTCGACGTCACCGGGCAGCTTGCTGCGGTCTGAGTCGAGTTCAAACGCGAGGACGTCGTCCAGCGTGCTCTGCGTCCCCTCGATCTGCGACGACAAGACGGCTTCACGGCGGACATACATCGCGACGAACAGTTCTGGGTTCGGGAGAGTCGCTGCGACTCCATCGAGTCGGCCCAGGGCTGTGCCCGCCCGCGCGAGGACGGTGGCGAGCTCCGCGTCGAACTGGAGTGGCGGGTCAGGCGGCAGCGGGGCAGGGATGAAAGCCCGGTAACCTTCCGGCTGCCGGATCGCCCGCCCAGCTCGGGCGCTGCCCGGTTGGTTCATAGCCACCACCACAGGCTAGCACGTATTAAAGTTGTGCGGCCATTCACTTGAATAAGGATGCTGAGTGGGCCTCGCTAGGCAGCTTTGCTTGAACATGGCGCGAGTCACGCTGCTGTGCGCAAGCCAGAGGCCCTGCTAGTTCAATACAGCCGGCTGCCGTGTGACTGGGCTCTGTCGACACCCGCTTGAATGTTCCATACGAGGCGGGGATGTTGCCGGGCGAGGGGCTTGGGCAGGGGCAACCTGACCGAGATAGCTGATTCGCCGATGTGTTCGACCTTTCGAAGATCAGTCAGGATGGGACAGCGTCCGGGAGCCAAGTTGGGAGCCAACAGCGCACGACACCCGGCGACATGACGCCGCGTAGCGCTACCAAAGCCACAGGTTGACGCCACTTCTGGCCCTGCCGGGCGTCGCTGGCCGACCCGCTGGGGCTGCTTTGGGGGCGGGCGGCCCCCGGTTCGAAGCCGGGCATCCTGAATGGCCAGATGCCTGTTGATCTTGGTTTGGCGCTTCTGCGCGGCTGAAGGCGCGGCTGGCCGGCCAGCCCTACGACGAGCACCGGATCCAGCTTGTCAAGGTGCTCGTTACAACCCTTGAGCGGACCGCGCCAGCAGCCGTCCCAGCCCTGGGGGCATCTCGGCGCTGGGAATGGCTGCCCTTCTTCGAGGCGTACTTCTCCAACTTCATTGAAGGCACCGAGTTCGGGGTCGAGGAGGCGCGACGCATCGCAGTCGAGGGCTTCGTCCCCGCCGCTCGCCCAGCCGACGCCCACGACATTTCCGCCACCTACAGGCTGGTCTCCGACCTGGCGCTTCGAGCCAGGTCCGCCGCAACTGCCGATGAACTGCTGGAGTTGCTGCGTGAACAGCACGCTGTCTTGATGGCCGCCAGGCCGGACAAACGTCCCGGGCTGTTCAAGGAGGTGCCGAACTACGCGGGGGGTTACCAGTTCGTTGCCCCTGACCTGCTCGAAGGGACTTTGCGGCGGGGGTTCGACGCCCTGGCCAGGCTGACCGACCCATTCCAGCGGGCCACGGCAATGATGTTCCTGCTGACCGAATGCCACCCCTTCGATGACGGCAATGGCAGGATCGGCCGCGCCCTTTCCAACGCCGAGCTCAGCGCGGGAGGCCAGGTGCGGATCGTCATCCCCACCGTCTACCGGAACAACTACCTGGCAGCCCTCACCGGTCTGAGCAATCACGCCGGTACCGGGCAGAGCCTCATCGCAGTGCTGCAGTTCGCCCAACGCTGGACGGCCCGGATCGACTGGTCCGGCTTCGGAACCGCCAGAGCCCTGCTCACTGCCAGCAACGCATTCCTCGACCCTGGCCTGGCCGATGCCACCGGCCAACGCCTGATCCTTCCGCCATAGGCGACTGGCCGGACGGACGGACGGGAGGCCACCCCAGGGTTATCCGAGAGGGGTTCAATCTATCGATAGGCGGCCAGGATGGGGCGGCGTCTGGAAGCCGAGTCGTGGTAGCACTCCAGGTCAGCGGCCGGTGGGTGCGGCATCTGCGGGTTGCGTGGTGGACGGGACGCTGGCGGGGTCAGTGACCATGCGGTGCGGCGAACTTGTAGTTGAGCCACGCGTACACGGGGCCGAGCGCATTCATGGGTACCACCGCCACCCATGCCCACCAGGGGTTGTGCGCGTGCGGGCCGAATCCGCCGAAGTCGGTCGCGAAATACGAGGCGAACCCGAAGAACATGCCCGGGACGAACGCGAAGATCTTTGTCACCCTGGAAGTGGCGATCATCAGGCCGTTGATGCAGAAGAGGATCACCATCTGGGCAATGGTGAATGACCAGCCCGAGAAGTAATGAGATGCTTCCTGGAATCCAAGTACGATGACCAGGGCTGCCGTAGACCCGAGGATCATCACGGGCCAGATTTTCCGGAGGACCTGTGCGGTGGGGCCGCCGGCTGCGAACGTGCCCGCCCAGCCAATAAAGATCGCCCATGGTGGGAGGTTAAGCGGGGGCAGGGAGATCAGGACGGTGGTCACCGCGAGAATGGACGCTGTCACCTCGGTCGGCAGGTTGAGCCAGTGCTCCCGGCGCGACGGTGGGGCCTTGATTGTTGGCTCCGACGTCCCGCCCAGTGGAACGATGCTCTCCGAATTCATCGCGTGCTCCTTTCAGCGGGATCGTTGTTCTGCGGCTGACGGTGTATGACGGACTCGCAGCGGGTCTCGGCGACTACCCGTCCTCCCTTGATCACGAACAGGCGTGCGGGAATGTCGAGCAGGACGTCAGCGACGAGCGGGCTGTCGCAGACCACCAGATCCGCCGCGCGTCCCTCGCCGATTCCGTAGTCGGCAGCCAGTCCCATCGCGCGGGCGGCGTCGTAGGTGGCCATCCGCAGGATCTCTGCCTGGCTGTGGGGCGTCCCGAACTGCCCGACGTGGGCCAGAAGGCTCCCGATCTGAAGCGGATCCGCCTTACCGAACGGGGTGAAGGCGTTCCGGATGTTGTTGGACGAGAAGGCGACGTTCACTCCCGAGTCACGCAGCAGATGGACCGGGGTCAGTCCGCGCCGCTGACTGGCCCGGTCACGGCGCCCACCGAGGTAGAGGTCTGTGGCCGGCAGGGTGACGATGCTGATGTCCGCCTGCGCCACCAGATCAATGACAGGCTTGGCCTCTTCCGGGGTTAGCGCACCCAGGCTGGTCACGTGGCCGAGAGTCACCCGTCCCTGGTAGCCGAGGGCGATCGTGCGCTCCGCGATGTAGGAAAGGGCTGCAAAACGAGGGTCGGCCGCGTCGTCTGCGAAGTCGGCATGCATGTCCACGGGTGCGCCGAAGCGTTCGGCGAGGCCGAAGACAAGGTCGATGTGCCGCTTGGTGTCCTCCCAGTCCGCCTCGTTGTACGGGCACCCCCCCGCCACGCGGGCGCCCATTCGCATGGCCTCCTCCATGAGTTCGAGGGTGCCGGGGGACTTGATGATCCCCTCTTGCGGGAAGGCGACGACCTGCAGGTCAGCCAGTCCGCGGTATTCCTCCGCCAGGGCAAGCGCCGTTTCCACGCCGATCAGGCCCTGGATCGGGTCGACGTCCGGGTGCGCCCGGACACCGACGGTGCCGTTCGTCACGGCCATGTCCAGCACGGCGCGGGACCGTTCCAGCACATCCTTGCGTTCCTGCTCCGCTTTCAGCCGCCCGGTAAGCCGGATGGCCTCTTCGAGCGTGCCGTCCCGGGCAGGCTGACGGCGATAGAGAAATGCCTTGTCCAAATGCAGGTGCGGTTCCAGGAAGCCGGGGAGGACGGCACGGCCCTGTGCATCGGCCACATGCCGCGCGTCGCCACCGAGATGGGGGCCGACGGCAGCGATCCGGTCACCTTCGACGGCGATGTCGACGAGATCGCGGTCGTCCCAGACCCGGGCGTCCTTGACGAGCAGATCCATGGACCCGTCCTTTCCTGGCCCCGGCCGGCACGGGACCTCGCTGGCTGGGATAATGACCGTACGGTACGGCGCCAATTACCCGCTGGCACTGGCAGAATCTGCGAAGTTCCTCCGGTTGCATTGGCAAAGCTTGACCATGATCCGGGCTCCCAGCCGCTCCTAGACTGAGCCGCATGCCGATCGGATCTCTCGTCCGCCCGAAGGCCTACTTCGACTCCGTTGTGCTGATGCGGGTTGCGGCGGCGCTCTCCGGGCGGCCGGGTGTGCGGGCCGCGAGCCTTGTGATGGGCACCCCCGCGAACAAAGACGTGCTGGCCGAAGCCGGTCTGCTGGATGACCAGGCCAGGGCCGCGGGCCCCAATGACTTGATCATCGTCGTGGACGCCGAGCAGCCGGCACTCGCAGAGGCACTGGCGCAGGCCCAGGCGGGACTGTCCGCACCGGAGCACACGGGCCAGGGGGATGAGTTCCGGGCCGTCGTCCCACGTACGCTCGCCCGTGCCGCCGCGGGCGCGAACCTGGCACTGATCTCTACCCCTGGGCCGTACGCGGCGGCGGAAGCCCTCAAGGCCCTCCGGCTCGGCCTGAACGTCTTCCTGTTCAGCGACAACGTGAGCGTCGGCGATGAGGTCGCGCTCAAGGAAGAGGCGGACCGGCGTGGGCTGCTCGTCATGGGCCCCGACTGCGGCACTGCCGTGCTGGGCGGGGTCCCGCTCGGCTTCGCCAACCAGCTCCGCCGCGGGCCAGTCGGCCTGGCCGGGGCGTCCGGCACCGGACTCCAGCAGGTGGCGGCCCTGCTGGACCGGTGGGGATCCGGCATCAGCCATATCATCGGGGCCGGCAGCAGGGACCTGCTTCCAGCGGTCAGTGGCCGCACCATCCGACGTGCTCTGGACGCACTCGCCGGGGATCCCGCCACCGAGGTGATCGTGCTGGTTTCCAAACCCCCTGCGCCGGACGTTGCCGCCGCAGTGCTGGAACGCGCGGCAGTGGCCGGCAAACCAGTGGTTGCCTGTTTGCTGGGTGCCGAACTGGCCTCCCCGGCGCCGTCGGTCACGATCGTCCCAACGCTGGAGGACGCCGCCCGTGCCGCCGCGCGGCTCACCGGAGTAGCACCTCCCGAGCCTGTGGAGAGCCGGCGCCAAACCCGGGTCGCCGCGCATCTGCCGCCGAGGCGCCGGTTTCTGCGCGCGCTGTACTCTGGCGGGACCTTCGCCTACGAGGCGGATGTCGTGCTCGGCCCTGATCTGGGCCCGCTGGCCCACCACCTGGGAGCGCCGGCCCCCGGCCAGCCCGTCGGGTTCCCCGCCGCGCACCTGGTGCTGGACCTGGGCGATGACCGCTTCACGGTGGGGCGCCCGCATCCCATGCTGGACCCAGGGCTCCGCGCCGAGTACCTCCGCGCGGCCATGGCTGACCAGACTGCGGCGGTCGTGATACTCGACATCATTATCGGCTTTGGGGCGGCGGCTGCTCCGGTCGCGCCGCTGGCTCGGGTGCTGGGCGAGGCACAGCGCGCCCCGGGCCCGCTGGTAATCGCTTTCGTCGTGGGCACTGAGGAGGACCCGCAGCATCGCGCCGCCCAGGAAGCTCTGCTGGAGGAAGCCGGGGCGGTCCTGGCCGAGAGCAGCACAGCCGCAGTTCGGCTGGCGGCGCGCGTGCTGCGGGCCAGGGAGTCCGGCCGATGAACACTGTGAGTTCTCTGATGGATGGCCGGGTCCGTGCTGTCAACATCGGGTTGGCGAGTTTCGCGGAGACGCTCCGCTCGGCTGGGGTGCCGGTGGTCCAGGTGGACTGGCGCCCACCTGCGCAGGCTGACCCCGTGCGCGGCCGCAAGCTCGCGCAACTGATCGGCAACCCGCTCGTGGACCAGGCCAACGCGACGGCAGTGGGACGTATGCTCGCGGTTCAGCCGATGCTCACGAACGTCCAGGTGGCGGGGGAACTCCTGCCTGAGTTGCGGTCCGGGCGGCTGCTCCTGCACGCGGGTCCCCCAATCGACTGGGAGCGGATGAGTGGCCCCATGCGAGCGGCGGTGGCTGGGGCCGCGATTCTGGAAGGCTGGGCGAGCACGCCGGAGGAAGCCGAGAAAGAAGCGGCGCGGGGGGGCATCGAGTTCTCCCCCTGCCACCATCACTCGGCCGTCGGGCCCATGGCCGGCGTCATCTCCGCTTCCATGCCGCTGATCGTGGTTGAGGACGCCGCCACCGGTCGCCGTGCCTACTCCAACCTCAACGAGGGCCAGGGCCGCTGTCTGCGCTACGGAGCGCTGGGCGGCGACGTGATGGAGCGGCTGCGGTGGATGGGCGCACGCCTGGGCCCCAGCCTGGCCGCCGCGTTGCGGTCCCTTCGGGAACCGGTCGACCTCGGTGCGATCATCGCGCAGGCGCTGCAGATGGGCGACGAGTGCCACAGCCGCAACGTGGCCGCCAGCGCCCTGCTTGTCCGGCAGCTCGCGGCAGCTCTGGCGGGCCAGGAACCCCTTGGCGGGCACGAAGCGCTCGAGTTCCTCAGTGACAACAACTACTGGTTCCTCAACTTTTCCATGGCGGCCAGCAAACTCGCCACCGACGCGGGACGCGGCGTTCGCCACTCGACGGTCGTCACCGCCCTGGCCCGGAATGGGGTGGAGTTCGGGATCCAGGTCAGCGGAACCGGTGACCGGTGGTTCACGGCCCCCGCCCCCGTCCCGGACGGGCTGTACTTCCCCGGGTACGGGCCCGCCGACGCCAATCCGGACATCGGCGACAGCGCCATCGCCGAGACGAACGGGCTCGGGGGTTTCGCCCTGGCGGCCGCTCCAGCCATCGTGGGTTTCGTCGGCGGCACACCCGCCGACGCGCTGCGGGTCAGCGAGGAGATGGCCACGATCACGGTGACCCGTCACCCCGCTTTCCAGCTTCCCGCGCTCGGCTTCGTGGGCTCGCCGTACGGGATCGACGTCCGCGCTGTCACCGACGCTGGCCTGGAGCCGACCATCACCACCGGCATCGCCCACCGCCGGCCGGGTATCGGCCAGATCGGCGCCGGGCTAACGCATGCGCCGCTGGACTGCTTCACCGCCGTCCTCGACGCCGTAGTGGTGCCAGCCGATGACGGCGCCGGCGCGACGCCGCGGGAGGAGGAGTGAATCCGGTGGCTGACCCGCGGTCGGGACGCTCCTTCGTGGCCAGGAGGGCGGCGATCGCCGCACCACATCAGCTCGCGGCCAGCGCGGGACTGGCCATGCTGGCGCGCGGCGGTTCAGCCGCTGACGCGATGGTCGCCGCGAATGCCGTGCTCGGTGTGGTGTACCCGCACATGGGCGGTCCAGGCGGGGACTCATTCTGGCTCATCCACGACGCCGGATCCGGCCGGACAGCGGTCCTCAACGCCACCGGCCGGGCCGGCCGGCGAGCCAGCCCGGACCGCTACCGCGCAGAGGTGGCACTCCCCGTGCGGGGACCAGCCGCCGTGATTACGGTCCCTGGAGCGCTGGAGGGGTGGGTGCAGGCGCACCGGAATTTCGGCCGGCTTCCCTTCGCCGACTGTCTGGCCCCGGCCATCAGCTACGCGGCGGACGGCTTTCCGGTGTCGCCGGGGCTGGCCCGCTGGATGGAGGCGGCCCGTGCGCTGCTGGCCAGCTGGCCCGGCACGGCAAGGTGTTACCTGCGGCCAGACGGATCGCCGTACCGGGTGGGCGAGACCATGCGGCTGCCGGCACTTGCGGCGACCCTGGCTGCCGTCGCCGAGGCTGGGCGCGCCGCGTTCTATGAGGGGGTCATTGCCCGGCGGATCGCGGCCGACCTGACCGCACATGGCGGCGTGCTCGACGAGGATGACTTCGCCGGCCACACCTCGACCTGGACCGAGCCGGTCCGTGCGCCCTACCGCGGCTGGAACGTGCTCACCACCCCTCCGAACTCCCAGGGCTTCGCTACGCTGGCGATCCTCGGCCTGGTGGAGCACTTCGACGTCGCCGCCCTTGCCGATGATCCGGTGGCCTATATCGACCTGCTCGTCCGGGCGACCCGCACCGCCTTCGCCGACCGCGACCGGTACCTGACCGATCCCGAGCGGGCCGACGTGCCGTTGGCGCGTCTGCTCGATCCCGGCCGCGTGGCCGCCCTGGCCGGGCAGCTTCTCGACGGTGCGCCGCTCACCGTCCCCCCATCACCCGCCACCGGCGGCGATACCACCTTCAGCTGCGCCGTAGACACCTACGGCAACGTCGCCGCCGTCATCCAGAGCATCTACTTCGAGTGGGGGTCGGGCTTCGTCGCCGGGGACACCGGGGTGCTACTGCACAACCGTGGCAGCTTCTTCTCACTGGATCCCGCACATGCGAACCGGCTGGAGCCCGGTAAGCGGACTGCGCACACGCTCAGTGCGACGCTGCTGCTCGGGCCGGATGGCCGACCCGGCCTCGTGCTGGGGACCATGGGGGGCGAGGGCCAGCCGCAGACCCAGGCTGCGCTGGTGACCCGCATCATTGACCAGGGCATGCCTGTCCAGGCGGCGGTGGACGCCCCCCGATGGCTCTACGGCCGGACGTGGGGTGAGGAACACCGCGGGCTGCGCCTGGAGGGGCGGTTCGGGGATCAGGTGCGGGACGGACTGATCGCGCGGGGGCATGACGGCGTCACGCTTGTTGGCGGCTTCGATGACCTGATGGGTCATGCGCAGGCCATCGGCATAACCGGGGAACGGCTCGACGCGGCCTGCGACCCCCGCTCCGACGGCGCGGCACTCGGGTTCTGACCGATGAACCAGGACCTGCCCGCGGCGTGGACCAGTCGCGCCGTTCTCGGGCTGATCGAAGGCCCACCTCGGCAGGGCACGTCGATGGGCCGAGGCTACGTGGCGGTGGGCGGCTACGTCCTCGCGCTCGTGCCGTCCGGTCTTCCCCGCATGCCGAACGGCATCGCATGCGATCTGACCCCTCCGGCCGGGGAGGTTGTCCGCGTCGGCGCTGGCTGCGTCGCCTCATCCCGGGGCATGGTGCGCGCCGGGCCGGCGTGGGATCCCGTGCCCTCGCCAGAATTCCTGCTCACTGCGGATCCCTGCTTCGTACCCGACCCCCTCCTGCTGGCCGGCCGGGGTGCGGGCCTGACCCCCGCCGGAGACGATCTGCTCTGTGGGTACGTTGCCGGGCTCGTTCTCTGGCACGGGCGCGACCTCGAGGCGGCAGCGATCGCCGCGGCCGCGGCCGTGCGGACCACCTCACTGGCCGCGACCCTGCTGCGGCACGCCGCCGCGGGGGAGCTTCCCGAACCGGCTCACGCTCTGCTGCAGGAGGGGGACCCGGGGCCGCTGCGTGCGTTCGGGCACTCATCCGGGCGGGCGCTGATGTACGGGCTGGCACTGGGATGCTCCGCACCCGGCCCTCACCCGATGCGGGTGCCCGAACGTCCTTCCAGTGCGTCGACCAGGTGATCAGGGGAGGTGATGAGAGCTTGTCCACCAGTGGCGACGAAGCCCAGCGCGGCCTCCACCTTTGGGCCCATGCTGCCCGGCGGGAACTGCCCCTCTGCCAGGTAAGCCTGCGCCTTGTCGGCTGGCAGCGTGTCCAGGAAGCGCTGCCCCGGTCGGCCGAAATCAACCGCGACCTGCGGGACGGTCGTGGTGATCACCAGGAGACTGGCGCCGACCAACGTGGCGAGCAGCGCCGCGGTGAGATCCTTGTCGATGACGGCCTCCGCACCCGAGTAGCCGCCGTCCGCGTCCTCGACCACGGGGATTCCGCCACCTCCAGCGGCGATAACAACGAACCCGGCCGAGAGCAGGTGGACCAGAGCCGCCTCCTCGATAACCCGGCGGGGGCGGGGAGAGGGGACCACCCGGCGCCAGCCACGTCCGGCGTCCTCGACCATGACCCACCCGTTGCGCGTGGCCAACCCGGCCGCCTCCGCCTCGGGGTAGAAGGAGCCGATCGGCTTCGTCGGCCGGGCGAACGCAGGATCGTCGGCGTCCACCACGGTGTGCGTCAGCACCGCCACCACCTGCTGGGTCTGCCGGGCCCGGCGCCATTCGCTCACCAGGGAATTGGCCAGGATGTACCCGATGCTCCCCTGCGAGTCAGCAACGCACATGTCCAGCGCGAGCCGCGGCAGTTCGGGCGCGATCGCGCTCACCAGGTCGGAGCGGCGCAGGATGAAGCCGACCTGAGGCCCGTTCCCGTGGGTGATGAGCAGTCGCCATCCCCGCTCCAGCATGTACATCAGGGGCGGGGCGAGCGTGCGCGCCGCATCGAACTGCTCCGCGATCGTCGCGGCACCGCCACCGCGCAGGAGAGCGTTTCCGCCGATCGCGACAACCGCCGTCCGTGCCTCTTGCCTCATGCCAGTGACTGTACGGAAGCGGGTGGGCCGGTGCATGATCAGATTCAGGCAGAAGAACCGCGCAGAAGTTATCGACAATAGCCAGTCGGTGGGTCAGTGCGATGGGACAACGGACTGAACAGTCTCCTTCGGCCGGAGCCACGACGATCGGCATGACGGTCAGCGAGGTGCTCGGGCTTCCCTGCCTTGCGCGCGCACAGTTGGTCGCGGGCCACAGTGGGGCGGCGCGCCGCGTCCGCGTGGTGAACATCATGGAAGTTCCCGACATCGTCCGCTGGATGCGGGGTGGGGAACTCCTGCTGACCACCGCCTACCCGGTCAAAGACGATGCCAGCGCACTGCTGCGCCTCATCACGGCTCTCGACGAACGGGGGGTCGCCGCTCTCGGGATCAAGTTCGGCCCCTACCTGTCGGCTTCTCCCGAAGGCATGTTCGAATTGGCCGATCGCCGGCAATTCCCGCTGATCGAGATTCCGCCGGACGTGATCTTCAACGACGTGCTTTCCGAGGTGCTGGGAACGATCCTGAACCAGCAGGCGCTGGAACTCGAACGGACCGTGCACATGCACCAGCGGCTGACGCAAGTCATGCTCCAATGGGGCTCTATCGTCGAACTCATCCGGGCTCTGTCACAGATCATCGATCTTCCGGCGGCCATCATCGACACCCAGGGCCGGGTACTGGCCGAGGCGGGCGGCGCCCCCGTGAGGCGGTGCGGTGAGCGCGGTGACCACGCGGCCGGCCAGCGCGAGGTCCGGGCGCCTATCATGCTCGGCGCCACGCCCGGAGGCGAAGTCGTGGTCTGGCCCGGGGCAGCGCCCCTGCAGGCGCGCGACATGATGACGATCGAGCAGGCGGCGACCATGGCGGCCGTCGCCATGGCGCAGGAACGGGCCCTGCTGAGCAGGGAGCAGCGCCACCGCGCCCTGTTCCTCATGGAATTGACGTCGGGCCGCCCCGTGAACCGGGCGGATGCCACCCGCAGGGCGGCGGCCATGGGCTGGGACCTGGACGTGCCGCGGGCGGTGATCCTGGTGGACCTGGCGACGGAGTCCGGACCACTTCGTGTCGCCGGTCAGCCCGTGGAGGAACAGCTGAGCCGGGTGGTCCGGGCCGCAGCGGGCGCCCGCTCGGTGGTCTGGGCGCTGCAGTCCGGCCTGGCCGTACTGGCCGAGCCGAAACCATCGGTCGGGACCGCCTGCGCCTCCATCCGCAAAGCTCTGGCCACGGAGTTCCCGCGACTGCGCGCCATGATCGGTGCGGGGGGTGTCTGCGAGTCCCCAGAGGAGCTGCAGCGCAGTTACGGCGAAGCAGTCGAGGCGGTGACGCTCGGCCGCCAGCTCTACGGCAAGGAATTCATCGTCCGCAACGAGGAACTCGGCGTGTACCGCATTCTCGGCCATGTCCCCGAACCTGAATTGCGCAAGCATTGCGATGAGGTGCTCGGCCCACTGCTCGCCTACGACGAGCGGCATCACGGGAGTCTTGTGCGCACCCTTGAGGTGTACCTGGGGTGCGGCAGCAATCGGGTGGAGGCGGCGCGGGAACTGTGTATCCACTACAACACCCTCCGCTACCGGCTTGATGTCATCGCCAGGCTCACCGGCGGAATCGACCGTGATGCGACGAGCCGCCTCGGGCTGGAGATGGCACTGCACGCCCAGCGGCTGCTGTTGAGCAGGCGGCGGACGCGTCCCACGTTCCGCGACGCCGCACAGATGACCGGCACCTGAGAGGTGCCCGGCGGGTGTCCGTGCCTGTTATTCCAGGCGCTGGTTCGTGCCGGTCGGGTCGTCGCGTTCTGGCTTGCCGTAGCGCAGGCGCTTCCGGTCGGTGGTGATGGCCACGGCGGCGGATGCCGCCATCGCGGCCAGGCCGGCTGCCCATAGAAGCGGGAGCCAGATCTGGACCGACCCGATGGTCAGGTCCAGCTTGACGATGATGAAGAAGAGCAGCGCCAGCGGCACGGTGGTGGCCAGGACGCTGACCCTGGTGTAGCCGAACCGGATGAGCAGGGGGAACTGGATCGCGACGTTGACGGCGAACAGCGCCCAGGCCAGGGTCAGCATCGTGAGGAAGGTGCGGCCGGTGAACGGCACGGCCTCGACGCGCGCGAGCGGGAAGGCCAGCGCGGCGCCCACCGCGACGGCGGCGAGGTAGCTCGCCATGGCCCAGGCGTAATGGCCGTACAGCACGCAGCGGCGGGTCACGGGCAGCAGGGAGTACAGGGTCTCCAGGCCAGCCTTGTCGGCGACGTTGAACGGGTAGGCGGCGATCGGGGCGGCGAGCAGGCCGAGCGCGGGCAGGACCAGGACGGGGCTTCTGGCCCCTAGCAGGACCGCCACGCCGAGCAGCACCAGGCCCTGGCTCCGGTACGGCGCGATGGTGCGCAGATTCAGCACGGCCACGCGGGCGATGGCGGTCACGCGGTCTCCCTGGCTGACATCGAAGAGCCGCGGTCCTGCCGGCCCACGTCAGGGCGGGGTCTGCGGCTGGTGCCGCCGCTGGCGCCCGGATGCGGGTCGCGCCGGTTCGCGCGGGCCCCGATGTGGACGGCGATCTCCTCAAGGGTGGGTGCCTCGACGAGGACGTCCCCGCTGAGAAGGCCGGCTTCCCCGGTGCGCACGAGAGCCTGCGTCCCGGCCGGTGTCCGCCGCAGGCCGATCAACTGGACGCCGACGGGTTCGCTCAGGTCGTCGGGGCCGCCGCGCACGACCCGGTAGGCGTCCAGGATTTCGTCTTTGGTGCCGGTCGCCGCGATGCGGCCCTCGTGGATGAGGGTCAGGTAGTCCCCGATGCGGTCCAGGTCGGAGGTGATGTGCGTGGAGAACAGGACACTGTGTCCCTCGTCGAGGAGGAAGTCCCCGATGATGCCGGCGAGCTCGTCGCGGGTGGCCGGGTCCAGGCCGCTGGTCGGCTCGTCGAAGACGAGCAGCCGTGCCTGGTGCGACAGCGCCACGGCAATCATGAGTTTCACCGCCATGCCGCGGGACAGATCTTTGACCCTTGCCCGCAGGTCCAGGCCGAAATCCGCAAGCAACTGGCGGTAGCGCGCCCGGTCCCAGCGGTCGTAGAAGGGCCGGAGTGCCCGTTCGACTTCGGCCAGCCGCCAGTCGCCCACGAAGTAGGTGCGGTGGAGCACCACCCCGACGTCCTGGCGCAGGGCGACCGGCCCGGGTACACGGTGGCCGAGCAGTTCGATCTCACCGGTCTCGAACCCGCGCATGCCCAGCAGGCACCGGATCGCCGTTGTCTTGCCCGCGCCGTTGGCGCCCATCAGGCCCATGACGTAGCCCGTCGGCAGCTCGAAGCTCACATCACGCAGCGCGAAGCTGCCGCTCACCGCCGCACCCACGCCACGCAGGGAAAACGCGAGTTCGCTGCTCACTGTCAGATCCTCCCGTCCGCTTTCAGGTGGTCCGCAAGCCGTGGCCCTGCTACCGGACGGCATCCTGCTCGGCGTGTATCAGCCCGTCCAGGATCTCGATGAGATCCTCACGCTGAAGGCCGGCCCGCCGGGCGGCGTCCAGGGCGGCCTGCAGCCCGTCCTCCACCTGGCGCAGCAGCTGCTCCCGAACGAGCGCCGAGTCCAGCGGCAAGACGTAGGCGCCCTTGCCGGGAACCGTGGCGATGAAGCCCTCGGCGGCCAGGTCAGCGTAGGCGCGGGTGGTGGTGATGATGCTGATCCGCAGGTCACGCGCGAGGGCACGGACGGAAGGCAGAGCGCTGCCCTCGGCAAGCTCGCCCGACAGGATGGCCGTCCCCACCTGCTCTTTGATCTGCTGGTAGAGCGGCACGCCAGCACTGTTGGACAACACCACCCGCACGGCAGCCCTCCAGCATCGTCCGTCTCTACTGTGCATAGACACTATATACAGTAGAGAGGAACGTGTCATGCGCGGCGCCCGGGGAAAATTGGGGAGGCGCCGGTCGCCGAAGCCACTGGCGGCCGGCGGTGAGTCCGCTCAGCTCGGCCGGGCCTGCGCCGCGCAGGCGGTGGCGGCCCGTTCCTCGAGCTTGGCCGGTGAGGCGGCCTGCGGTGAAACCCTGCCGCAGCGCCGGAGATCGTCGGCACCCCGGATCGGCTGCCGTGGCGCGCCTGCTGCCTGATCGCGAATGTGCCGGGACTGCCCGGCTGGCTGCCTGCCCGCGGAGTGGGTTCGCCACGGCCTGGCCCCGATAACTGAGGAGACGTGGTGCTGCCCGGCGAGCCATGATGGCTGAGTGTGGACCACCGGCGGGAAGGCTGCCTTGAGCCGCCTCGCTGATCTGTTGGCGCCGGCCCGCCTTGGCCGGGACTTCCGCTGGCTGCTGGCCTCGTCGTGGGTGACCAACCTTGGTGATGGGATCACGCTTGCCGCTGGGCCCTTGCTGGTGGCATCCCAGACGCACAACCCGCTGGCCATCGCGATGGCGGTGTTTTTGCAGCGGCTGCCCTGGCTGATGTTCGGGTTGTACGCCGGTGTGCTGGCTGACCGGGTCAACCGGCGCCTCATCGTCATCATCACGGGCCTGGTCCGGGCGGCGATCCTCTTGCTGCTCACCGTCTCGATCCTCACCCACCGCGTCGATACCGTGGTGGTGCTGGCCGCGCTGTTCCTGTTCGGGGTGAACGAGACATTCGGCGACACCACGACGGCCACCCTGCTTCCCATGATGGTCGGCAAAAGCGACCTGGGCATCGCCAATGCGCGCTCGCTCACGGGCGTGATCGTGTGGAATCAGATGGCCGGGCCGCCCGTGGGGGCGGCGCTGTTCGCGGCGGGGATGGCGTGGCCTTTCGTGAGCGAGGCGGTATGCGTGCTGGCCGGCGTGCTGCTGATCTCGCGGATGCGGTTGCCAGCCCGCGCCGCGCCCGCCCGGCCGGCCAGGGTGGCCGAGGACATCCGCGAGGGCTGGCGCTGGCTGTGGGCGCATCCCGCGGTCCGGACACTGGCGATCACCATCTTCACGTTCAACGTCACCTTCGGTGCCGCCTGGTCGGTACTGGTCCTGTACGCACGGCAGCGGCTGGGCATGGGCGCGGTCGGGTTCGGGCTGATCACCACCGCCATGGCGATAGGCGGCTTGCTCGGCACGGCGTCCTACGGCTGGCTGGTGCGGCGCGTCCCGCTGGGGGTCATCATGCGCGGCGGGCTGATCATCGAGACGCTCACTCATCTCGCGCTTGCGCTCACCCGTTCGGCCTGGTTCGCGCTGGTTGTATTCGTGATCTTCGGCGCGCACGTCTTCATCTGGGGAACGACCTCCAGAACCGTGCGGCAGCGGGCCGTGCCCGCCGAGTTCCAGGGCCGTGTGGGCAGCGTCTACCTCACCGGCGTGGTCGGCGGCATGGTGATCGGCTCCGCGATCGGCGGGATCGTCGCCTCGATCGGTGGCATCACCGCGCCCTTCTGGTTCGCCTTCGCGGGCTCAGCGATCATCCTCACCCTCATCTGGCGCTCTCTGCTGTCCATCGCGCACACCGACGAGAACCTCCGCACCAGCCCCTCCGCCGCCCAAACCTGACCACGGCAGGACCAACCCAGCGTAACCACGCCCGGCGTGACCGCCAGCAGCGAATCCATCGCCGCCATCGGGTTCTGCCCGCACCGTCTACACCCGGCTGGTCAGCGCGGCGCAGGCATGCCTGATCGCCCTGCCCCCTTGCCGCTTGACGCTGAGTGGCATATCGTGGCGATGTATCAGTTCGATACATCGGATGGACGATTTGCTCTGGCCCGGCTGACGCGGGAGCTGCGATGCGGCGCATCGACTACGACACGGAGCTGTACCGGGACTACGCGCGTGGCCGTGCGCTCACCGAGCAGCAGCTGCGGGCATGGATCGCTGCCTTCGGAGCGCGGCTGCCCGATCGGCGCCCGCTGGCGGGGCTGGACGTCGGCTCGGGGACCGGCAGGTTCACTCCAGCGCTGGCGCGAGGGTTCGGGCCGGTCACCGGCATCGAGCCGGCGGTCCGGATGCGTGAGATCGCGCAGGCGCAGTCCCAGCATCCTGGTGTCCGGTATCTGGCAGGCTCCGCGGAGGACATGCCGGTGCCGTCCGGCAGCGCCGACTACGCTCTCATGTTCTTGTCCTGGCACCACATCCAGGACAAGACCCGGGCGGTCCGGGAACTGGCCAGGGTGCTCAGGCCCGCCGGCCGGCTGCTGCTGCGGTCGAATTTCAGCGACCACATACCCCCATCGGGATGGTGGCTGGAGTACTTCCCCCGCGGATTCGAGGTGGACGCCGCGATGTTTCAGCCGCTGCATGAGGTCATCGCGGCATTCACGTCTGCCGGCTGGCGCGTGGCGAGCTTCGGCACGGTCACCGAGCCCTCCTCCGGCCCCCGCCGTGACGTGCTCCCGCTGCTACGCCTGCGCACCCATTCGACCTTCGCTCACTTCACCCCCGACGAGCTGGAGACCGGCTTCGGCCGCCTGCAGCGGGCCATTGCCGCGGATCCCGGCGCACCGGCGCCTGCGGATGATGCGACCCTGCTCACGCTGGAACGGCGCTAGTGATGCCATCGGCGCCGCGCGACTTCGCCGCTTCCTCGATCGAGCTGTGAACGGTCGCCTTCAGCGCGGAGGTGAACAGGGAGCTGGCGATCGCGGCCCGGGGCAGGCCGGCGCGCAGAGGTGGCCGGTTGTGCGCCGCGTGCCTGGGGTTGTTGACTCGTCGCATGACCGATCTCCCGCTGGTGCGGGCGCCGCGGATCCCGGTGACCGAGACCTTTCACGGAGTCGACGTCACCGAGGACTACCGGTGGCTGGAAGACGCCTCCTCGGCGGAGACCATCGCCTGGACGAGGGCCCAGCAGCGCCGCAGCCGTGCCTACTTCGACGGGATCCCCTGGCGAGGCGCCCTGCGGGCGCGTGTCGAGCGGCTGCTGAAGTCCGAGATGACGGCGTACATGCGGCTCACCTCCGGCGGAGGCGTCTTCTTCGCGCTGAAGGCACAGACGCCCCGGCAGCAGCCGTTCCTGGTGGTGCTGACCGACCTTGACGACCTCGGGACCGAGCGTGTCGTCGTGGATCCGGATCTCATTGACCCGTCAGGCGAGACCACCATCGACTTCTTCGTTCCGTCCCCGGATGGCCGGCTGGTCGCGGTCTCGGTGTCCGAGCATGGCACCGAGGACGGGTCGCTGCACATCTACGACGTCGAGAGCGGGAAGGTCGTCGACGAGCCGATCCCGCACGTGAACCTGATGGGCGGATCGGTGGCCTGGCGTCACGACGGGTCAGGGTTCTGGTACACGCGCTGCGCTGACCCCGCAGGCTTCCGGCAGCAGGTGTGGTTCCGGGAGTTCGGTGTCACGCCCGACCGTCTCGACCTCACTGGCCCCTTCGCCGATGAGCAGATCGCGGAACACTACCTGTCGGCCTCTCCCGACGGTCGTTGGGTGATGGACCGGGTCCAGAAGGGGGACGGGGGTGAGTGGCAGGTTTTCCTGCGCAGCCAGGGCTCCGACGGCTGGTGGTGGCAGGTGGCAGGCGTTCCCGACAAGTGCGTGCATGCCGCGCTCGGCGCGGATGCCCTGCACCTGCTTTCCCGCCGGGACGCCCCCCGCGGCCGGGTGCTCCGTCTGCCGCTGACCAGTGGTGCCACGGTCGCCAGCGCCGGCGAGATCGTGCCGGCGGGTGAGACGGTCATCGAGGACCTCGCGGTGGCGGGCGACACCGTCTGGGTGGTGGACATGGACGGCGGGCCCCAGCGGGTGCGCGCCTTCGACGGGCGCGGCCGACCGCTTCCTCCGGTGGAGATCCCGCCGATGAGTTCGGTGTCGTCGTACTTCGCTCGCCTGTCGGCGGTGGGGGAGGACCGGGTCGCCTGGTTGCGGGAGTCCTTCACAGAGCCGCCGGCCTGGTGGGTGGCGGCCCGCGGCGAAGCACCCCGGCGGACCGCGCTGAGAACGACCGCCCCTGTCGACCTGACCGGGTACGAGGTGACCCGCGAGTTCGCTACGTCGAAGGACGGCACCCGTGTCCCGCTGAACGTGATCGCCGCACCCGGCGCGCCGCGTGACGGGACGGCGCCCGCCCTGCTGACCGCGTACGGCGGTTACGGCATCTCGCTGGTGCCGCGTTTCGATCCCGGGCTGCTGCTGTGGCTGGAGCAGGGCGGGGTCTACCTGGTGGCCAACATCCGCGGCGGCGGCGAATTCGGCGAACAGTGGCATCACGCCGGCCGGCTCGCCAGCAAACAGAACTGCTTCGACGACTTCATCGCCTGTGTGAACCATCTCCACAGCAGCGGGATCACCAGCCGTGAGCGGCTGGCGGTCATGGGCGGCTCCAACGGTGGGTTGCTGATGGGCGCCGTGCTCACCCAGCGGCCCGATATTGCCCGTGCGGTGGTGGCGGCAGTCCCGGTGATGGACTCCTTGCGGGCCGAGACCACGACCAACGGCAGATTCAACATCCCGGAGTACGGCACCGTTGCGGACCCGGAATTGTTCACGGCGCTTTTCGCCTACTCGCCTTACCACAACGTCGTGGACGGAAATGCCTACCCAGCCGTATTGCTGACCGCGGGAGAGAACGACACCCGGGTCGATGTCTGGCATGCCAAGAAGATGACCGCCCGGCTCCAGCAGGCAACCTCCTGCGAGCGTCCAGTGCTGCTGAGGCTGGCGGCCAGGGGACATCTGGCCGGGTCGCTCGACCAGGCCATCGACGAGACGACAGACTGGCACGCGTTCCTCTTCGACCAGCTAGGTCTCGGCTACCGCCCGGTCGCCTCAGCCTGAGCGGTCCGGTGGCTTCGCGGGTGTGGCCGCCGGATAACGGCGGGTCGGCCGGGCTGGGTCAGTCACCGGCCGCCCGTTCCCTGGCGAGAGCCTGTGGCAACTCCGGACACGCCTAGCCGCCTGGGCGGTGGGCGGTGCCCGGCTGATAGCTGAGCAGGTCGCCGGGCTGGCAGTGGAGCGCGTCGCACAGTCTGGCCATGGTGGTGAAGCGGATGGCGCGGGCTCTGCCGTTCTTGAGTATGGACAGGTTGACGACGGTGATGTCCACCTGCGCTGACAGTTCGGTCAGCGTCATGCCGCGCTTGGTAAGCAGTTCATCGAGGCGGACCCGGATGCCATCTGCCCGGCCACCATCCCCGCCGCCGTCGTCGGCGGGGGTGGCGGCTCGCTGGCCGGTCATACGGTTCCCTTGATCTCATCGTCCATGTCCGCGCCGAGCCTGATGATGCGCGCGAAGGTCAGCAGTGCCGCTCCGGCGAGCACTGGGACTGGCAGCAGGCCGGTAACCGGCGCTGTGATCAGGTCACCGAAATGATCTTGTGCCACGAGCATGGTGTTCAGGAGTTCGTCCAGGGCGAATCCCTGCACCGCGCTCACCGCCAGACTTCCCGCGATGATCAGCCAGCCGAGCCGCCGCATGGTCACCGCGATATGTGCCCTGAACGGCCCGTCCCGTCCCGCCTCCCGGATCACGCGCCACAGCAGGAACAGCACGCCTGCCCACACCAGGGCCGAGGGGAGGCTCATCAGGGTGTACAGGACCCGCTGGATGCCCGTGGGGTGAGCGGCGCAAGCCTGGAGCATGCCGTTCAGCGACAGTGTTGTGCCGGGCCGGGCGGCAACACCAAAGTGAGAGGGCAAGCCCCCGCCGTACGCGGCACCCGGCCGGGTGACGCAGACCGCCGTGTTCCCGAAGCCGCCAACCGAGCCCGTGCCCACCACCGTGAACACGACCGTGGCCGCCACGGCCAGCAACAGGACGCCGCCGAAGACTGCTGTGACGGTTCGCAGCGGCTCAGTCAGCTTTGCGTGTTCTGGGGTGCTCATCGCTGCCTCCCTTCTCATCAGCCGCAGCAGCCTGGTGTGCTGCCGCGGCACCTGGACCGGTACCATATCGAGATTCGATAATAACGATAATCGATATGCAATGTCCAGAGGGATGGTCCGGGCAGTTTCCCGGTGGGCTGTCGGGGGTGCCGATGTGGGCAGGCCGCACTCCCCGGTGGCCCGGCAGGTCAGGCGAGGTCGCCCGGTCCCTGCCCGGCTCCACCGCTACCGGCCAGGGCGCGCCGCCCGCCACCGGCACGCTCGACGAGCCGATCTTCGACCCGCATACCTGCCTGCACCTCGGCGACTCGGAGGTCGCGTTGCACAGCGGCTCC
>DAHUZQ010000001.1 GCA_027306495.1 Actinomycetota bacterium | reverse complement strand
CCCGCTCCTCGAGTTCCCGGCTGGCTTGCTCGATTTCGGCGTTCTTCAGCTCAATGTCGCGGTTCTGCCTGGCGAGCTGAGCGGCCTTGTCCTCGAGCTGGGCGTTGGAGTCCTGCAACTCGGTCTGCCGTGCCTGGAGTTCGGCGGCGAGCCTGCGCGACTCCTCCAGCAGCGCTTCGGTCCGGGCGTTGGCGAGCAGCGCGTTCACGTTGACCCCGATCGTTTCCATGAGCTGCTCGAGGAAGTCCTGATGGATCTGCGTGAACGGGCTGAACGAGCCGGCTTCGATCACTCCCAGGGTCTGACCCTCGAAGAGGATCGGCATGATGATCAGGTTCATCGGCCTGGCCTCACCGAGGCCGGAGGAGATCACCACGTAGTCGGGTGGGACGTTCCTGACCAGGATCGGCTTCTTGCTCTTGGCCACCTGGCCGATGAGCGACTGCCCGAGCCGGAACTGCTGCGGCGACTCCTTGTCGGCGCGCAGCCCGTATCCGGCGATCAGGCGCAGCCGCAGTTCTCCCCGCTGTGAATCGGCGATGAAGAAGGTGCCGTGCTGCGCGCCGATCAACGGCACCATCTCATCCATGATCAGGTCCGCCACTGTGGCGAGGTCACGGTGACCCTGCATGAGGCCGGCGATGCGGGCGAGGCTGGCCTGCAGCCAGACCTGCTCCTGGTTGGCCATGGTGGTCTCTCGCAGCGACACCACCATGGCGTTGATGTTGTCCTTGAGTTCTGCGACCTCGCCCTGCGCCTCTACCGTGATCGAGCGGGTCAGGTCGCCGGTGGCCACCGCACTGGTCACTTCGGCGATGGCGCGGACCTGCCGGGTGAGATTGCTGGCGAGTTCATTGACATCTTCGGTGAGCCTCTTCCAGATGCCGGAGACGCCTTCGACTTCGGCTTGGCCGCCGAGCCGGCCGTAGCGACCCACCTCCCGCGCCACCCGGTTGATCTCGGCGGCGAAAGCGGATAGCTGCCCGACCATGGTGTTGATGGTGGTCTTGAGCTCCAGGATCTCGCCGCGGGCGTCCACGTCGATCTTCTTGGACAGGTCGCCCTGCGCCACCGCGGTGGTGACCAGGGCGATGTTGCGGACCTGGCTGGTCAGGTTGTTCGCCATGGAGTTGACGTTGTCGGTCAGGTCTTTCCAGGTGCCGGACACCCCCTTGACGTCCGCCTGGCCACCGAGCCGTCCCTCCGTGCCGACCTCTCGGGCGACCCTGGTGACCTCGGCCGCGAACGAGGAGAGCTGATCGACCATCGTGTTGATGGTCTCCTTCAGCTGGAACAATTCGCCCCGGGCATCGACGGTGATCTTGTGGGTCAGGTCGCCCAGCGCCACCGCCGTGGCCACCTGGGCGATATCCCGGACCTGGCCGGTCAGGTTCCCGGCCATCGCGTTCACCGACTCGGTCAGATCTTTCCAGCTGCCCGCAACCCCCGGTACGCTCGCCTGGCCGCCGAGGCGGCCCTCGGTGCCAACCTCCCGGGCCACCCGGGTCACCTCGGAGGTGAACAGCGCCAGCTGGTCCACCATCTCGTTGAACAGTGTGGCGATTTCGTATGTCAGCGGATCCCCGACCTTGTCGAGCCGGGTGCTGAAATCGCCGCCGCGGACCGCACGCAGGCCCGCCACCAGTTGCTGCAGGCCTGGGTCGACCAAGTGTTTTCCCTGGGCCGCGCCACCCGTCATCCGCTCCTCCAGACTCTGCGTGAAGACTCTGCGTGCAGACTCTGCGTGCTGGTGCCCCCGCCCCCGCTGTGCACCACCCCGCCCCCGCTCTGCGCCACAATGAATACTACGTGCGGTGATGATGCGGGTCTGGCCAGCAAGGTGACATGGCCACAAGTGACGTATACATCACGAAAGGTGATGATGTGACGGCCAACGCTGCTGACCTGAGCAGGCTCAGTGCCGTCATCGAACGGCAGCGCCGCGAGCTCGACCTGATGCGCGCCGAGGCAGCCAGGCGCCGGGTGGTCGACCTGGCCAGGGGCATGCTCATGGAGCGGCTCGGCTGTGGTCCGGAGGAAGCAGCCGGCCAGCTCTCCCGGCTGGCCACTGAGTCGGGAACGGCCGAATTGGAGCTGGCTGCGGAACTCACCGGGCAGGCGATGCTCACAGACCTGAATCAGCCCATCCCGGACCGCTCCGCCGCCCGCCGGGTCAGCCTTGCCGCCGCCGTCATCGGGGAGGCGCATGATGGCGACGGGATCGCCGCTGCCACCCTGGCCGAAGCGCTGACGCCGCTCGGTGCCGTCGCTGTCGCCCTGTGGTTGCTGCGGCCGGACCGGAGCCTGGAACTGGTGGGCCAGGCGGGATTCGGGGCGCAGGAAGTGGGGCACTGGTGGCACAGCCCCCTGCACCTGGACTGTCCCGCGCGGCGGGTGGTCGCGGGCGGCGCGGATCTGTTCTGGCCCACTGGCAAGCCGGCCGATGGGCCTTCGCCCCCGGCGATCGGGCGGTGGCCGGACGGGGCGAGGGTGGCGGTGGCCATGCGGTCCGCGGGCCTGATGACCGGGGTCATGGAGGTGTGCTGGCCGGGCCACGTGCCGGAGTTCCCGCCCGTGCTGCGGCGCCAGCTCGGCGCCCTCGCGGATCTGTGCGGCACGGCGCTGGAGGATCCGGCCCGGCCCGGCAGCCACCGGTCCGCCTGGCTGTACGGGCTGCTGGACGCCCTGCTGCCGGCGGCGATGGTGCTGCACCCCGGCCGAGCTGCCGATGGCGGCATCGCCGACTTCCGGATCGGCCACGTGAGCGCCGGATTCGCCGATCTGACCGGCCGCGCTGTGGCGGACCTGTCCGGCAGGTCGTTGCCGGAGGTGTACCCGTTCGCGGGGCTGCCGGACAGTCTCGTGGACCACGCGCGTGAGGTGCTGGCCAGCGGTGAACCGCGGCATGTGTCACTGGCTATCCCCAGTGGCCTCGCGGTGGATCAGCATGGTGGGACCTTCGATCTGCGCATTGCGCCGCTGGCGGACGGGGTGGTCACCGCCTGGCAGCGGGTGGATGAGGCCGCCCGGCTGTCTGCGCTGCTGAGCCAGATGGAACGGCTCGGCCGGGTGGGCGGCTGGGAGGAGGACCTGCTCGCCGGCACGCTGCGGTGGAGTACCGCCGCGTACGCGCTGTTCGGCCGGCAACCGGGGTCGGCGATACCACTGGCGCAACTGCACGATCACGTGCCGGCGGACGATGTCTTCGATGTCGAGCACTTCCGGGCACGCCTGCTCCGCGACAGGGTCGCGACCGCCGCGGCCTTCCGGATCGCCCGCGCTGACGACGGCAGCCTGCGGCAGATGCGGGTGTTCGCGGAACCGGTCATGGACCTCACGGGTGAGGTGACCGGCGTGCGGGGCGCGTTCCAGGACGTCTCAGACTCCTATCACACTCATGTGGCGCTCACCGCCACCCGTGACAGGCTGGCCGACACCGAGGAACGGGCGGCCGAGGAGCACCGCCTGGCGATCCGGATCCAGGAGGCGATCACACCCTGGTCCCCCGAGCCGATCGTGACAGCTGGCCTGGACATCGCCGCCCGGTACCGGCCGGCCGGCCAGGGACATCTCGTCAGCGGAGACTGGTACGACACTGTGCTGCTGCCGAGCGAGCAGGTGCTGCTGGTGGTGGGTGACATCGCTGGTCATGGAATCGATGCCGTCACCGGCATGGTGGCGTTGCGCAATTGCCTGCGCGGACTGGCGATCACGGGCGCGGGTCCGGGGGCGCTGCTCGGCTGGCTCAATGAGTTCGCCTGCTACATCACCGTTGGCACCATCGGAACGGCCATCTGCGGCCTGTATGACCCACGCCGCAGGACGCTGCGGTGGGCGAGAGCAGGGCACCTCCCGCCGGTGCTGGTCCGCGACGGCCAGGCACGGGAGCTTTCCCCGCCACCTGGCCTGCTGCTCGGGGCCGAACCGGTCGCAGCCTACGACGAGATCACGACCGGGCTGCTGCCCGGCGACACCCTGCTGCTGTTCACCGATGGCCTGGTCGAGCGGCGGGACATACCCATCGACGACGCCGTGGGGAGGCTGCTCTACATCGCCGCCCGGCCGGTGGGCGACATCGGCGGCTACGCCGACCAGGTGATGCGGCAGGCGGCCTCCGACACCGGTGACGACGCCTGCCTGCTGGCGGTCAGGGTCCGGTTAGCCGCGGACGCTCGCAGGGCTGCCCGGTCCCCAGCGCACGGGCCCGCCGCGGTAGCGCTGTAGTGCCGCCAGCGGCGCGATGCCCGGCGTGCGGGGTACCAACCGTGGCGGTGGCGAGGTCCCGAAGGGAGACCCGGCCCGAACGGCGGAACCGTGACGGTCCCGCTCGCCGGGTGAACGTGGAGCACATGGCGCCGCAGGGCGCGGGCTGAGAACCTGGCGCACCGCTGGCACGACAGCCCTCCTGACGTGGTGCACGCCCAGGACCGCACCACTTCGGGCTCAGGCGGTACTGGGACGATGCGTCTGGACCTTTTCAGGTCAGGCCATCTACGCTGCCGTCAGCAGCCGTGCAGGCAGGAGCACCGGTGGACCAGTTGGCGCGAAGCGCACGGGCGGACGCTGGGGTAGAGGCCATCCTCGACCGGATTCCCTGCCTGGCGGGCACGCCCCGCAGCGTGCAGGAATTGCCCGGCGGCCTCACCAACCGCAATGTGAAGGTCACCACCCCGGCCGGTGCCTACGTCGCCCGGGTCTGGTCGCGCGGGGACTTCCTGGCAATCAACCGGGATGACGAGCACGCCAACTCGCGTGCCGCTCATGCCGCCGGGGTCGGCGCCCCCGTCGTCGACTACCGGCCAGACCTCGGAGTGCTGGTGCTCGGCTTCATCGCTGGCCGCACCTTCACGGCAACCGACGTCCGCGATCCGGCTAACCTCGGGCGCATCGCCCAGGCCTGCCGGGCGCTGCACAGCGGGCCGAGGTTCGTCAGCGACATGGACATGTTCGCGGCGCAGGAGCGTTACCTGGCGGTGGTGACCGGGCGCCACTTCGCGCTCCCGCGCGGCTACCACGACCTGCGGCCGGCGTTCGAGGCCGCCCGCACCGCCCTGGCCGCGCGGGCGGGCCCCACCGTCCCGTGCAACAACGATCTGCTGGCTGGCAACTTCATCGACGATGGCAGCAAGCTCTGGCTCATCGACTACGAGTACGCGGGCAACAACGATCCCTGCTTCGAGCTGGGCAACATCGCCAGTGAAAGCGGTCTGTCCGACGAGGCACTGGCCGCGCTGGTGACGCACTATTTCGGCGTTCCACAGCGTGCCAAGATCGCCCGCGCAGCCCTGTTCGCGCTTGTCGCCAAGTACGCCTGGACCCTGTGGGGCGTCATCCAGCGCGCCACCAGCCCGATCGAGTTCGACTTCTGGTCCTGGACCCTGGAGCGCTATGAGGGCGCGGCAACTGCCATGACCGCCGCGAGCTACCGGCGGCTGCTCGACGACGTGCAGCGGGACGACTGATGACCGGGGCCAGCCCCGCCCTGCCAGCGCGCGCCCAGATCGTCATCGTCGGTGGCGGGGTGATCGGCACCAGCGTCGCCTATCATCTGGCGCAGGCTGGCTGCCGGGACGTCCTGCTGCTGGAACAGGGCCGGCTGTGCTGCGGCACTACCTGGCACGCCGCCGGGCTGGTGGGTCAACTGCGCGCCTCGGAGAGCGGCACCGCCATGGTCCGGTACTCCACCGGCCTGTACGGCAGGCTGGCGGCCGAGACCGGTCTGTCCACCGGTTTCCGCCGCTGCGGTGGGCTGATCGTCGCCCGCACCGCCGAACGGCTCACCCAGTTGCGCCGGACCGCTGCGGCCGCGCGGGCGTACCAACTCGAGTGCGTGCTCATCAGCCCGGCGCAGGCCCGCGAGCGGTATCCGCTCCTGGAGGTGGCAGATCTCGCCGGGGCGATCTGGCTGCCCGGCGATGGCACGGCGAATCCCACCGACCTCACCTACGCGCTCGCCAAGGGTGCTCGCGACCGTGGTGTGACCGTGCGCGAGCGGACCAGGGTCACCGGCATCCTGACCGCGCCGGGTCCTGGCCGTCCGCAGGTGCGGGGGGTCCGCACGCAGCAGGGTGACGTCGAAGCGGAGGTCGTCGTCAACTGCGCAGGGCAGTGGGCCAAACAGGTCGGCAACTGGGTCGGGGCGACCGTGCCGCTGCACTCGTGCGAGCACTTCTATGTCGTCACCGGCCAGATCGACGGCATCCACCGTGACCTGCCGGTGCTCCGCGACCCCGATGGCTACACCTACTTCAAACCAGAGGTCGGTGGCCTGCTGGTGGGCGGCTTCGAGCCGCAGGCCAAGCCCTGGCTTGCGCCCGACGCGCTGCCCGAGGATTTCGAGTTCGCGCTGCTCCCCGAGGACTGGGACCACTTCTCTGTGATCATGGAGCAGGCGCAGGTGCGTGTCCCGGCGCTGCGCGAGGCGGGGATCAAGAAGTTCTACAACGGCCCGGAGAGCTTCACGCCGGACAACCAGTTCATCCTCGGCGAGGCGCCGCAGTGCCGGAACTTCTATGTGGGGGCCGGGTTCAACTCAGTCGGGATCGCCTCCGCAGGCGGCGCTGGCCAGGCACTCGCGCAATGGATCCTCACCGGGGACCCCGGGCTGGATGTGACCATGGTGGACATCCGGCGGTTCGCGCCGTTCCACGGCAACAACCGCTGGCTGCGCGACCGGGTGGGCGAGGTTCTCGGCCTGCACTATGCGGTGCCCTGGCCCAACGCCGAGTTCACCACCGCCCGGCCGCTGCGCCGGTCGCCGGTCCACCACCTGCTCGCCGAATCGGGGGCCTGCTTCGGCAGCCGCATGGGCTGGGAGCGGGTCAACGTCTTCGCCCCACCGACGGCGCGCCCGGTCATCGAATACTCCTGGGATCGGCCGAACTGGCAGGAATGGTCGGCTGCCGAGCAGCGGGCGACCAGGCGGGACGTGGCGCTGTTCGATCAGACTTCATTCTCCAAGTACCTGGTGACGGGCGCGGACAGCGAGCAGGTCCTGCAATGGCTGTGCACCGCCGACGTGGCCGTCGCGCCGGGCCGCACCGTCTACACCGGCATGCTCAGCGAGCGGGGAACCTATGAGTCCGACCTGACGGTCACCCGCCTGTCGGCGCAGGAGTTCCTGCTGGTCGCGAGCTCCGCCACGACCGAACGGGATCAAGATCTCATCCGCCGGGCGATCCCGGCGCGCGCCCACTGCACGGTCCTGGACGTGACGTCCGCCTTCGCCGTGTTCGGGGTCATGGGACCACGCTCACGGCCGATGCTCGCATCGCTGTCGGATACCGACCTGTCCGACGCGGCGTTCCCATTCGGCACCAGCCGTCAGATCGGGCTGGGTTATTACCCGGTCCGCGCGACGAGAATCACCTACGTGGGAGAACTGGGCTGGGAACTGTACGTGCCGACCGAGTTCGCGGTAGGCGTCTATGACCTGCTGCGGGCGGCCGGTGAGCCGTTCGGGCTGGTGCAGGCCGGTTACTATGCGATCGAGTCGATGCGGCTGGAGAAGGGATACCGGGCTTTCGGGCGGGAGCTGACCCCGGACTACAACCCCGTGGAAGCGGGCCTGCTGTTCGCGTGCAAGCTGGCCTCCAGGATCCCGTTTTCGGGCCGGGAGGCGGTGGAGAAGGCGCGGGCATCCGGCCCCCGGCGGCGGCTGGTCTCGGTGGTCCTGGACTCACCAGCGGCGTGCATGTGGGGCGGAGAACTGGTGCTGCGTGACGGGGCGCCGGCCGGCCAGGTCACCTCCGCCGCCTGGGGCGCGGCGCTGGGCAGGCCGGTTGGGCTCGCCTACCTGCGGGACCCCTGCCAGGAGGTCGTCACCGCGGAGTACCTGCACACCGGGTCGTATCAGGTCGATATTGGCGGGCAGATCCATCCCGCGAAGGTTCACCTGCGCCCGCCCTTCGACCCCGGCAACATCCGGGTGCGCCAGAGCTAGCCGACGGCGAACGGAGCCTTCATGACGATCAGCGCGTTCGACCTTTTCAAAGTCGGCATCGGCCCTTCCAGTTCCCATACGGTCGGCCCGATGCGGGCCGCTGCGCTGTTCACGGCGTCGCTGGCAACGGCCGCCGGGGTGGGCCGGGTGCAGGTGGAGTTGTTCGGCTCGCTGGGGGCGACCGGCCATGGGCACGGCAGTGTCAAGGCGGTCGTGCTCGGCCTGACCGGGCACGCGCCGGAGACGGTCGACCCCGCCATCGCTGGGCCGCTGATCGCGCAGGTCCGCGCGGGCCGCAGGCTCACGCTCGCGGGCGGCCATGTCATCGACTTCGATGTGGACTCCGATGTCGTGCTGCATCGCCGCAAGCGCCTGCCGTTCCATTCCAACGCGATGCGCTTCACAGCGTTCGCCGGCGACGGGCGCGAGATGTGCGTGCGGACCTACTACTCGGTCGGGGGCGGATTCGTGCTCGGTGAGGATGAGGCGGGGGCACCGGCGCTCATAGCCGACCCGACGCCCGTGCCGTTCCCCTTCCGCACCGCTGCCGAATTGCTGGCGCACGCACGCACAGCGGGCCTGCCGATCAGCGGCGTCATGCTGGCCAACGAGCGGGCCCGGCGCAGCGATGAGGAGATCTCGGCCGGCTTGCTGGCGATCTGGCGGGTCATGCAGGAATGCGTGCGGGCCGGCTGCGCCGCGGAGGGGGTGCTGCCCGGTGGGCTCGCCGTCCGCCGCCGGGCGGCCAGGCTGCGCGAAACGCTGGAGCGCTCCACCGACACCGCCGACCCCCTCTATGCGATGGAATGGGTGACTCTCTACGCGCTGGCGGTCAACGAGGAGAATGCGGCGGGTGGCCGGGTGGTGACCGCTCCGACCAACGGTGCGGCCGGCATCGTCCCGGCCGTCCTGCACTACTATCGCCGGTTCATCCCCGGAGCCGATGACGGCGGCGTCGTCCGCTTCCTGCTGACCGCCGCGGCCGTCGGCTCCCTGTTCAAGGAGAACGCCTCCATCTCCGGAGCCGAGGTGGGATGCCAGGGGGAGGTTGGCTCAGCCTGTTCGATGGCGGCCGCCGGACTGGCCGAGGTACTGGGTGGCTCGCCCGAGCAGGTGGAGAACGCGGCGGAGATAGGCGTCGAGCACAACCTGGGCCTGACCTGCGATCCGGTGGGTGGCCTGGTGCAGATTCCGTGCATCGAGCGCAACGCCATCGCATCGGTGAAGGCCATCACCGCGGCCCGGATGGCCATGCGCGGGGACGGCACCCACTACGTCTCGCTCGACAAGGCGATCAAGACCATGCGCGAGACGGGAGCGGACATGAAGGACAAATACAAGGAAACCGCACGCGGCGGGCTCGCGGTGAACGTGATCGAATGCTGAGCATGGCACCGATCCACAATGGCTGGTATCGGCTGCTTCGCCGCGATCCCGGTAGCCTGGAGTGCCCTGCCGCTCTATGATTTGCCGACCGCCGGCAGGCGTTACCAGCCATCCTGAACCGGAGTGCGGAGTCACCGTGTCCACGTGCAGCCGAGGGCATCAGATCGTGCCCGGACAGCGGGTCTGCGGCGTTTGCGGTGAGGGTGGG
>DAHUZQ010000231.1 GCA_027306495.1 Actinomycetota bacterium | reverse complement strand
ATGGTGGACATCACGTCCCTGCTGGCCGAGTTGCGCGGGGAGGCGCCTCCGAAGGTGCGGTTCGATCTGGTGGCGGCGCGCAAGGCGGCACGGATAGCCGCACGGACACCGGCAACTGCCCAGCCCATGAGCGCGGCGCCGGGAGCGGGCGCGGACCCCACCACCGCCACCAGCACAGACCCCGCCACCAGCACGGACCCCACCACCAGCACGGACCCCACCACCAGCACAGACCCCACCACCGCCGGAGCGGACAGCGCCGGAGCGGACAGCGCCGGGGAAGCCGGCCTGCGGTGAATGTAGCGGTCATGGGCGCGGGCACCTGGGGCACCACCTTCGCCCAGGTGCTCTGCGACGCCGGAACCCCGGCTGTGCTGTGGGGTCGGCGTCCCGAGTTGGCGCATGCCATCAACTCGTGCCATGAGAACCCCGACTACCTGCCAGGCATCACGCTCAGCGAGAGCCTGCGAGCGACCGCCGACCCGGCGCAGGCCCTTGCGGGAGCCGATGTCGTCGTCCTCGCCGTGCCCGCCCAGTCGCTGCGTGCGAACCTGTGCGAATGGGCGGGCCTGCTGGCCCCGCACTCGCTAGTGGTCAGCTTGATGAAGGGCATCGAACTCGGCACCCGGATGCGCATGAGCGAAGTCATCGCGGAAGTGGCCAAGGTTGAGCCCGAACGGATCGCGGTTATTTCGGGACCCAACCTCGCGCGGGAGATCGCGGAACGCCAGTACTCGGCGACTGTCGTGGCATGCGTGGACGAGGAAATGGCCACCACCCTGCAAGGGGCCTGCCATACCGCGTATTTCCGGCCCTATACAAACCCTGACGTGATCGGTTGCGAACTCGGTGGAGCGGTCAAGAACGTGATCGCGATCGGAGTGGGGATCGCCGCGGGGATGGGACTGGGCGACAACACCCGTGCGATGCTGATCACCCGGGGGCTGGCGGAGATCGCCCGGCTGGGTGCGGCGCTCGGGGCTGACCAGCACACCCTGTCGGGCCTGGCGGGCCTAGGCGATCTCGTGGCGACCTGCGGTTCCCCGCTGTCGCGCAACCGCACCTTTGGGGAAAACCTGGGCCGCGGCCTGCCGCTGTCCGCCGCAGCCGCCAGCACCTCCCAGGTCACCGAGGGCATCAAAACCGTGGAGCCAGTGCTGGAACTCGCGCAGGAGCACGGGGTGGAAATGCCGATCGCAGATGTCGTGGTCAAGGTGACCCGCGGCCAGATCGGAGTGGGCGAGGCAGCCGTGCTGCTGGCGTCGCGTTCGGCCAAGCCGGAACGGTACGGCCTGTGAACCTCCCCCCACCGGAGACGAGCCCGACCGTCAGCCTCGGGATAGGAGCAGGACACTGAGCCAGCAGCGGAAGATCAGGGTCGCCGTTATCTTCGGCGGCCAGGGACCGGAGCACCCGGTGTCCTGCCTGGGCGCCGGCACGGTCCTGGCCACTCTCGACCGCGACCGTTACGAGGTGATCCCGGTGGGCATCCTGCCGGACGGCCGGTGGGTGCTGACCACGGACGCACCCGAGCTGCTGGCTCTGTCCGGCCGGGACCTGCCGTCGGTTTCAGCGGTCGCGCCGGCCGCTGAAAGTGGCGAAATCGTGCCAGCCGATCCGGCGGCCACGGCATCCGCTGGTGGCCTGCTGGCCGGGGTGGATGTCGCCCTGCCGATCCTGCACGGACCGTTCGGCGAGGACGGCACGGTCCAGGGCCTGCTGGAAATAGCGGGAATCCGCTATGTGGGGGCCGGCGTACTCGCGAGTGCGGTCAGCATGGACAAGGAATACATGAAGCTGATCTTCCAGGCGCATGGGCTGCCGGTTGGCCCGTACCTGGTGGTGCGTGACCGGGACTGGGCCCCCCTCACGCAGACCACCGCAGCTGGCGAGGACGACCCGGCGCTTCCCGCGGAGCGCAAACGGGTCATGGACGCGGTCGCCGAACTCGGGTACCCGGTGTTCGTCAAGCCGGCCCGTGGTGGCTCAAGCATCGGCACATCCAAGGCCCGTGACGCCGACGAGTTGGCACGGGCGATCGAACTCGCCCGTGCCTACGACCCGAAGGTGCTCGTGGAGGCAGCGGTGACCGGCCGGGAAATCGAATGCGCGGTGCTGGAGGGGGAGAACGGCGGCCCACCCGACACCAGTCTGCCCGGCCAGCTCATCATCGATGGCGGCGAGGAGTTCTACGACTTCGAAGCCAAGTATCTGGACCCCTCGGGCAGCATCGCGATCCCCGCGCCGATACCGGCCGAGCATCAGGCCGAGATCCGCAAGCTCGCCGCCGCCGCGTTCGAGGCGGTTTCGTGCGAGGGGTTCGCACGGGTCGACTTCTTCTACACCCCGGATGGGACGATCCTGCTGAATGAGATCAACACGATTCCGGGAATGACGGCGACCTCGTACTTCCCCCGCATGTGGGAGGCGAGTGGCCTGCCACTCGCCCGCCTGCTCGACCGGATGATCGCGACCGCCCTGCAACGCAGGCCGGGCCTGCGCTGAGCGGCCACTTAGCTGGTCCCGGCGCCGGCTCCGGCCCAGCACGAGCTGACCGGCGTGCCGGCTCCGGCCCGGCCCGGGAGGGCCGGGCCGGAGTCACTCAGCGTTATCCCGGCGCCGGCGATATCAGCGTTTGCGGCTGCCCGCCGGCTGCTTCCCGCGGCTGACCAGTGCCTTGAAATCAGACCCGGCCCGGAACTTGGGCACCGACGTCTGGGGCACGCTGATAGCCGCCCCGGTCGCCGGATTGCGTGCGGTGCGCGCGGGGCGCTCAGCCTTCTCGAACACGCCGAACCCGGTGATCGCCACCTTGTCGCCGCTGGCGACGGCCGACTGGATGGTGTCCACCATGGCGTTCACGGCTTCGGTCGCGGTCTTCCGGTCGCCCAGCCTGCCCGAGAGGGCATCGATCAGATCACGCTTATTCATGGAATCACTCCTGTGGTTCCCCCGTGGGAGGTCGCGTGTGTGGTGATGACTCCGCGACCTCTGACCTGCCCGAAATTAAGCGATCCTGCGTGCTGACACAATAACCTGCGCGCAAAATGCCGGCGTGTCGGGCCGCGACAGGTCCGATCCGCCCTGAATGCCAGGCTTTAGCGGACGCTCGGGAGCCAGTCAGGCCGCCGGGTGCGCTCGAAGGCGGCAATCTCCTGCTCGCGGCGCAGGGTCAGCGAAATGTCGTCGAGTCCTTCCATCAGCCGCCACCGGCTGTATTCGTCGATGTCGAACGAGTCCGTCAGCACCGGGTCACCGCCCTGACTCTCGGCCCGCACCTGGCGTTTGTCCAGGTCGACCGTGACTGCCAAGCCCGGATCAGCCTCCAGGGCATCCTGAAGGGCTGCGACATCCACCTGGTCCATCCGCACCGGAAGAAACCCCGACTGCACCGCATTATGCCGGAATATATCGCCAAAGCGTGACGAAATGACCGCACGGAATCCGAATTCCGAGAGTGCCCAGACCGCGTGCTCACGGGACGACCCGATGCCGAAATCCGGGCCCGCCACGAGAATCGTCGCGCCCTGCGCTCCGGGCCGGTTGAGGATGAAATCAGGATCTGCCCGCCACGCCGCGAACAGGCCGTCGGCGAATCCGGTGCGGCTGACCCGTTTGAGATATTCCGCCGGGATTATCTGGTCGGTATCCACGTTACTGCGGCGCAGGGCCACGGCCCGGCCGGTGTGGGTGATGAAGGGCTCCATGTCGGCCTGATTCCTTTCCTGGCTGCCCCGCCGCCGCTGACCGGGCCGGCTGGGCGCGGGCCGTTCCGTCTAAAGGGCGGCTGGCGCGGTCAGCCTGCCGGTCACCGCCGTGGCGGCGGCAACCTCGGGTGAGACCAGGTGCGTGCGCGAGCCCGGACCCTGCCGCCCCTCAAAGTTGCGGTTGGACGTGGAGGCGCTGCGCTCGCCCGGCGCCAGGGTGTCGGAGTTCATCCACAGGCACATCGAACATCCCGCCGACCGCCACTGCGCCCCGGCGGCTGTGAAGACCTCGTCGAGGCCCTCTTTCTCAGCCGCCGCTTTCACGGCCATCGAGCCCGGGACCACCAGCATCCGGACCCCGTCGGCGACTTTGCGCCCGCGCAGGACCTCAGCCGCTGCCCGCAGGTCCTCCAGTCGCCCGTTCGTGCACGAGCCCACGAACACCGTATCCACCTCGACCTGCGTGAGCCTGGTCCCGGGCGCGAGGCCCATGTATGCGAGGGCGCGCTCCACCGAGGCGCGCTCCGCCGGATCGGTGACAGCGCCCGGGTCGGGAACGGCCGCGGACAGCGGTGCCGCCTGGGAGGGGTTGGTGCACCAGGTGACGAACGGGGTGAGCGCTGAGGCGTCCAGCGTCACCTCCCGGTCGAAGACGGCGCCGGGGTCAGTCGTCATCGACCGCCACTGACGCTCCGCCTCATCCCAGGCGGGCCCCTGCGGTGCATAGTGACGCCCGCGCAGGTAATCGAAGGTGACGTCGTCGGGTGCGATGAGCCCGGCGCGAGCGCCTGCTTCGATGGACATGTTGCAGACGGTCATCCGGCCCTCCATGGAGAGCCCGGCGATGGCCTCGCCCCGGTATTCGATGATGTGACCCTGGCCGCCGCTGGTGCCGATCTGGGCGATCAGCGCGAGGATGAGGTCCTTGGCGGTCACCCCGAGCGGCAGTTGGCCGGTGACGGTCACGGCCATGTCAGCGGGTCTGGACTGGGGGAGCGTCTGGGTGGCCAGCACGTGCTCGACCTGGCTTGTGCCGATGCCGAAGGCGATGGCCCCGAACGCGCCATGCGTGGAAGTGTGGGAATCACCGCAGACGATGGTCATGCCGGGCAGGGTGAGGCCCTGCTGCGGGCCGATGACATGGACGATGCCCTGGTCACCCTCCCCCATGGTGTGCAGCCGGATCCCGAAGCCGGCGCAGTTGCGGCGCAGCGCCTCGACCTGCACGCGGGACACCGGATCGGTCAGCGGGCTGCCCGGCCCGGCCAACGGCAGGCCCGGGCCTGTCACCCCGAGCGTCGGCACATTGTGGTCCTCGGTCGCCAGCGTCAGGTCGGGCCTGCGCACGCGGCGTCCCGCCAGCCGCAGGCCATCGAACGCCTGTGGGCTGGTGACCTCATGAACAAGATGCAGATCGATATAGAGGAGGTCGGGTTCACCTTCCGCACGGCTCACCACGTGGGCGTCCCAGATCTTGCCCGCCAGTGTGCGTCCCATCGCCCCTGCCTCTCCGGGGGAGATTAACTTGCGTCTCGCATGACGAGACGGCAATATCGCTTCATGGACAATCATAGCGGGGTCGGCGTCCTGGATAAGACGGTAACCGTCCTCAACGCACTGGAGGCCGGCCCGGCGTCGCTGGCGCAGCTGGTGACGGCGACCGGCCTGGCCAGGCCGACCGCACACCGCATCGCCGTCGCCCTGGAGCGGCACCGCCTGCTCACCAGGGACGGCCAGGGCCGCTTCATCCTCGGGCCCCGGATCGCCGAACTCGCGACGGCTGCCAGCGAGGACCGGCTGCTGGCGATCGCACAGCCCGTCCTCACGCACCTGCGGGACGCCACCGGTGAGAGCGCGCAGTTGTACCGGCGGCAGGGTGACAGCCGGATCTGCGTGGCGGCGGCGGAACGGGCGACCGGGCTGCGCGACACGGTGCCGGTTGGCGCCGCCCTGCCGATGACCGCCGGCTCCGCCGCTCAGGTGCTGCTGGCATGGGAGGAGCCCGAGCGGATGCACCGCGCGTTGCGGGGTGCCGCCTTCAGCGCCACGGCCCTCTCCCAGGTGAGGCGCCGGGGCTGGGCCGCCACCGTGGCGGAACGTGAGCCAGGCGTGGCATCGGTCTCGGCGCCGGTTCTCGGCCCCAGTGGGAACGTCATCGCGGCCGTCTCGGTTTCCGGGCCGATCGAGCGGCTGACCCGTTCCCCGGGCAGGCTGCACGCGGTCGCGGTGGTGGCAGCGGGTGAAAGAATCAGCAGCACCCTGCGGCGGAGCGCTTGATCTGGAGGCAATGGCGATGCTGTGCGATCATGTCCGGGCGTCGTGCCCCATCGGGACCTTTGGTCCTGTCGGCGTATGGCCGCAGACCGCGATGCTCCCTTGTAGGCCCGCTCCCGGACAATGCCTAAGGACACGTCCATGAAAGTAGCTGTCGTGAAGGAGACCGCGCCGGGCGAGCGGCGCGTTGCCCTCGTCCCCGAGACGGTCGGCCGGCTGCGCAGCGCCGGGCTGGAGGTGCTCGCCGAGTCCGGTGCGGGTGAGCGTGCCTGGTTCCCCGACGCGGCCTACGCCGAAGCGGGCGCGGCCGTGGTGACCCGCGAGGAACTCGCGGCGGACGCCGACGTGATCCTCACGGTCAGCAAGCCCGGCTCAGGCCTGATGCCGCTGCTGCGGCGGGGCCAGACGGTGATCGGGATGCTGAATCCGCTGACCGACCCGGGGCTGGCAGCGGACCTGGCGGCGCGCGGCGTCACCGCCGTCAGCCTGGACGGCCTGCCCCGGACGCTGCCCAGGGCACAGTCGATGGATGCCCTCACCTCGCAGGCCAACGTGGCCGGGTACAAGGCCGTCCTGGTCGGCGCGGCCGAATTCGGCAGGTTCTTCCCGATGCTGATCACGGCGGCGGGCACGGCACGGCCCGCGAAGGTGCTGATCCTGGGCACCGGCGTGGCCGGGCTGCAGGCGATCGGCACGGCGCGCCGCCTCGGAGCGGTGGTGTCCGCCTACGATGTGCGGCCGCAGACCAAGACGGAGGTGGAGTCGCTCGGCGCCACCTTCATCGAACTTACGTCGGTCGGCTCCGCCGCGGGCGAGGGCGGTTATGCCCGTGCCCTGACCGACGCCGAACGCGAGGCGCAGCAGGCCGAACTCGCCGGGCACATCGCCCGTCAGGACGTGGTGATCACAACGGCCCAGGTGCCGGGGCGGCGACCACCCCTGCTGCTCACCCAGGACGCGCTCAAGGCCATGGCGGCAGGGTCCGTCGTGGTGGACATGGCGGCGAGCCCGCTCGGCGGGAACGTGGCTGAGTCGGCGCCCGGCGAGACGATCGTCACCGACAACGGCGTCACCGTGATCGGCGCCGGCAATCTGGCGGCCACGGTGCCCGGCGCGGCCTCGGCCGCCTATGCCCGCAACATCAGCGCCCTGCTGCTATCGATGGTTTCCGACGGTGCCCTGGTGATCGACACCGCCGACGAGATCCAGGCGGGCGTGGTGATCACCCACGACGGCGCGGTGGTCCATCCCGCCACCGCCGCCCTGCTCGCCGACACCGCTGGAGGTACCACCCCGTGACGTCCGCACTGCTCACCGACATCACGATCTTCGTGCTCGCCATCCTGGTGGGCTTCGAGGTGATCAGCAAGGTCCCGGCGACGCTGCACACCCCGCTGATGTCGGCCGCGAACTCGATCCACGGCATCGTGCTCGCTGGCGCGATGCTCATCGCCGTCACGGCCAACGACGTGCTGGGCTATGTGCTGGCATTCGTGGCCGCCGCGTTCGCCGCCATGAACGTGGTGGGCGGGTATGTGGTCACCGGCCGCATGCTCAAGATGTTCCGCCGCCGGCCGGTGGCCTCAGATCAGAAGCAGGCGCTGGCCACCGGCGACTCCCAGACCGGGGCCGCGGCGTGAACACATTCGACTGGGCGATCCAGCTCGTCTACGTTGCCTCGGCGACCTGCTTCGTACTCGGCCTGCATCTGATGAACACCCCGGCGACCGCCCGGCGCGGCAACCAGGTTTCGACCGGGGGCATGATCGTCGCCCTGCTCGCGACCTTCGTGCTCATGATCCACATCGGCGGGGTGACCGCGGCCGGCTGGGCGGTGATGATCGCCGGGGCGCTCATCGGAGCCGCCGCCGGGCTCTATACGGCGCGGACCGTCCAGATGACCGCCATGCCGCAACTGGTCAGCGTCTTCAACGCGGTCGGGGGCGGGGCGGCTGCCCTCGTCGCGATTCACGACTACGTCAGCAGCGTCTCCGCTGGCCACGTGGCCGAGGTTACGACGGTGACCACGTTCCTGGACGTCGTCATCGGGTCGGTGACGTTCTCAGGCTCGATCATCGCCGCCGGCAAACTGCAGGGCATGATCAACGGGGCGCCGATCACCTTCCCCGGCTCCCGGTTCGTCAACATCGCCGTTGCGGTGATCGCCGTCGGCGCGTCGATCTACCTGATCACCACCCCGAACGTCTGGGTGCTGGTGATCGTGATCCTGGCCGCCCTGGCGTTCGGGGTGACCATGGTGCTGCCGATCGGCGGGGCCGACATGCCGGTGGTCATCTCCCTGCTCAACGCGTTCACGGGCACCGCGGTCGCGATGGCCGGGTTCGTGATCAACAACTGGGCGCTGATCATCGCCGGGGCGCTGGTCGGGGCCTCCGGTGGCATCCTGACCAAGCTCATGGCCGACGCCATGAACCGCTCGCTGCGCAACATCATGATCGGCGGATTCGGCACCGGTGACACCGGCGCTGCCGCTGTGGCGGGACCCGGCGGGGATGTCCGTTCGATCGCCGCCGACGATGCCGCGATCCAGCTCGCCTACGCCCAGAAGGTGATCATCGTCCCCGGGTACGGTCTCGCCGCCGCGCAGGCACAGCACCAGGTGGGCGAGCTAGCCAGCGTGCTGGAGGATCGCGGCATCGACGTGAGCTATGCCATCCACCCGGTCGCCGGCCGGATGCCCGGGCACATGAACGTCCTGCTGGCCGAGGCCAACGTGCCGTACCCGCTGCTGAAAGAGATGGATGAGATCAACCCCGAGTTCCCCAGGACAGACGTCGCGCTGGTGATCGGCGCCAACGACGTCATCAATCCGGCCGCCCGGCGGCCGGGGACGGCGATTTCCGGCATGCCCATCCTCGATGTCGACAAGGCCAAGAGCGTCATCGTCATCAAGCGGTCCATGGCGACCGGCTACGCGGGCATCGACAACGAGCTGTACGTGGACCCGAAGACCTCGATGTTCTTCGCCGACGCCAAGACCGCCCTGACCGAACTCACCGCGGCCGTGAAGACACTCGTCGCCTGAGTCGGCTGCCGGCAGCCCCTCCGCCGGCAGCCCCCGTCGCGCGGCAGGTCGTCGGCGAAGCCGGGATCGGGCAGGGCCGCGCCGGCGAACAGCCCGAGCGCCTCACGGACGAACCACGGACAAATGATCAAGGCCCGGCTTCCCTGAAAGGGAGCCAGGCCTGTGACCTGCTGCTGCTACATCCGTAGCCCCGACCGGATTTGAACCGGCGCTACCGCCTTGAGAGGGCGGCGTCCTAGGCCACTAGACGACGGGGCCAGGAGATGGCGGCCAGGCCCGGTACCGGGACCGACCGTCCATACCCGCTGGGGTACCAGGACTCGAACCTAGACTAACGGGGCCAGAACCCGTCGGGCTGCCAATTACCCCATACCCCACCCGAGCAAGCCACCCGGCTTGCTCGCCTGAGCAGTGTAGCCGACCCCGCATCCCCCAGCCAAAGCGGAACCAGCCCGGCCATCCCGGCGCCACGCCCAGGAAACGGCGTCCACGAGCACAGCGGG
>DAHUZQ010000225.1 GCA_027306495.1 Actinomycetota bacterium | reverse complement strand
GTTATGGGCACCTTAGCCGCAGGCTGGTCCGGGGCCCGCGCCAGCCGCACGCGCCGGATATCAGTATGCGTGGATGGGTGAGACGGCCCCGGCGCACCTGCCCTATCAGTGCGGCCAGGCGGCCATGGTCGCGGCGAGCAGCACCCCCAGCATCCAGGCCAGGTTCACCCGCGGGCAGCCGGAGGGGAGGCGCCGCACGGCGGCACCGAGCTTGCTGTCGCGGAAAATGTTCGCCACCGTGGTGCGGTGCCGGTACCAGTGCCCCACGGCGGCCGCCCTGTCCGGGCTGGACACGTCCAGATACCTCACGATGAGCGAATAGGCGTAGACGGATCCCCGCCCCGGCCAAGAACACGACGCTGATCCCCGCCGCCCGGCAGCGAATTACCCGCGCGGAAAAGGCACTGACCAAGGCCAGCGCGGCCGGCGGCGGGCCAGCGCTCAGCCTTGTCCGGGATCTCACCGGTCAACTAGCGTGAATTCCCCGCCTGCGTCCACCAGACGGGTCCGGAAGGGACGCTCATGGCTCTCGCGATCGCCGATGAACACCGCGCCCTCGCTGACGTAGTCCGCAGTTTCGCGGCCGACCAGGGCCTCCTGGCTGCCACCCGGGCGGCACTGGAGGGCGGGGTGGACGGGCCCGGCGCGAGTTGGAAGCGCATGTGTGAACTCGGCTGGGCGGGCCTGCACGTGCCCGAGTCGGCGGGCGGTTCGGGATACGGGCTGCCCGAGGCCGCTGTCGTGGTCGAGGAACTGGGGCAAGCTGCCGCGCCCGGTCCGCTGGTCCCCTCGCTCACCGCATCGGCGGTTCTCGCTGAGCTGGCCACCAGCGACCTTGCGCGCGACCTGCTCCCTGGCCTCGCTGACGGCTCCCTGATAGGGGCGGTCGCGCTCGCGGGCGCGTCCCTTGCCGGTGACGGTCATCTCGACGGCAGCGCGGGCCTGGTCCGGGGCGGTGCCTGGGCCGGCGTCGTCCTAGTGCGGGCCGGTGAAGACCTCGCCGTCGTCAGGCGGGACGACCCGGGAGTCCGGATCGAGACCGTCACCGCCCTGGACCCGGCGACCGGGGTCGCCCGGATCCATCTCGACGGCGTGCGCGCGCCGGTGCTGCCGGGCGCGGTCCCGCTGGCGGTCCGCTGTGCCCGGGTGCTGGCGGCCGCCGAGGCGACCGGGGGCGCCTGGGCCACGCTGCGGATGGCGCAGGAGTACGCCAAGGTCCGCGAGCAATTCGGCCGCACCATCGGCAGTTTCCAGGCCGTCAAGCACCATCTCGCCAACATGCTCATGGACGCGGAACGGGCCACGGCGGTGACCTGGGACGCCGCGCGGGCGGCGTCCCAGGCCGGGCCGGAAGCGGACCTGTCCGCGGCTGCCGCCGCGGCCATCGCCCTCGACGCCTACCGGCGCAACGCGCAGATGGCCATCCAGGTGCTCGGCGGCATCGGCTTCACCTGGGAGCACGACGCTCATCTGTACCTGCGCCGCGCGATGACCCTGGCAGCCCTGGCGGGCCCGCCGGGTGCGGCGGAGGACGAGGTGGCGGCCCTGATCCGGCGGGGGGTGCGGGGCCGGTACTCGGTGGACCTGCCGCCGCGGGCGCAGGCTTACCGGGCCGAGGCCGCCGCCTTCGCTGAGCGTCTGCGGCAGGCCGCCGGCCCGCAGCGGCGTGAGCTGCTGGTGGAGTCCGGTTACCTGGTCCCACACTGGCCCCGGCCGTGGGGACGGGCGGCGGGACCGGTCGAACAGTTGGTGATCGAGCAGGAACTGAGCGGCGCCCGTGTTCCCTCACTCGGTATCGGCGGCTGGGTGCTGCTCACCATCGTCCAGCACGGCTCGCCGGAGCAGCTTCAGCGGTGGATCCCGCCGGCGCTGGCCGGAAACCGGCTGTGGTGCCAGCTCTTCAGCGAGCCGGGGGCCGGGTCCGATGCGGCTGCGGTGACGACCAGGGCGGAACGGGTCGCCGGTGGCTGGCGTGTGACCGGCCAGAAGGTCTGGACGAGCGCCGCGCAGTTCTGCCATCACGGCCTCGCCACCGTGCGAACCGACCCGGCGGCACCCAAGCACGAGGGCATCACCACCATGGTCATCGACATGCATGCCGACGGAGTCGAGGTACGGCCGCTGCGGGAGATCACCGGCGACGCGATGTTCAACGAAGTGTTCTTCGAGGATGTCTTCGTCCCGGACACAGACGTGGTCGGGACCGTGAACCAGGGCTGGACGGTCGCGCGGGCGACCCTCGGGAACGAGCGGGTCTCGATCGGCGGCGGCGACCCGGGCGACGCCGGAGCCCTCGGCCTCGTGCGCCTGCTCGGCGGCGAGGGCGAGCCGCATCCCGCCCTGCTGCGGGAGTTCGGCAGGCTCGCGGCGGACGAGCACGCCATCCGCCTGATCAACCTGCGGCGGGTCGCCCGTGCCGTGGCGCAGGCGGGTCCCGGTGCCGAGGGCAACGTCACCAAGCTGCTCGCCGCCGAGCACTCCCAGCATGTCGCAGACCTCGGGATGCGGCTCGCCGGGGCGGCCGGGGTGGACGGCGGTGAGCCGGACCTTACCCGTATGTACCTGTTCGCCCGGGCGATGACGATCGCCGGGGGGACCTCCGAGATCAGCCGGAACGTTATCGCCGAACGGCTGCTCGGCCTGCCCCGCGATCCTCTGGCACGGTGACGGCCCGGGCTCGGCGCCCGTGGCGCCCACCCATCAGGACCGGCGACACTGGCAGCATGAGCCAAGGCGAGAACGGACCCGATGACGACCCGTACCGGTGGCTGGAGGAGATAACCGGCCCGCGGGCGCTGGACTGGGTCCGGGCCCGCAACGCCGCGACCCTCGGCGAACTGTCCGAGCGCCAGCGCTTCACGGACCTGCGGGACCAGATACGCCAAGTGCTCGACGCCGATGACCGCATCCCGTACGTGCGCCGCCGCGGTGACTTCCTCTACAACTTCTGGCAGGACGCCGATCACCCCAGGGGGCTGTGGCGCCGTACGACGCTGGAGCAGTACCGCCAGGCGCAACCGGAATGGGACGTGCTGGTGGACGTCGACGCCCTTGCCGCCGCCGATGGCGAGAACTGGGTGTGGCACGGCGCGGACGTGCTGCGGCCCGGGGGTTACCGGCTGGCGCTGGTGCAGTTGTCACGAGGCGGCGCGGACGCCAGCGTGGTCCGCGAGTTCGACCTGGCCCAGCGGCGCTTCGACCCGGACGGATTCGCGCTCCCCGAGGCCAAGTCCGACGTGGCATGGATCGGCGCGGACCGGATCTATGTGGGGACCGACTTCGGTCCGGGGTCGATGACGACGTCGGGCTATCCACGGCTGGTGAAGGAATGGCGGCGTGGCACCGCACTGGCCGACGCCACCCTGGTGTACGAGGGCAAGCCCGACGATGTCAGCGTCAGCGCCTACCACGACCCGACCGAGGGGTTTGAGCGGGATTTCGTCTTGCGCCAGATCGATTTCTGGCACAGCGAATGGCACCTGCGCACCGCCGGGGGGGACCTCATCCGGATCGACGTCCCACCGGACGCGATCATGGACGTGCACCGGGAATGGCTGCTGGTCCGCACCAGGTCGACCTGGTCAGTGGGCGGCCGCCAGTATCCGGCCGGCGCCCTGCTGGCCACGGGGTTCACCGGGTTCCTGGCCGGCGGGCGTGACTTCACCGTGCTGTTCGAACCCGACCCCCACACCGCGCTCAATTACCACACCTGGACCCGCCATCACCTGCTGCTGAGCGCGCTGCGCGATGTGCGCAGCGACCTGTCGGTGCTGACGCCGGGCGCGGGCGAGTGGGCGCGGGAGGCGCTTGCGGGCGTCGGTGAGTACACCCAGACCGAGATCGTCAGCACCGATCCGCACGACTCCGATGAGTACATGCTGGTTTCGAGCGGGTTCACCCAGCCCGAGACACTGAGCTACGGCCACATCGGCGGGCAGGCGGGGGAACTGAAGCAGGCGCCGGCCTTCTTCGACGCGGCAGACATCTCCGTCCGGCAGTTCTTTGCCACGTCCGCGGATGGAACCGCCGTTCCATACTTCGTCGTCGGGCGTTCCGAAGGCGCGGCCGGGCCGGTGCTGCTGACCGGCTATGGCGGGTTCGAAGTCTCGCTCACCCCCTCCTACAGCGGCATCATCGGCCGCGGGTGGCTGGCGCGCGGCGGCACCTACGTGGTGGCGAACCTGCGGGGCGGCGGTGAGTACGGTCCCCAGTGGCACACCGGCGCCATCAAGGCCAACCGGCACCGGGTGTACGAGGACTTCGCCGCCGTGGCAATGGACCTGGTGGACCGGGGCATCGCCACCCGGGAGCGGCTCGGGATCCAGGGCGGCAGCAACGGTGGGCTGCTGATGGGGGTGATGCTCACCCGCTACCCGCACCTGTTCGGCGCCATCGTGTGCCAGGTGCCGCTGCTCGATATGTGGCGCTATCACGAACTGCTGGCCGGGGCTTCCTGGATGGCCGAGTACGGCGACCCGCGTGAGCCGGCAGAGTGGGAGTACCTACGGCCGTTCTCGCCGTATCACAATGTGTCGCCGGACGGGGACTACCCACCGGTGCTGCTCATCACCTCGACCAGGGATGACCGCGTGCACCCGGGCCACGCCCGCAAGATGGCCGCACTGCTGGAGCAGCACGGCCACGACGTGAGCTACTACGAGAACATCGAGGGCGGGCACGGCGCCGCGGCCGACAACGAGCAACTGGCCCTCAAGTGGGCGCTCATGCTTGAGTTCCTGTGGCGCAAGCTGGGCGGTTAGCACGCCCCTCGTGCCCGCTCACCGCCCGGGCCCGTCGGCAGCCCCCCGGCGGCGGGCTCATCGCCCTGATCGTCTGCGCCACATTCCATGATCGTCTGCGGCCCTTCCCATGATCGTGGTTGGCCCTTCCCATGATCGTGGTTGATTGGGTAGGAAAAATGCCGCCTGATCAACCACAAAAGACCGATCAACCACAAAAGACAGGGGCCTGGGCCGCCCTGCTCACCTGCTGCGGGCCGCCTTGCGCAGTTCCCGGGCGATGACCATCCGCTGGATCTGGTTCGTGCCCTCGAAGATCTGCGGCACCTTCGCCTCACGCATGTAGCGCTCCACCGGGAAGTCGCGGGTGTATCCCGCTCCCCCGAGAACCTGCACGGCGTCGGTGGTGACCTTCATGGCGGCATCGGTCGCGACCAGCTTGGCTATCGAGGCGTGGCGGCGGAAGTCGAGCCCGGCGTCGCGGCGGCGCGCCGCCTCCAGGTAGGTCGCACGCGCCGACTGCACCGCGGCTGCCATGTCGGCGAGCAGGAACTGCAGGCCCTGGAACTCGATGATCGGCCGCCCGAACTGCTCTCGCTGGATCGAATAGGAGACCGCCTCGTCCAGTGCCGCCTGCGCCAGGCCGACCGCGCAGGCCGCGATGCCCAGCCGGCCCGAGTTCAGCGCGTCGAGCGCGATCCGCAGCCCTTCGCCCTCCTCCCCCATCCTGCGATGGATCGGGATACGGGCATCGTCGAAGATGAGCTGCGCCGTGGGCGAGCCGGTCAGGCCCATCTTGTGTTCGGCTGGGCCAACCGCCAGGCCCGGAGTATCAGCCACAGCCAGCAGGCAGCTGATCCCTTCGGTGCCGGTGTCGGAGGTGCGCACGAACACCGTGTAGAAATCGGCCTCGCCGGCGTGGGTGATCCAGGACTTGGTCCCGGTCACGCGGTAGTCCTCCCCGTCACGGACCGCCCGGGCCGTCAGGGCGGCCGCGTCCGACCCGGCCCCCGCCTCCGATAGTGCGTAGGCCCCGAGCACGTCGCCGGCCAGCAGGTCGGGCAGCCACTCATCGCGCTGGGTGTCGCTGCCGAACCGGGCCAGTGGGTAGCAGGCCATGGTGTGCACCGAGAGCCCGACGCCGACGGTCATCCAGGCGGTAGCGATCTCTTCCAGTACCTGCAGGTAGACCTCATACGGCTGGGCGGCGCCCCCCCAGCGCTCCGGATATGGCAGCCCGAGCAGGCCGGCCTTCCCCAGCACCCGGAACTGCTCGCGCGGGAACCGACTGGCCGCTTCGTACTCGCTGGCCAGCGGTGCCAGTTCCTTCGCCGCGATTTCCCTGGTCAGCGCAACCAGGTCAGCCGCCTGTTCGGTTGGCAGCATCCGGTCGGCCGGCATCGAACCTCCTCAGGTCGTGCTCGTGGGCGGGCGCCCGCTGCCCATAGGCCAAGCCTCGCACCATCGCGAGCGACCCACCAGCTACCCGGGGTAACCGCCGCGTTGCCCTGACCACTGAACCGGGCCCGGCCGCCTGCCCGGACCACTGAACCGGGCCCGGCCGCCTGCCCGGATCGCTGGACCCGGCCCGGCCGCCTGCCCGGATCGCTGGCTCGCCGCCGTACCCGTTCGCTGCCCGCCGCGTTGGCCGGATCGCTGGACCGGGCCCGTGCGGGTGCTCGGCGGACAGCCGGCCATGGTGATACAACAGCGGTGGAGGTGACATGACCGCGAACACGGGCCGGGAGTGGCTGCCGCGCACCGGTGTGTGGACCGGCGCGCTGGACTTCGTGCCCGCTGGGCGTGCCCGTGACCTGGCCGCCGAACTCGAGGCGCTCGGATATGGGGCCATCTGGGTGCCGGAGGTCGCCGGGCGCGACGTCTTCGTGCAGTTGTCGCTCATCCTGTCGGCGACCGAGCGGATGGTGGGCGCGAGCGGGATCGCGAACATCTGGGCCCGCGACGCCGTCGCCATGTCCTGTGGCGCCCGCGCACTGACCGAGGCCTACCCCGACCGGGTACTGCTCGGGCTCGGGGTGAGCCACCGCAACCTGGTCGAGGACCTGCGGGGCCACGCTTACGCCCAGCCACTGGCGGCGATGCGCCGCTACCTCGCCATGATGGCGGCTGCCCCGTACACGGCTGAGCGCCCGCGGACCCCGGTGCGCCGGGTACTCGCGGCCCTCGGGCCGAAGATGCTGGCACTGGCAGCCGAAGATGCCGACGGCGCCCACCCCTACCTGGTGACCGTCGAGCACACGGCGATGGCCCGCCAGATCCTGGGGACCGGACCACTGCTGTGCCCGGAACAGATGTTCGTCCTGGACGGCGACCCGGTCTCGGCGCGTGCGACCGCACGGGCGGGCATCGCGGTCTACCTCACCCAGCCCAACTACACACGCAACCTGCTCCGGCTCGGGTTCACCGAAACCGACCTCGCCGACGGTGGCAGCGACCGACTGGTCGACGCGCTGGTCGCCTGGGGTGACGTGCAGTCTCTCGCCGACCGGGTGCAAGATCATTTCGACGCTGGGGCCGACCACGTGTGTGTGCAGGCGCTCACGGCGGAACGGCGCGGCGTCCCACTGACCGCCTGGCGGGAGGCCGCCCCCGCCCTCGCCGAGTTCGCCGCCCGGTAGCGGCCGGGCCCACCGGAGAGCGCGATGGACAACCCGTTCGCACCCGAATTGCTGATCGAAGCGCGGGGAGCCGTGCGGGTCATCACCATGAACCGCCCGCACGCCCGCAACGCCACGGATCCCCGGCTGCATGCGGCTCTGGTGTCGGTGTGGGACCACCTGGCCGCCGACACCGCGGTGCGGGCGGTCGTGCTGACCGGCGCCGGCCGGGCGTTCAGCGCGGGTGGGGACATCGGGCACCTGGTGGATCTGTGGGACGACCCGGCCCGGCGCCGCGCCGAACTCGACGAGGCGGGTCGGCTCCTCACCCACATGGTGGACTTCCCGCTGCCGGTCGTGGCAGCCGTGAACGGGCCCGCCGTGGGCCTGGGCTGCAACCTGGCGCTGTGCTGTGACATCGTGCTGATCGCCGAAAGCGCGTACCTGGCCGACCCGCACGTGAGCCTGGGCCTGACCGCGGCCGACGGCGGTGCCCCGCTGTGGCCGCTGCTCACCGGGATGCTGCGGGCCAAGGAATACCTGCTCACCGGGGAACGGCTACCCGCCGCGCGAGCCGTCGAGTTCGGCCTGGCCAACCGGGTGGTTGCCGACGCCGACCTGATGGATCAGGCCCTGACCCTCGCGGTCAGGCTGGCGGGCCAACCGCCCCAGGCGCTGCAGAGCACCAAGCGGGCACTCAACATGCACCTGACCCGGGCCATCGCGGGCGTGCTGGAGTACGCGCTGGCGCAGGAGTTCGACTCTTTCGACACCCCGGAGCACAGGGCACTGGTCAGGGGGTTCCTGGAGCGGTCCCGGGCAGAGCCGGCGGGCCAGGCAGAGCCGGCGGGCCAGGCAGAGC
>DAHUZQ010000223.1 GCA_027306495.1 Actinomycetota bacterium | reverse complement strand
CGCGGGCGCCGGGACCGCGGGCGCCGGGACCGCAGGCGCCGGGGCCGCGTGCCGCCCGCCGGACCGCACGTCCGGCCCGTACCCCGGCTGCGCGTCCTGGACCGCACCCTGGCCGGCCGGCCGCAGGTCGGCGCGTGCTGGCCCCTGATCGATGGTGTAGTAGAACGGCTTGATCCCGAACTGGTCCCGGGCACAGAAGAGCTCCCTGGTCCAGGTGTCCCAGATGGCGAAAGCGAACATCCCCCGCAGCCGGTGCACCACGTCCTTGCCCACCCGGGCATAAGTCTCCAGCAGCACCTCCGAGTCGCAGGAGGTGCGCAGGGCCACCCCCTCGCGCCGCAGCTGCTCGCCGAGTTCGATGTAGTTGTAGATCTCGCCGTTGAAGACCATCCAGTAGCGGCCGTCGGCTGACCGCATGGGCTGGTGACCCCCCTCGGACAGGTCGATGATGGCCAGCCGCTTGTAGCCGAGGGCGACGTCGGCGTCGCTGAAGAAGCCCTCGTCGTCAGGGCCCCGGTGGCTGATCCGCTCGGTAGCGGTGGCCACCCAGTTCTGGTCCGGGCTCTCCTGCGGGGCAAGCGCGAGGCAGCCGGCGATTCCGCACATCGATATCCCCCAGGGGCGTCGTCCATGGAGTTACCTGGGCAACGATCCTACGGTGGCTGCCCGGGCCAGCGGCACCCGGTTACGAACCCCGCCGCGCTTGCCGCCGGGTCACTGCCCCCGCCAGCGGGGTGCCCGCTTCTGCGCGAATGCGACGGCGCCCTCCATCGCGTCCGCGGACAGGAAGACCGGCTGCGCGATCTCGTCCTGGCGCGTGAAGGCTTCCCCGCTGTCCCAATCGGCGGACTCGACCACGATCCGCTTGCTCGCCATGACGGCGAGCGGCGCATTGGCCGCCAGCGTCCCCGCGAGCAGGCGGGCCTCGGAAAGCGCCTCACCGGGTGGCACCAGGCGGTTGATCAGGCCGGCCTGGTGCAGTCGCGGCGCGCCGACACGCTCACCGGTCAGGACGATCTCCATCGCCACGTGGTAGGGCACCCGGCGGGGCAACCGCAGCAGCCCGCCAGCGCCCGCCACCAGCCCGCGCGTGACCTCGGGCAGCCCGAACATGGCCTCGCTGCTGGCCACGATCAGGTCACAGGCAAGCGCGATCTCGAACCCGCCGGCCAACGCGAATCCCTCGACCGCCGCGATCACCGGCTTGGCGGGCGGGCGGTGGGTGAGGCCCGCGAACCCGCGCTCCGCTGTGGTTGGCACCTCACCCGCCGCGAAGGCCTTCAGATCCATCCCGGCGCAGAATGTGCCGCCCGCGCCGGTCAGGACGAGCACCCGCACCTGCGGCCGGGCGTCCAGATCATCGATCGCCGCGGCCACCGCGGTGGCGACCGCCCTGTTGACCGCGTTGCGCGCCGACGGCCGGTTTATGGTGATGACGGCGATTTCCCCGTCGACCTCGACCAGCACCTCTTCGGCCATGTCCGGCCGCCTCCTTCACCGTGGTGCGCCGCGACCGCCCGCAGCGGGGCGTCGCCCGGCCGGCCGGCTTTCCCGCGCCACCTTACCGACCGTCCTCTACGGACTATTTGGGCTGGAAGCGAATGCCGCCGTCGAACCTGATGACCTCGGCATTCATGTAGTCATTCTCGGCCAGGAAACGGACGACATGGGCGAACTCGGCCGCCGTGCCCATCCGCTTGGGGAAGACCACCGGCGCCGCGAGCTTGGCCTTGAATTCCTCACTCGCCGGGCCGCTGCCGTAGATGGGGGTGTCGATGATGCCCGGGCAGATCGTGTTCACCCGGACGCCGATCGCGGCGAGATCACGCGCCGCGGGGACGGTCATGCCGATGATCCCGCCCTTGGACGCGGAATAGGCGAGCTGGCCGGTCTGGCCCTCGATTCCGGCGATCGAGGCCGTGTTGATGACCGCGCCGCGCTGGCCATCGGAGTTCACCGGGTCGGTCCGGGCGACGGCGGCGGCCCCGATCCGCATCAGATTGAACGTCCCGAAGAGATTGATGTCCAGCACCTTGCGGTAGGTCGCCAGCGAGTGCGGCGATCCGTCCCGGTTGACCGTGCGCTCCGCCCAGCCGATGCCGGCGCAATTGACGACGACCCGCAAGGGGACACCCTGCGCCGCGGCGATATCGACAGCCGCCTTCACCGAGTCCTCGTCGCAAACGTCTGTCCGGGCGAACACACCGCCGGTTTGCTCCGCGACCGCCTTCCCGCGATCCTCGTTCACATCCGCGATGACCACCTTGCTGCCAGCCGCGGCCAGGGCACGCGCGGTAGCCTCGCCGAGCCCGCTGGCGCTGCCGGAGATGATCGCTGCAGTTCCGCTGAGTTCCATGCGCCGGAGCATACTGGCAGCCGACCGCCCTGCCGGGCGTGACCCTGGGCGGATGCCGCCGGGCGGGACCCGGCGCACATCTGCCTGGCGGGACCCCGGGCACACGGGGGTGAGCGCCGTCGGCCCTGCCCGTTAGGATCGCAGTTGTCGGGCAAGATAACCGCAGTTGTTCGTGTAACCAGCCGCAGGGGATCGGCACCGCGTATGGGTCCAGCCCCCGCCGGTGACGGCCGGCGGGGTCACGGCGTGACTGGCCGGAAGCTGCGCGTCAGTTGGGGACGTCGTTCCCGTGGCTATGCCCACGCTGTCGGCGCGAGGAGTGCAGGGTGAGGAAATTCCGCGGGAACCCGTGGGCCGTACTGCTGGTCGTCTCGCTCGGGTTCTTCATGACCCTGCTGGACCTGACGATTGTCAACATCGCGATCCCGAACATGATCGCGCGCTTGCACGCCTCGCTCGATGACATCCTGTGGGTGATCAACGCATACGCGCTGGTGCTCGCGGTACTGCTGGTAACGGCCGGCCGCCTCGGCGACATCCTCGGCCAGCGGCGCATGTTCATGATCGGTGTCGCCACCTTCACCGCCGCCTCGGCCGCCTGCGGATTCGCTCCCGGACCAGCCTGGCTGATCACCTTCCGGGCGGTGCAGGGCCTCGGTGCCGCCATCCTCATGCCGCAGACGCTGGCGATTCTCACCACCGTGTTCCCGCCCGAACGCCGCGGCGCCGCATTCGGCGTCTGGGGGGCGGTGGCGGGGGTGGCCACGATCGCCGGCCCGACCCTCGGCGGCCTGCTGGTGACAGCCTTCGACTGGCGGTACATCTTCTTCATCAACCTGCCGATCGGCGTGGCTGTGATCCTGCTGGCGCTGATCATCGTCCCGGAGCTGAATGTCCGCCGCCAGCACCGTCTCGACTTCCTCGGGGTGGTGACCATCAGCGCTGCCCTGGTGGCGATCTGCTACGGACTGGTCGAGGGGCAGCGCTACAACTGGGGGACGATCCACTCCTTCATCAGCATCCCGCTGGTGATCGGGTTGGGCGTGGTGCTGCTCGCTGTCTTCTTCCTCATCCAGGCGACTCGCCAGAATCGCGAGCCACTGGTTCCGTTCTCGCTGTTCCGCAACCGGAACTTCTCACTCATGAACTGGGTGTCGGCGACCGTCGCGATCGGCATGATGGGCATCTTCCTGCCCTTCAGCATCTACCTGCAGTCGGTGCTGGGCTTTTCCGCCTTGAAGGCGGGCCTGACCATGGCGCCCGCCTCGGTCATATCGATGGTCGTCGCCCCGGTGGCCGGGCGGATGTCCGACCGGATCGGCGGCAAGTACATCCTGATGACGGGGCTGATCCTGTTCGGGGCGGGCATGGGATGGATTGCCCTGATCGCCCAGCCGTCCTCGTCCTGGTCCACGTTCCTGGGGGCGTTCATAATCGCCGGGGCCGGCATGGGCTGCACGTTCGCGCCGATGACCACCGTCGCCATGCGTGACATCCAGCCCGCGATGGCCGGCGCGGCATCGGGCATGCTCAACACCGTCCGGCAGGTGGGCGCGGTCATCGGCACGGCTGCCGTCGGGGCGCTGCTCCAGAACCGGCTGGCCACGACGCTGCCGGGCGAGGCCAGGAAGCGGGCAGCGGCCCTGCCGCCACCGATCAGGGCTCACATCGTGGCTGGCTTTCAGCAGGCCGCCAAGAGCGGCATGACCGTGAGTTCCGGCCAGGGCGCGAAGCTGAAGATCCCATTGGCGACGCCCACCCTCCTACACCAGATCGAGCAGATCGCTCATGCGATCTTCGCCTTCGCCTTCGTGGGCGCGATGCGCACCACCATGTCGCTGACCATCATCGTGCTGGTGATCGGCGCGATCAGTTGCCTGGGGATCCAGCGGCAAACGACGCCGCCGGAGCTGGCCGAGCTACCTGCCAGCAAGGCCGCTAGCCGGGCGTGATCCCGCCGGGCGCCCGGCGCCGTGATCCTCAGACGGCGGCCGGCTGTGCCAGCATCGTCGCCGCGTCCGCCAGCGGATGCTCGAAGGGGAACCGGCCGGCGAAGGCCGGCCGCAGGTCCGACAGCCAGGTCGCGCCGGCATCGAACCTGGCGAAGAAGGGCTTGCCGACCAGGCTTGGATCACGTGCCTGGATCATGTGGAGCACAAAGACGTCCTCCCCCGCGACGTTAGCGACCCCATCGATGCAGACTTTGCCGGGGGTCGCCGACATGGACGGCCCACGTACCGTCCGGGCCAGGCCAGACACGCAGCGGTAGGCGTCGGAGAAAATGGCGTGGCAGCGGGCGAGTGGCACGGCGAAGAAGTCATGCGGACCGGTGTCCCGTTCCACGAACATGTAGTACGGCACCATGCCCAGCCGCACCTGCCGCCGCCACATCTCCGCCCAGACCGCACTTGCGTCGTTTACGGTCCGGATCAATGGCGCCTGGGTGCGGATGACCGCGCCGGTGCCGCGGATTCTGGCAACGGCTTGAGCCACCAGGGCAGGCTCCAGTTCGCGGGGGTGGCTGAAGTGCGCCATGAGGGTGAGCGTCCGCCCGGTGGCCAGCACCCGCTCGAACAGGCGCAGCGTGTCGTCCGCGTCCGGGTCGGTCACGAACCGCCGTGGCCAGTACGAGAGCGACTTGGTGCCTATCCGGATCGACTCCAGATGCTCCAGGCCCCTCCCGAGCAGCGGTTCCACGTACCGCCGGAGCACATCCGCGCCCATGATCATGGGATCTCCCCCGGTCAGGAGCACACTGGTCACCTCACGATGGGCGCGAAGATAGTTCACGACCCGGTCCATGTCGGCGGTCGCCATCTTCAGATCCGGCTCGTCCACGAACTGTGCCCACCGGAAGCAGTAGGTGCAGTAGGCGTGACAGGTCTGGCCCTGCTTGGGAAAGATGAGCACGGTCTCCGGGTACTTGTGCTGAACCCCCGGCAGCGGTTCCTCCCCGAACGCTGGGATGTTCAGGGCAAGCTGTCCCGCTGGGTGAGGATTCATGCGGGTCCGGATGTCGTGCACCACGGCCCGCAGGTGCCCTTGTGGCGCCTGGCTCAGCAGCAGGTTCGCGACCCGGTCCAGGTCGGTTTTCGAGAGCATGCCGGCCTGCGGAACGACGAGCCGGAAGATCGGATCGTCTGGAGCCGCCGACCAGTCGATTAGCTGCTCGATGACGTAGTCGTTGGTACGGAAGGGCAGGACAGTCCCCACTGCGCGGATGGCAAGCTGCTCGGCCGGGTCGAGGCCCGCGCGCGCGCCCAGCGCACCCAGATGCTTGGCGGTGTAAGCACGGAACCGGCGGCCCGCCTTCCATGCCGCCAGGTTCTCCTCATGCCCAGTCACGCCTCTCCCTCCGGTCCGTTCCCTGCGGTCCGTTCCCTGCGGTCCGAGCGGCCGCGGATGCATCAGCTTGGGCAGGGGCGCTCCTGCCGAGGTTCTGTCAGGCGCAGCTCGTGCTCGCCGGGCCGGTGGCATGACCGCCAGGTCACTTCTGCTCGCGGGTAACGCTGAACTTGAATCCGGGCTGGGCGAGTCAGGGACCTTATCAGCGTGTGTCACTCGGCCTTCTTCCGGCGTTCGCCTGCTTGACCGGCTTACGATGGCACAGCCAGGGCCACTCGCCCGTTACGGCTCGTTCGCGATCCCACGCTTTGCTTGGACATTACCCACATGAACCCCGGTGAACCATAAAGCGGTTCTCATCACGTCTCGTCCCTTACGGCCAACCGCCACAATGGTCTGGCCGGCGCGCAAAGCGGGAAGTGCGGGCGGCGGGCCGTCGGGTGCACGGGTGCCCCGGCGCGGCCACCTGGCCGTCAGTGGCTACTCGCCTTGCCGGTGCCCACGGTCCGCGCCGGCAGTGAGAAGCTGGTGCCATGTGGGACACCGCGGCGCAGATAAGAACCTGCTGACAGCGACACGGATCAGACAGTGCCCGACGCAACCCCCGCCCCCATTCCCACGGCTGCGCGGCCACCTACGGTGGCGGTCGACGCCATGGGCGGCGATCATGGCCCGGCCCAGGTCGTGGCCGGGGCGCTGGCGGCCGCCGCCGGATCCGGCATCCACATCGTGCTGACCGGTCGCCCCAGCCAGCTCAGGCTCCATCTGCCGCGAACCGACGTTTTCGGCGACCCGCCCGCCGTGCCGCGCGGGGAACGTCCGCCATCGGGAAGCTGGGATCGGCGCGGACCGGGCACCGTGGCGATCGCAGCGGCCGACGACTCCATCTCGATGGACGAGGGCGCCCTGGCAAGCTGGCGGCGCCCGCGCTCCAGCATCGCGGTGGCATGCCAGCTCGTCCGGCGAGGCCAAGCCGATGCCGTTGTGTCAGCGGGATCGACGGGCGCCATCGTCACCACCGCCCGGCTCCGGCTGCGGGCGCTGCCCGGCATCCTGCGCCCGGCGATCGCCGCTGTCCTGCCCACCCAGCCCGGGCCGACCGTGCTGGTCGACGCCGGGGCCATCGCCGACCCGAAGCCGGAGATGCTGCTGCAATTCGCCCAGCTCGGTGTGGCGTACGCGCAGGTCGCGCACGGCATCGCCGATCCCCGCGTGGGCCTGCTCACCATCGGATCCGAGCCCGGCAAGGGCAACAAGCTCGCGCGCCGTGCCCATGAACTGCTTGCCTCCGCCCCGGCGCACGGGGGCCTCCCGATCAACTTCTCGGGCAACGTGGAGGGACGTGATCTGCTGGCCGGAGCAGTCGATGTGATCGTGACCGACGGCTTCACGGGAAACGTGGCGCTGAAGGCGGTCGAGGGGGCGACCGCCTTCGCGGCCGCGCAGGTGCGGGCCGCTCTGCAGGGGTCCGCGGCGGCACGTTTCGGTGCCGTGTTCCAGCGGCGGGCGCTACGCGACCTCGCGGCACGCATGGATTCCGAGACATACGGGGGTGCGGCACTGCTGGGGCTCGAGGGCACGGTCGTGATCGCGCACGGTGCGTCCAGCGCGCACGGGGTCGCGTCAGCCTGCACCCTGGCGGGGGATCTGGCCCGTGGGCAGATCACCGAGAAGATCCGGGAACGGCTCGGCCCGGTGCGCTCGACGCTCTTCCTCCGCCGCCACGGTGACCACCCGCAGTACCTCCCCTGACGCCGCCCGAGCCCTGGGCCTCACCCGGCCATCCCGCCATCGCCGTCACCCACCCGGGCGCGCCGTCCCCCGTCCCACCCGGCGGGGTGCCCGCCGGCCCGGCCACTTCATACATCGCTGCTCGCTAGGCTGAATGCATGGCCGATCCTCGTGAGGTGCTCGCCGCCCGGGTCAGCGCGGCACTAGCCGCCGCCGTGGGTGCCGAGTATGCCCACGAAGACCCGGTCATCCGGCCGTCCACATTCGCCGATTTCCAGTCCAACGTGGCATTGGGCCTGGCCAAGCGGCTCGGACGACCGCCACGGGAGATCGCCGCGGCCATTGTGGCCAATCTGGGCGCCGATGACATCTGCGCCTCGGTCGAGGTGAGCGGCCCCGGGTTTGTCAACCTGCGCCTGCGGGACGATTGGCTGGCCGCGCAGGCGGACACGCTCCGCACCGATCCCCGGCTGGGGGTTCCGGTCGCCAGCCACACGCGCACGGTGGTGGTCGACTACTCCTCCCCGAACGTCGCCAAGGAGATGCACGTCGGTCACCTGCGCACGACCGTGGTGGGCGACGTCGTGGTGCGGGTCCTGGAACACCTCGGGCACAAGGTCGTGCGCGCCAACCATCTCGGCGACTGGGGAACGCAGTTCGGCATGCTGATCGAGCACCTCGTCGAGGTCGGCGAGGAGACCGCCCGGCGGCAGCTTTCGGCCGGCGACATCAACGCCTTCTACCAGGCGGCGCGGGCCAAGTTCGACAGCGATCCAGCCTTCGCCGAACGGTCCCGGCGGCGCGTGGTGGCCCTGCAGAGCGGGGACGAGCCGAGCCTGCGGCTGTGGCGGATCCTGATCGAGGACTCCAAGCAGTACTACAACACGATCTACCGCCGGCTGGGGGTGACGCTGACCGATGCCGACCTGGCACCGGAAAGCTTCTACAACCCGATGCTGGCCGAGGTCTGCGACGAACTCCAGCAATCCGGGGTCGCCGTCATCAGCGACGGCGCGCTGTGCGCGTTCCCGGCCGGATTCACCAGCCGGGACGGCGAACCCCTGCCGATGATCGTGCGCAAGAGCGACGGTGGATACGGTTACGGCACCACCGATCTCGCCGCGATCCGGTACCGGATCTGCGAACTCGGCGCGACCCGGCTCATCTATTTCGTGGCCGCGGAGCAGTCGCTGCACTTCCAGATGCTCTTCGCGGTCGCCCGCCAGGCCGGCTGGCTCACCGACCAGATCAGTGCTGAGCACGCGGTCATCGGGCTGGTGAGCGGCACCGACCGCAAGCGCCTGCGGACCCGCTCCGGTGAGTCGGTCAAGCTCATCACGCTCATCGACGAAGCAGTGGACCGTGCGGAGCGGGTCATCGCCGACCGGTATCCCGACCCGGCGGTCCGCCATGAGATCGCGCAAGCCGTGGGGATAGGCGCGCTCAAGTACGGTGACCTGTCAGTTGCCAGGGCCTCTGGGTATGTCTTCGACTTTGACCGGATGCTGGCGCTGACCGGTGACACCGGGCCATATCTGCAGTACGCGGCCGCGCGTCTGCGCTCGATCTTCCGCCGCGCGCAGGTGGATCCGGACCTGGTATCCGCGCCCCTGGGCCTGACCGCGCGGGCCGAGCGGGCACTGGCACTGCTGCTGCTGCGCTTCGGCTCGGCGGTGCGGCAGACCAGCGACAGCGCGGAACCACACCTGCTGGCCGGGTACCTGTTCGAGCTGGCCAGCGCCTTCACGACGTTCTACGAAGAGTGCCCGGTCCTGAAGGCGACGGCCCAGGTGCGGGACTCGCGGCTGACGCTCTGCGCGATAACGCTGCGGGTGCTGACGGCTGGCCTGGACCTGCTCGGGATCCCGGCGCCGGATCGGATGTAACGCCGCAGCAGGTGCCGGCAGGTGCCGGCAGCGCCGCACGGCCGCCCAGCAGTGGCCGTGCGGAAGCAGGCGAGTGCGGCGGGTCAGGGGACCTTCCAGCGCTGGCCGGCTCGCGCTGAGTGGCAAGCGGCCAGTATCAGTCCCGTACCGTCACGGCCCGACC
>DAHUZQ010000222.1 GCA_027306495.1 Actinomycetota bacterium | reverse complement strand
GCCGGAAGGTCCGGGACGAGGACGCCGGTCAGCCGGCCTCGGGGGCGTCGCTCCCGGACTGATCGGGACGTGCGGCCGGTGACGGGCCGCGAGCCTCTGCGAGCGCACCGGTCGCGGGCGGTCCGGGGACATCCTCGGCGCAGGTGCTCCCCGTTCCCTCCCCAATCTGTGTGCCTTCGCCGCCGGCCGGGCCCCCACCGGCCCGCGCCACGGCGGGCCCGCCGGCCGGGCGCTGGGTCCGGACGAACCAGACCAGGCCCACGATCGTGAGCACGGCCGCGACGTACATGTTCAGGCGCAGGCCGAGGAAGTGCTCGGACGGGTCGATCCGCAGCGACTCCTCAAAGATCCGGTAGGCCGAGTAGCCGGCGACGTAGAGCGCGAACAGGCCCGGTGGCTTGATGTCGCGGTGGTGGCCCAGCCACACCAGGAACGCCGCCAGGGCCAGGTCGAAGATCAGTTCGTACAGGAACGTGGGCTGGAAGGTCGCGTACTGGGTGTAGCCGGCCATCCGGTGCGCGGGCGAGATCTCCAGCGCCCACGGAAGCTTGCTCGGGCCGCCGTAGAGTTCCTGGTTGAAGTAGTTGCCGATGCGGCCGATGGCCTGGGCGACCAGCAGCGCGGGCGCGACCGCGTTCGCGAACAGCGCCGGATTTTCGCCTGCCCGGCGGACTCGCCAGATCCCCACCAGGCCACCGAGCGCGACTCCGCCCCAGATCCCGAGCCCGCCATCCCAGACGGCGAAGATGCCATACCAGTGATGAGGGATGTAGGCGGGGGTGGTGATGTCGAAGTAGATCCGGCCGCCGATGATGCCGGCCGGCACCCCCCACAGGGCCACGTCGCCGACCAGGCCGTCCTTGCCGCCCACCGCACGCCACCGGCGCTGGACGATCCAGATGGCCAGGGCGATCCCGATGACGTACATCAGCCCGTAGAAGTGGATGAACGCCGGGCCGATGTGGAAGCCGTTCACCGGAGGACTCGGCAGATACATGGGCATGCCACCGAGAGTAGCCCGGCCGGGCCGGTGGGGGGCCCACACCCACCCGCTCCCGGGACGGGGGCCGGCCACAGCCACTATCCTGGCCCCGGTGCCGGGATCGGGAAGGAAGCCGTGAGCGAACCCTGGACTGTTGAGAGCGCACCCAGCCAGGCTGGCCGGGCCGCGCTGATCACCGGCGCGAACACCGGGCTCGGCCTGCAGACCGCGCTGGGCCTGGCTCGCCGCGGCGCCACGGTGATCCTCGCCTGCCGGGACGAGGTGAAGGGCGCGGCGGCCGCCGGCCTGATCAGGCGCGACTACCCCGACGCCGCGACCAGCGTGCTCGGGCTGGACCTGGCATCGCTGGCCTCGGTCCGGGAGGCCGCCGCCACGCTTCACGACCGCCACGCCCGCCTGGACCTGCTGATCAACAACGCCGGGATCATGATGACGCCGTACGCCACCACGGCGGACGGCTTCGAGTCCCAGTTCGGGATCAACCACCTGGGCCATTTCGCTCTCACCGGCCTGCTGCTGGACCTGCTGCTGGCGGTGCCGGGGTCGCGGGTCGTCACGGTCAGCAGCAACGCCCACCGCGCTGGCCGGATCAACTTCGACGACCTCGGTTCGCGGCGCCGCTATGGCCGGGTTTCGGCCTACGGGCAGTCGAAACTGGCGAACCTTGCGTTCACCTATGCGCTGGACCGGCGGTTGCGGCAGGCGGGCGCCGGGACCGCCGCCCTGGCCGCCCACCCCGGCACCGCCTCGACCGACCTGACCCGTTACCTGCCGCCCCTCTTCCAGGCCGGTAACCGGGCCGTCGGCCGGATCATCGCCCAGAGCGCCAGCATGGGCGCACTGCCGATCCTGCGAGCCGCCACCGACCCGGACGCCGAGGGCGGCGAGTACTACGGCCCGGGCGGGCGCTTCGAGTCCAAGGGTTACCCGGTGCGCGTGCAGTCCAGTGCCCGCTCCCGCGACCGGCAGGTGCAGGAGCACCTCTGGCGGGAGTCGGCGGACCTCACCGGCGTCGACTACCCGTTCTGAACGGGTGCGGGCGCCCGGAGCCCTGCCCGCGCGCGAAAACCGCTGAGGCGACGGCCGGGGCGTGTGGCAGGATGCGGCGGTGGACGATTACCTCGCAGCAAACCTCGCGAACTGGGATGAACGGGCACCCGCTCATGCGGCCTCGCCCGAGTACGCGATCGAATCGTTCGTGTCCGACCCGGCCTTCCTGTCCGGTGTGGTGCGCTTCGACCGGCCCGCACTGGGGGATATCGCGGGGCTGCGCGGCGTGCACCTGCAATGCCACATCGGCACGGACACCATCTCGCTGGCCCGCCTCGGTGCCGCGATGACCGGTGTGGACTTCTCCCCCGCGGCTCTGGCACAGGCCCGCCGCCTGGCCGGGCGGACCGGCGCGGACGTGGCCTTCGTGGAGTCCGAGGTCTATGACGTCCTGGACGTGCTGCCCGCCGGGTCGTTCGACCTCCTCTACACCGGCATCGGCGCGCTCTGCTGGCTCCCCGACATCCGCCGCTGGGCGCAAGTCGTGGCGACACTGCTGCGCCCGGGCGGCCGCCTGTTCCTGCGGGAAGGCCACCCGATGCTCTGGGCGATCGCCGACACCCGGGCTGACGGCCTGCTGGTGGTCGATGCCCCCTACTTCGAGCGCCCGGAGCCGAACAGTTCCTGGGACGGCGGCACGTACGTCACCACGGACGCGCAGTTCGCCCATAACCTCACCCACGAGTGGAGCCATGGGATCGGTGAGACGATCACGGCACTGGCCGAGGCCGGGATGACGCTGGCCGCCTTCGCCGAGCACGACAGCGCCCCGTGGGAAGCGCTCCCCGGTCAGATGACCTGTGATGACCTCGGGGAGTGGCGCCTGTCCGACCGGCCCTGGCGGCTGCCGTGCACCTACACCCTGCAGGCGGTCCGCGGTTCCTGACCGGCCCCGCCGCCGCTAGGGACGGGCGCCGCCGGGCGTGGCCCGCTGCTGGGCGACCACGTACTTCGGGTCGCTGGCCGAGGCCACGCCGGCCCGCAGGACCGCGAACTTGGCCGCCAGCCCGCCCCCTGTGAGCAGGGCGGCGGCCGTGATCGCACCAGCCCGGCTCCGGCGGGCGGTCAGGGCGGCGCCGGCGCCCGCCAGGGTCATGGCGCGCGCCACGCGCAGCATCCGGCCGCCATCGCCCTGCCGGTAGGGCTCACCCTCGGGTCCGATCAGGCGCTCGATGGCGAAACCGGCGGCGCTCTCCAGCACGGCCCCGAGCAGGGCCACCCGCTGGGCGGGCCCGGTCCCGGGGGGGCCGTCCGGACCGGGCCGGGTGATCGCCAGCGCCGCCGCGCCGGCGGCGGTCATCGCGCCGCCGGCGAACAGCATCGGCAGTTCCCGGTAGGCGCTGTGCCATGCGGGGACGGCGGTGTTGGCGAGCAGCACGCCCGGGTAGGTCGCCAGCAGCGGCCCAGTCACCGCGGCGGCCCGGCCGGCCGCCTCCCCCACGCCCGGCATGACCCCGGTCAGATCGCTCGCGGCCGCGACGCTGACCAGGCCGGAGTGCGCCGCCAGCAGCCAGGCGCCCACGCTCATCGGTGAGGTCGGCTTGGCGACCCGCAGCATGTTGAGGAACCGTTCGGGGCGGCCGAGTTCCGCGGTGAGGAAGCCCGCCCCGCCGGCCGCGCCCGCCACCGCGGCCAGTCGCCCGGCCCGCGCCAGCCCGCGCTGTCCGCTAGCGGACGCGATCGCGGCGAGCACCGCTGCCGCACCCGACATCTCGCCCAGGAACAGGTAGGCGGGCAGGTGCGGTTCCCGCCACTTGGCCGGCTTGAGAATGGGCCGGCCGTAGTAGGAGGTGAACGACGCTTCGGGAACCTGCCGAACCTCGGCCATCGCGGTCATCCTCCCGGCCGGGCCGAGCGGCCCGCGAACGCCATCCCGATACCGGCAACCATCACCGCGGCGGCGGCACCCGCCCACCGCCACATGGCGGGCAGGTCCCTGGTCGTCACCACCGGGTCCGGCGGCAGGCCATAAATCTCCGGCTCATCCAGGAGCAGGAAGAAGGCGCCCGCGCCGCCGATCCCGTCGCTGGGGTCGTGCCCGTACAGGCGTGCCCCCGTCTCGCCGGAAGCGTGCAGATCGGCCAACCGGACGGCAGCCGCCTCGCGCAGTTCGTCGAGCGGGCCGAACTGGATCGAGTCGGTCGGGCAGGCCTTGGCGCAGGCCGGCTCCAGGCCGCCACGCAACCGGTCGTAGCAGAGGGTGCACTTCCAGGCGCGCCCGTCGTCCTCACGCCGGTCGATCACCCCGAACGGGCAGGCCGACACGCAGTACGCACACCCGTTGCAGACGTCGGACTGCACCACCACGCTGCCGAACTCGGTGCGCACCAGCGCCCCGGTCGGGCAGACGTCCAGGCACGCCGCGTGGGTGCAGTGCTTGCACACGTCGGAGGCCATCAGCCAGCGCTGCGCGCCGGCGCCCGCTCCCGCGTGGCCGTTGCCGTTGCCGGCGGGCGCTGGCACGGGCCGTTCCTGCTCGATGAACGCCACGTGCCGCCAGGAGTTGGCGCCAAGCTCGACCGTGTTGTCGTAGGACATGCCGGTCAGCGCCATCATGCCGGCATCCGGTTCGGGCAGCGCGTTCCACTCCTTGCAGGCGACCTCGCACGCCTTGCAGCCGATGCACACGCTGGTGTCGGTGAAGAACCCCATCCGGCGCGGGGGCTCGGTGTAGCCGGCGTCGGCGGCGACGTCCGCGAGTGGGCCGAACAGCCGGTTACCCATTGCCGCGCTCCGGTCCGCCCGGAAGGTCACCGAGCCCGGCGGCGCGCCGGTGCTCATTGACGAGCACCGTCAGAGCCGGCCCGCGCGGACGCCGCCCGGCGACGATCTGGCAGGTAGCCACCTTGCTCTCCTGGATCAAGACGTTGGGGTCGACGGCGAACGGGAGCAGGTCGTTGACCGTATCACCACGGACCAGCCCGGCCGTCCCCCAGTGATATGGCAGCCCGACATGGTGGATCACCGATCCGTCGGACAGCCGCAACGGCCGCACCCGCCTGGTGACCAGCACCCTGGCCTCGATCGCGCTGCGGGCGGTGATGATGGTCGCCCAGCCGCCGTTCTCCAGGCCCCGGTCGGCGGCGAGGGCAGGTGAGATTTCGCAGAACAGTTCCGGCTGCAGTTCGGAGAGCCGGGACAGGGTGCGGCTCATGCCGCCAGCGGTGTGGTGCTCGGTGAGCCGGTAGGTCGTGACCACGCACGGGTAGGCCGCGCTGTGCCCGCCGACCTGGTCATGGGTGATGGCGTGGTCCGGGTACAGCTTGCTGACCGGGCTGTCGTCCTGCCCGTACACGCTGTTGCGCACCGGCGACTCGGCTGGCTCGTAATGAGCCGGCAGCGGGCCGTCCGCCAGGCCCGACGGCACGAACAGGTGCCCCCGGCCGTCGGCGAGCATGATGAACGGGTCAGTCCCCGCCAGGGCCGCCGGCCCGGACGCGCCACGCTCGGGCCGGAATCCGGGCGGCTTGGCACGCTCGAAGTCGGGCACGTCATGCCCCGTCCACTGACTGGCCTGCTCGTCCCACCACACATACGCCTTCTTCTCGCTCCACGGCCGGCCCTGCGGGTCCGCTGAGGCCCGGTTGTAGAGAATCCGGCGGTTGGCCGGCCATGCCCAGCCCCACTCCGGGGCGACCCAGGACTGCTCGGTGTGCGGCTTGCGGCGCGCCGTCTGGTTCACACCCCCCGCGAAGCAGCCGGAATAGATCCAGGCGCCACAGGAGGTCGATCCGTCAGCGGCCAGTTCGGTGAACCCGTTCAGCAGCCTGCCGCCGGGGCCATACCCGTTGACCTCCCGCAGCACGGCCTCGGCATTCGGCTCGGCGTCCTCCCCCTCCTCGGGGTAGGTCCAGGTGAGGTCGAGCAGCGGCCGGTCGCGGTCGTCGGTGGACCCGGCGAGCTTCGCGCGGATCCGCTTGCCGAGGTGGTAAATGAACCACAGGTCGCTGCGCGCGTCACCCGGCGGGTCAACCGCCTTGTCATGCCATTGCAGCATCCGCTGGGTGTTGGTGAAGCTGCCTTCCTTTTCCACGTGCGCCGCCGCGGGCAGGAAGAACACCTCCGTCGCGCACCGGGTCGGATCTAGCTCACCGGTCGCGATCTCGTTGCTGTCCTGCCAGAACGTGGCGCTCTCGATGAGGGCCAGGTCGCGGACCACCAGCCAGTCGAGTTTGGCCAGCCCCAGCCGCTGCAGCCGGGAGCCGGCCGAGCCGACCGCCGGGTTCTGGCCCCACAGGAAGTAGCCGGAGACCTTGCCCTCGATCATGTCCAGCACGGTCGAGTAGGTGCCGTGGTCACCGCTCAGCCGGGGCAGGTAGTCCAGGCAGTAGTCGTTCTCAGCCGTGGCCGCGTCACCGAACCAGGCTTTGAGGAGGCTGACCGTGTAGGCGTCCTTCAGGCCCCAGAACCCTGTGTCGGGCAGGCGGGTCAGGTACGCCTTCAGGCTGTCGTCCTCGACCCGTGGCATCGGCAGGTAGCCCGGCAGCAGGTCGAACAGGGTGGGAATGTCGGTGGACCCCTGGATGCTCGCGTGACCGCGCAGCGCCATGATCCCGCCACCGGGGCGTCCCATGTTCCCAAGCAGCAACTGCAGGATGGCCGCTGTGCGGATGTGCTGGACGCCGGTGGTGTGCTGGGTCCAGCCGACCGCGTAGACCCAGACCGTGGTGCGCTCGCGGCCGCTGCCGGCCACCAGTGCGTCAGCCAGCAGCGCGAAGTCCTGCCGCGACACCCCGCAGACCGCCTCGACCAGTTCCGGGGTGTAGCGGGCGAAGTGGCGCTTGAGGACCTGGAAGACGCACCGCGGGTGCTCCAGGGTTTCGTCACGCTCGCCCGTCGGCTGCCAGGTGGTGTTGTCGTAGCGCCGCGATCCCGGGTCGTACCCGGAGAACAGGCCCGCCCCATCCTCGGTGTCGGTGAAGTCCTCGGGCAGGATGTCGGCCGCGTTGGTGTAGGCGCTCACATACTCGCGGAACTCGTGCCTGCCCGACAGGACATGGTTCACCAGTGCCCCGAGCAGCACGATGTCGCCACCCACCCGGACCGGGATGTGGTGGTCCGCCAGCGCGCTGGTCCGGGTGAAGCGGGGATCGAGGTGGAGGACCGTCGCGCCGCGCCGTTTGGCCTCCACGACCCAGCCGAACGCCACCGGATGGCATTCGGCCATGTTGGAGCCCGCGATGACGATGACGTCAGAGTTGATCAGGTCACGCGGGAAGGTGGTGGCGCCGCCGCGGCCGAAGCTGGTCCCCAGACCGGGGACGGTGGCGGAGTGTCATATACGGGCCTGGTTCTCGATCTGGATGGCCCCCAGCGCCGACCACAGCTTCTTGATGAGGTAGTTCTCCTCGTTGTCGAGGGTTGCCCCGCCCAGGCTGGCCATCGCCAGGGTGCGCCGGGCGCGCTGGCTCTGCCAGTGCTCCTGCCAGTGCTCGGCGCGCGCCTTGATGACCCGGTCGGTGATCATGTCCATCGCCCGGTCGAGGCTTAGCGCCTCCCAGGCGGTCCCGTACGGCCGACGGTAGAGCACGCTGGTCTGCCGCCCAGGGTTTGTCACCAGTTGCTTGCTGGCAGCCCCCTTGGGGCACAGGCGGCCCTGGCTGACCGGCGAGTCGGGATGGCCTTCGATCTGGGTGACGGTGTCGGTGCCGTTCACCCTCTCCACATAGACCTGCTGGGCGCACCCGACCGCGCAATAAGGGCAGATGGAAGAGACCACGCGCTGGGCGCGTTCGGTGCGGGGTTCGGCCGCCGCGGTCCCGGGTGAGCGTGCTGCCACTCCCCGGCCGAGCCGGTCCGTCCCCGCGATCTGCCGGTAAACCGGCCAGTTTGACATCCAGGTGCGCCGCGTCACGACCCCATCCAAGCAATCACTCCGGCCCGCCGCAACAATCCCGGCCGGCTGTCAGGGGCTAACAGGCCAAAAAGTATCGTACTACGATCTTTGATGGCTGGCCCAGCGAGGGAAGGCCCACGTGCCCGGCGTCGCGGTGTCCTTTCAAGGCGGCGACCCTGTCGGCGGCCTGACCGGCGGTCTGTCCATCGGCCTGTCCATAGGCCTGACCGGCGGGACCGCGGGCGGGCCGGTCCCGCCCGGTGGAGTGGGCGGGACCGGCCGGACGCCGTACCCTGGCCATAGGTGCGGGTCGCACCGGCCAGGAGGCGGATCATGAGCGGGCGCACGACGCGCCGCCGGGTGCTGAAGGTACGGGCAGGCCCCGGACCGGACGCCTCACCGGGGCACGCCCGTGCCGACCTGCTTGCGGTCGAAGAGCCACTGGAGATCCGGCTGGGCGGTGACCCGCTCACCGTGACCATGCGCACCCCGGGTGACGACATCGACCTGGTCGCCGGCTTTCTGGCGGGCGAAGGCGTGGTCAGCTCAGCCGCCGATATCACCCGCATCACGATGTGCGACGTCAATGTCGCCGATGTGACTCTCGCCGATGGCTGGCTGGCCAGTGGCGGCGCCGGCCTTCGGCGCGCTTTCCTGACCACCAGCGCGTGCGGAGTGTGCGGCAAAGACAGCATCGCCGCCATCCGCGTGCGCTCCCGCTACGACGTGGCGGCCGATCCGGTGGTGGTCAGCGCCAGCGTGCTCGCCGCCCTGCCCGACCGGTTGCGCGTAGCGCAGCGGATCTTCGCCGGGACGGGCGGAATCCACGCGGCCGGGCTGTTCCGTTCCGACGGGACGCTGCTGGCCGCGCGCGAGGACGTCGGGCGGCACAACGCGGTCGACAAGGTCATCGGGTGGGCGCTGCGCGCGGACCTGCTGCCGCTGTCGGGCTGCGTGCTGCTGGTCAGCGGCCGGGCCTCCTTCGAGCTCACGCAGAAGGCGCTGGTGGCCGGCATTCCGGTACTCGCGGCCGTGTCCGCGCCGTCGTCACTGGCCGCGGAACTGGCGCAGGACGGTGGCCTGACGCTGGTCGGGTTCCTGCGCGGCCAGTCGATGAACGTCTACACCGGTGGGCACCGCCTGGGCTGCTGACGGCGTTCGCCAGCCGGGGACGTGGGGCCGGCCGGGCCCGCCCGGTGACGGGGTTACGGCGCGGCGCTGACGTGCGGGGCGGGGACCCGGTGCCCTTGGAACAAGATGGCGGCGATCTGGGTCAGCGTGTCCGTGCCGGCGTGATAGCCGCCCTGGCCGTTCAGGCTGTTCATCATCGCCAGGGTGTAGCGGGCACGTGGCCCCGCGAAGCCCACCGAGTCGATGATCCAGCCGGGCAGTTCCCGCGACCAGCCGTCCTTGTTCCCGGGCCGGCTGGCCGGGCCGGCGCCCCAGACGCCGAAGTGCTGCACCGGTGCGACGTGCCGCAACTGCCGCATGAGGTAGCCGCGCAGCCGGGCCGGCATATCGCTCAGCACGAAATTGATGACCCTGCTCTCGTCAACAGCCGGGCAGGTCATCTCCCCCCAGTAGGGAGCGGTGATGCCGTCCCGCGGGACCGACAGGTAGTGCGCCGAGGTGAGCCCGATCTGCGGGAAGTAGCTCTTGTAGAACGAGCCGCCGTACTTGAACCACAGTGTGTCCGCGGCACTGTCCGAACTGACATGCAGCATCCGGTACATGGTCGCCCGGTCGGCCGCACTCAGGTGGATGACCCCGGCGTTGTTCTCCATGAGCAGCGTCACAGCCATCGCCAGTTTGCTGGTGGAGGCCATGTAGATCTGCGTGCGGGCGTACCTGTCCTGCCACTGTGCGCCGGTGGACCGGTCCCGCAGCACGATCCCCACGACGCCCGGCCGGTGCCGAAGGTACTGCCGCACGGCGGCGATCCGCCTGCGCATCGTGCAGCTGAACCCGGCCGGCCGCCGCGGGCAGGCAACGCGCCGTGACTGTGACGAGGGCCCGGCCACCGCAGTGGGATGCCCCGGTGAGTTGCCGGCCGGGGCAGACGGTAGCAGCCCGCAGCCGACGAGCAACGTTCCGCACAGAGCCGGCGCCAGGGCGGCCAGCCATCTTCGCTGCCGGCCGCGCGCTGTCACGCCAGCAGATCATACGGAGCGGTGCCGCGCCGCGAGCGGGAATCAGCCGGCCCCGCCGCTCAATCCCGGCCCCGTGCGCCCGGCGTGCCGAGAGCCCGCCAGGAGCAGCACCGGCCGACGTGAGCGGCCCGGTCAGGGTGAGCGGCCCGGTCAGGGTGGGCGGCCCGGTCAGGGTGGGCGGCCCGGCCGACGTGAGCGCCCGGTCACGGTGAGCCGCCCGGTCAGGGTGAGCGGCCCGGTCACGGCGATCGAGCCCTGTCAGCTACCCGAGGGCCCGTTGAACTGAATGCCGACCACCGAGCGGAATTTCTGCAGGCACACCTGGAGCCTGGCCATGTCCGCATCGCTGGCGCTGGACACGTTGTAGCGCACGTTGTTCAGCAGGTCCGAAGCCAGATGGTCGGTGGGCAGGGGTTCGGGCACCGCGTTCGGGATGTGCGAGCACGCCCGGCGGACCAGCAGCCGCACCGAATCCGGGGTGTTCTCGCTGAACTGCACGACCGCTTCCTGCTGCCCGAGTGCGCGGTCGAAGGACGCACAGCCGGCGCTCACCACGGCGAGCAAAGCCACCAGTATGGCCGCCGCCACTGGGCGCGCCCGTCCCGCTGGACCCGCCCGCCGCGAACGCACCTGCTCGCGGGCCAGGTGGCCCGGGCGCTTGCGGGTGGGTCTGGGGGCGAGGGGCTCCGGCACGGACACAGGCTACGCCCGCCCGCGAACGGGCCTTGCCCCACCCCAGCCCACATCGGGCTGGCGCAGCCCGTCCGGATCGGCGGGCACCCCGGTGCGCCACTTGCCCGATCCGCGAACGGGACAGCCCCGTCCAGGTACCGTTGACGCCCAGAGGCTCAGCACATGCGAGGCGCCGGCCCGCGCCCACCGCCCGCCGGCGCCCTGCCCTGGAGGAGGCGTCCGTGGCGGGACTCATCGAGGACTACGCGATCATCGGCGACATGCAGTCCGCCGCCCTGATCGGCAAGGACGGATCGGTCGACTGGCTATGCCTGCCCCGGTTCGACTCCCCCGCCTGTTTCGCCGCACTGCTCGGGACCAGCGACCACGGCCAATGGCGGATCTGCCCTGTCGATGCCCTGCCCGCCGACGCTGCTGACCCGCCGGGCGATCACCGGTCCGCCACGGTGTCACGGACCTACCAGGGGGACTCGCTCATCCTCCAGACAAGCTGGCAGACCGCCACCGGGACCGCCCGCCTGATCGACTTCATGCCCCCCCGCGGCGACGGACAGCTTCCCATCCTGATCCGGATCGTCGAAGGCATCCACGGCCAGGTGGACATGGATGTGCTGCTGCGGTTCCGGCTGGGTTACGGGCAGATCATCCCGTGGATGCGCCGCGTCGACGGCAGGCTCGCCGCGGTGGCGGGCCCCGATTCGATCTGGCTGGAGACACCGGTGAACCTGACCGGGCGGGAGATGGCGCACCGGGCGAGGTTCCGGATCGAGGCGGGCGAGCGGGTGCCGTTCGCGCTCACCTGGCTTCCCTCCCATATGAGCCCACCCCCGGGCGTTGACCCGCTGGACGCGCTGGAGACCACCCGCCGGTTCTGGCAGGGCTGGACGGCGCGCTGCACCTATTCGGGCACCTATCGCGAGCCGGTGATCCGGTCTCTCATCACCCTCAAGGCCCTCACCTACGCTCCGACCGGCGGTATCGTCGCGGCCGCGACAACCTCGCTGCCCGAGGATCTCGGCGGCTCCCGCAACTGGGACTACCGCTACTGCTGGCTGCGCGATGCCACCATCACCCTGGAGGCGCTGCTGCGCACCGGCTATACCGACGAGGCGATGGCATGGCGGTCGTGGCTGGAGCGGGCCGTCGCCGGGGACGCGCGCGACGTGCAGATCATGTACGGCGTGGCGGGTGAACGCCGTCTCGCCGAGTGGGAGGCGGACTGGCTGCCCGGCTATGAGGGGTCGGCTCCCGTGCGCATCGGCAACGCCGCCGTGGACCAGCGTCAGCTCGATGTGTACGGCGAGGTCATCGACGCGCTCACCCTGGGCGGGCGCGCGGGGGTCGCCTTCGACCGGCATGCCTGGTCGCTGCAGCGGATGCTGCTCACCTACCTGGCCCATAACTGGGACCAGCCGGACGAGGGCATCTGGGAGGTGCGCGGCCCGCGCCAGCACTTCGTTCATTCCAAAGTGATGGCGTGGGTGGCTTTCGACCGCGCCTGCCGGGTGCTGGCCGACGGCCGGCCGGGCCCGGGCGATGAGTGGGCCGCGGTCCGCGACGCCATCCACGCCGAGGTCTGCGAGCGCGGATTCGACCCCATCCGCAAGACGTTCACCCAGTACTACGGCTCGAGCACGCTCGACGCGGCGGTCCTGCTCATCCCGGAGGTGGGCTTCCTGCCCCCGGACGACCCCAGGGTCATCTCCACAGTCGAGGCGATCCAGCGGGAACTGATGGTGGACGGCTTCGTGCTCCGCTACCAGCCCGCCGAGAGCGATACCGGCGGCGGCGCTGCGGTGGATGGCCTGACCGGAGGTGAAGGCGCGTTCCTGGCGTGCAGCTTCTGGCTGGTGAACGCGCTGCACATGATCGGGCGTGCGGACGAGGCGGAAGAACTGTTCGGGCGGCTGCTCACGCTGCGCAACGACGTCGGCTTGCTGTCGGAGGAGTACGACCCGCGGTACAGTCGCCAGGTCGGCAACACCCCGCAGGCATTCAGTCATGTGCCGCTGATCCAGGCGGCGCTGAACCTCGACGCGCACGGGCGCGAGCACTCCCGCCGGAGCGGCCACTCGTGACGACCATCCCCCGGCCCGCCGAGGCTGGCTCGGGTGGCCTGCGCACACCGTCTTCCGGCGCCATGTCGGCAGCCCCCCGGCCACCGTTCGGCCGGCCGCACATCCTTATCGTGAACGGCAACAAGGTGACCCGCCCGGTCTTCATCCTGGGGGCGCCATGCTCGGGAACGACCCTGGTGGCGCGTGCGATCAAGCGCTCCCCCGGGTTCCACCTGACCCTCGGCCAGCGCTGGGTGCTGCCTGTCGTGCACGGCTTCGCGCGCAGCCCGGCGATCGTCAGGGAACGCCCCGACGCCGCCGCGACGGTGCTGCGGGATGCTTTCGCCCAGGGCTGGCAGGTCGGCGCCGACTGCTGCCTCGGCTGCTCGAAGGAGTGCCGCGCGGCCGGCGGAGCCACCGGCGTGGGGCCCTGCGTAGACCCGCGCGGCATCGCCCGCTACGGCGACGCCAGCCCTGACCTGCTCTATTGCGCGGAGTCGCTCATCGACGCGTTCCCCGACGCGCGGCTGGTGCAGGTCATCCGCGATGGCCGGGACGTGGTGACCGCCATGATCGGAAATCCGGGCGAGCTCACCTGGTTCCAGTCGGGGGTGGTCAACCTGAACAGTGAGGACGCCCATCCCGTGCTGGGCGTGGAAACACACGCGGACCGCACCGCCTGGCCGGGCCTGTCACTGATCGCCAAGTGCGCGATGCGCTGGCGCGGGACGGTCCGCCTCGCGGCGCGGCTGCGCAACCGCCTGTCCCCCGAGCAGCTCGTCACGCTCCGCTATGAAGAGATGGTCCGCCAGCCGGTGGGGGCCGCGACCGCGCTCTCGCAGTTCCTGGGGGCGCCGGTCGCGCCGGTGGAGGCCCGGCTGGGTGGCAGCACCATGGAGCCGGGGGTCTGGCGCCGGCTCCTGTCCCCCATTCACGCGGCCGAGATCGATCGGATCGCGGGTGAGGAACTGCGGCGGGTCGGTTACGGACCGTGATGTCGAGCGGGCGCTGATCAGCACGCCGCCGCGCCCCGCGGCGCGGCGCGGCACTCCGCTCAGGCGCGGGTGAGTGGCTCCTGGCGCTCCCGGCCCGGCAGTTCCGCCTTGACCTCCTGCCGGGAGAACTGCGTGTGGTAGAGGTCGGCGTACTCACCGCCAGCGGCCAGCAGGTCTTCGTGAGTGCCCCGTTCGGCGATCTGGCCATCCACGATGACCAGGATCTGGTCGGCCTCCCTGATCGTGGACAGGCGGTGCGCGATCACCAGCGATGTCCGGTTCGCGAGCGCGACCCTGAGCGCGCGCTGCACGGCCAGTTCCGATTCCGAGTCCAGGTGCGCGGTCGCCTCGTCCAGCACCACCACCGACGGCGCCTTCAGCAGCAGCCTCGCGATCGCCAGCCGCTGCTTCTCCCCGCCGGACAGCCGGTAGCCGCGGTCGCCGACCACCGTGTCCAGCCCGTCGGGCAGGCTCGTGATCAGGTCCCAGATCTGGGCCGCCCGGCAGGCCTGCTCCAGTTCCGCCTCACTGGCGTGCGGCCGCGCGTAGCTGAGGTTTGTGCGGATCGTGTCGTGGAACATGTGCGCGTCCTGGGTGACCACCCCGACCGTGGACTGCAGCGACGCCAGGGTGAGATCGCGAAGGTCGTAGCCGCCGATCCGGACAGTGCCAGCGGTCGGGTCGTACAGCCTGCTGACCAGGTGGGTGATGGTGGTCTTGCCCGCACCCGAAGGCCCGACCAGGGCGGTCAGCCGCCCGGCCGGCGCGGTGAAATCCACCCCCCGCAGCACGTCCTGGCCGGCGCCGGTCCGCTCCGCCACGGGCAGCGCGATGGACTCCAGCGATGCCAGCGACACCTCGCTGGGTGAGGGGTAGCGGAAAGACACCCGGTCGAACTGGATCTCCGGCGCGAGCACGGTCCCCGGCGCGCCGCCGTTCCCATGGCCGTTGCCGGGCCGGGAGCGCGGCAGGGCGACCGCCCCCGGCCGCTCGGCGATGAGCGGCTTGAGGTCGAGCACCTCGAACACCCGGTCGAAGCTGACCAGCGCGGTCATGACGTCGACCTGGACGTTCGACAGGGCGGTGATCGGCGCGTAGAGGCGCGACAGCAGGGCCGTCAGCGCCACCAGCGTGCCGAGCTGGAAGGTGCCGTCGATGACGAGTGAGCCACCCACACCGTAGGTCACGGCGGTCGCCATCGAGGCGAGCAGCGTCAGCGCGATGAACAGGACGCTGCCGAACATCGCGGTCACCACGCCGATGTCACGCACCCGGGAGGCGCGGCCCGCGAATGTCCGGGCCTCGTCCTCCAGCTGCCCGAAGAGCTTGACCAGCATCGCCCCGGCAACGTTGAAGCGTTCGGTCATCGTGGTGCCCATCTCGGCGTCGAGTTGCATCGATTCCCGGGCCAGACGCTGGAGCCGGCGGCCGACCAGCCGCGCCGGGATGATGAACAGCGGCAGCAGGACCAGCGCGATGACGGTCACCAGCCACGACAGGTAGAGCATCACGCCGAGGGTGAGCACCAGGGCGAGAGCGTTGGCCACAACCGAGGACAGGGTCGAGGTGAGCGCCTGCTGCGCCCCAATCACATCGCTGTTTAGGCGGCTCACCAGCGACCCGGTCTGGGCGCGGGTGAAGAACGCGATCGGCTGGCGCTGGACGTGCTCGAACACCCGGGTGCGCAGGTCGTAGATGAGCCCCTCACCGATCTTCGCGGAAAGCCAGCGCTGCACTATCGACAGCGCCGCACCGAGCAGCGCCAGGCCAGCGACGATGCCGGCTACCGCGAACACCACCGACGTGTCGTGGGCCAGGATGCCTCGGTCGATGATCGTCTTGAGCAGCAAGGGCACCGCCACGGTGATGACCGCGGACACAGAGGTAGTGAACAGAAAGAAGGCCAGCGGCAGCCGGTAGGGCCGGGCATAGGAGAGCACCCGCCGCACACTGCCCGGCGCGAGCCGCTGCTGGGTGACCGACCGGTCCCGGTAGAACGAGCGCATCGTGTGCCAGCTGCCGATTTCCATGCCCGCAGCAACATCTGAATGGGCGCGGCTTCTTCCCGGCTCCGCTCAGGGCGAAGAGCGATGGGTGGGCCCCGGTCCCGGGCGGCTGCGGCCATGCGCGACCATGGATTCGCCCGCCCGCTGGAGAGAGAAGGACCCCCGTGACCCCTGACCTGCAGGCCAGCACTGCCGACTGGACCGAGCGGGGCGCCTTCGCCGTCGCCCCCGGGGTGCACCGGATCCCACTGCCCCTGCCAACTGACGGACTGCGGGCCGTGAACGTCTACGCGGTCGAGGGCGCTGACGGGCTCGTGCTCATCGATAGCGGCTGGGCGCTTGCCGAGTCCCGGACGGCTCTGGCATCGGCATTGCGCCTGCTCGGCGCCAGCCTCGGCGACGTGCGCCATTTCCTCGTCACTCACCTGCACCGTGACCACTACTCCCAGGCCATCGAGTTGCGCCGGGAGTTCGGGACGCGGGTCAGCATCGGGCTCGGGGAGCAGGCGGCGATCTCGGTGATCCTGGCCGGCCAGGTCCACCCGTTCACCCCGCAACTGGCGGAGCTGCTGGCATCCGGCGCGCAGGAGGTTCTGGACCGGGTGCGGGCGGCGCACTCGCCCGGGCCCGGGGAGGGGCTCGCCTGGGAGGCTCCCGACGACTGGCTGGCCCCAGATCAGCAGATCGATCTCGGCAACCGCACCCTGCGGGTGATGCACACACCCGGCCATACGCAGGGTCATGTGGTCTTCATCGACGAGATGGGCGGGCTGCTGTTCGCCGGGGACCACGTGCTGCCGCACATCACCCCGTCGATCGGGTTCGAGCCGGTCAGGGCCGCCCTGCCACTGGGTGATTACCTCCAGTCGCTGCGACTGGTCCGCGCCCTGCCGGACCTGCGCCTGCTGCCGGCGCACGGCCCGGTGGCACCGAGCGCTCATGCCCGCATCGACGAACTGCTCGATCACCACGCCGACCGGCTGGACCGGTGCCTGGCCGGGGTGAGGAGCGGCGAGGCCACCGCCTACCAGGTGGCAGCTTCCCTGCGGTGGACCAGGCGGGAGCGCAAGCTCGACGACCTGGACGCGGTCAACCAGCTGCTCGCGGTGGTCGAAACCCGGGCGCATCTGGAACTGCTGGCCGCTCAGGGCCGGCTCACCTCCACGTCGGTGGAAGATGTCTCGCACTACTCGCTGCCGGCGCCGCCCGGCTGACCCCATCAGGCGCCACGGTCCCCGGACCGGCGATCAGCCCGGATGGCCGGGAGCAGCGCTCGTTGTCCCGGACCGTCGAGAATCCGACGGTGATCACCAGGATCCCGGCGATGCACGGGAACAGGCTGCCTCAGCGGCGAAGCCGCGACCGCTGGAGTTTCGCCTGAATGCGGCGTTCGGCCGCGGCCTGCTCAGTCAGCGAGTTGGCGGGCGCCTGCGCGAGCAGTTCGTTGGTGGCCCGCATGGTTGCGGGGTCCAGGGCCAGCAGGGCGGCCACCAGATCGCTCACGGCGCCGTCGAGTTCGGCTCCCGGGACCACCAGCTCGGCCAGTCGCAACTCGCGCGCCTCGGCGGCGGGCACCATGCGCCCGGTCAGGCAGATCTCCAGCGCCCTGGGCAGCCCGGCCAGGTCCACCAGCGGCTTGGTCCCCGTCAGGTCCGGCACCAGCCCGAGCGTCGGCTCGCGCATGCAGAACTGCGCGTCCTCGGCCAGGATCCGCAGGTCGCAGGCGAGAGCAAGCTGGAAGCCAGCGCCGATCGCGTGCCCGCGCACGGCGGCGATGGAGACGAAGGCCGGATCGCGCAGCCAGGTGTAACCCCGCTGGACATCGGCGACCCACTCCTCGAACCCGGGGTCGTCACCCCGGGGCAGGGGTTCCTCGCCGGCCAGGCCCTCCGGTGAGAACAGCGCCAGGTCGATGCCGGAAGAGAACGACGGCCCGTCCCCCTGGACCACCACGACCCGGACGTCAGCGGGCAGGCGCTCGCCGATTGCGGCAAGCCCCCGCCACATGCCGGGGGTCATCGCGTTGCGCCGGTGCGGCCGCGCCAGGGTGACGGTGGCTGCACCAGCCGCCGGCTGGCCCACCTCGAGGCGCAGGCCAGCCGGACCGGGACCGGGCATACCCGGCGCTGGGTCAGTGATTTGCCCGTGCCCTCCCGCGAGTGGCTCCGCCGCGACCGCGCAGGGAAACGCCATTCTCGGTCAGTATCCGGTGGATGAAACCGTAGGACCGGCCGGTGGAGGCGGCAAGCGACCGGATGCTCTCCCCCGCGTCGTAGCGCTTGCGCAGGTCGAAGGCGAGCTTGGTGCGGTCATCCCCCGTTACCCGGGTGCCCTTTTTGAGAGTCTCGGTCACGCGTACCTCCTGTGATCTGAAGCGGCCGCTGCGTTACCACCCTCCCGCCATGATCACCCATGTCACCCCGGATCTGCTACCCACATCGCGGTAAATGATCACCGAGTTTCGGGCGCTGGGGCCCGGCCGCCTGTCCCGGCCGGAATCCACGGGCACCGGGAACCGCTCAGGCCAGGGCAACCAGATCGGACAGGTCCTCGCTCCAGGTGTCCTCCACCCCGTCGGGGAGCAGGATGACCCGCTCGGGAGCGAGTGCCTCCACCGCGCCCTCGTCGTGGGTTACGAGCACGATCGCGCCGCGGTAGTGGTGCAGGGCGGAGAGGATCTCCTCCCGGCTGGCGGGATCCAGGTTGTTGGTGGGCTCGTCGAGCAGCAGCACGTTCGCGCCCGAGACCACCAGCAGTGCCAGCGCGAGCCGGGTCTTCTCACCGCCGGACAGGACTCCGGCCGGCTTGGCGACCGCGTCGCCGGTGAACAGGAACGACCCGAGGATGCGGCGCTGCTCGGATTCGGCCAGGTCCGGAGCGGCCGAGCGCATGTTGTCCAGCACGGTCGCTTCCACGTCCAGGGTCTCGTGCCCCTGGGCGTAGTAGCCCAGCCGCAGCCCATGGCCGGGCGCCACCTCACCGGTGTCGGATCGCTCCAGCCCGGCGAGCAACCGGAGCAGCGTTGTCTTGCCGGCGCCGTTGAGGCCGAGCACCACGATCCGCACTCCCCGGTCCACCATCACGTCCACGTCGGTGAACACTTCGAGCGACCCGTAGGACTTGGACAGGCCCCGCGCGGCCAGCGGGATCTTGCCGCACGGCGCCGGCACGGGGAACCTCAGCCTCGCCACCCGCTCGGGCGCGCGTTCCGCCGCCACCCCCGCCAGCAGCCGTTCTGCCCGGCGTTCCATGTTATGGGCGGCTCTGGCCTTGGTGGCCTTGGCACGCATCCTGTCCGCTTGCGACTGCAGGGCGGCCGCCTGGCGCTCGGCGTTCTGGGCTTCCCGGCGCCGACGGCGCGCGTCGGTCTCACGCTGGGTGAGGTAGGCCTTCCAGCCGACGTTGTAGATGTCCAGTGCGCTGCGCTCGGCGTCCAGATGGAAGACCTTGCCGACGATCTCCTCCAGCAGGTCGGTGTTATGGCTGATCACGATCAGTCCGCCGCGATATGTGCGCAGATGGTCGCGCAGCCAGGTGATCGAGTCGGCGTCCAGGTGGTTGGTCGGCTCGTCCAGCAGCAGGGTCTGGGCATCGGCGAACAGGATCCGGGCCAGTTCCACCCGGCGGCGCTGCCCGCCTGACAGTGTGTGCAGCGCCTGGTGGAGCACCCGGTCGGGCAGCCCCAGGCTGGCGGCGATGGAGGCCGCCTCCGACTCGGCCGCGTAGCCACCGAGGACCGTCAGCCGCTCCTCCAAAGTGGCGTAGCGGCGGACAGCCGCGTCCCGCCGCGACGGCCGCGGATCCCCCATGTCGGCCTCCGCGGCCCTCATCCCGGCCCTGATCTCGTCCAGCCCACGGGCGGACAGGACCCGGTCCATCGCGAGGCTTGCCAGGTCGGGGGTTCGCGGGTCCTGCGGCAGGTAGCCGATGCTGCCCACGCGCCGGACCGTACCGGCGGCGGGCAGCGCCTCGCCCGCGAGCACCTTCACCAGCGTGGTCTTCCCGGCCCCGTTGCGCCCCACCAGGCCGATCTTGTCGCCCGGCGCGACCTGGAAGTTTGCCTCGCCGAGCAGCAGATGGGCGCCAGCCCGCAATTCCAGGCCAGTTGCCGCGATCACCGGGATTCCGCTCCTTCGACCATGCTTCGCGAGTGCGCTGGCGCCCCGCTACCGGGGCGCGGCTGATGGCGAGAGCGGTTACACGCCTTCAGGGTACCCGCGCACACACGTGGCACCTAACGCTTTGCAGCCGGTCCGGGCCCGGTCAGCCAGATGGCCCGGTCAGCCAGATGCGGATGGAACCATACAGCCGTGGGGCGTCCCGCAGCACGGCCAGCCGCGGGTCGGGGACGGTGAGGAATCTGTCCACCGCGCGGTCCAGCAGCGGCGCCAGCCGGGTGTCGTCGCGCAGGCCGGCGACCGCCCGCCGGTCGCCACCCAGCACCAGCGCGTGCAGGTCGCTCGCGAACGGGCCGAGCACCGCCACAGCGGTGTCCGCGGCCGCACGCAGGGCGGCTGCGGCCTGATTGTCGCGGCGGCGGGCGAATCGGTGCTGCGACCAGCCACCAGCCGCCGACCGGCCATGCACGAGCCGCGACCCGGTCTTCGACACCACCAGCTGCGGCGGGCTTCCCTGGAACACCCCGGCCGCGAAGCCACCGAGCCTGACCAGCAGCACGCCAACCGTCCGGGGAGCGGCCGCGTGCTCGGCCATCCGCATGGCCGCCCATGCCACGGCCTGTTCGCCGGCTGGCGGCCCAGGAACCACCAGGCCGGGCACCGGAGGGACCGGCGGATGGCAGCGCGCCGTGGCCCCATCGGCGCCAGCCAGCGTCACCGACTCTGGGGTGAGGTGTGTCAGCGCCCCACCGTGACGGTCGGCGAACGAGGAGGCCCAGCGGACGATCCGTTCCCCCGGTACCTCGATCCACCGTCCCGCGGCGGTTTGGTCTTGGCTGGCCCGCACCGCACTCCTCCTGGCTTGGCTTGTTCCGGTCATACCTTGCTGGCCAGGGCAACCTGGCACAGCTCCGGTATCTTCCCTTCGCCGGTGGTGGCCGCGATCCGGACGCCGGCCCACGCCAGCGCGAGGCCGTAGGCGGCGGCGCAGACCGTGAGCACCGGTGCCCGGATCGCCAGCGGTGCGCCCGCGGTGAGCACCGCGGCGACGATCACTGGGGCGACCAGCACGGGGATGCCGAAGAGAGTGGCGAAGCTGGCCGCCACCCGGCTGGACCCGTAGCCCGGTGCGGCTGTGTAGACGGGGGTGCCAACCCGCCTGGCCATCGGGTAGGCGCCGTTCACCGCGATGATGTTGCTCACGGCCAGCGCAGCGCCGAGGGCGGCCAGCGCGACCGGCATGGTCTCGAACCCGAACGCCGGCGACCCAGCCGCGGCCCCCAGGCCGAAGGTCAGCACGACAAGCAGCGGTACCCCGATCGCGGCGAGCACGATGTCCTGGCCGGCGAAGTAGGCGCGCAGCGCCTTGCGGCCGGTCAGCGCGGTCGCCTCGATGACGAAAGACGGTCCGGTTGACCCGATGGCGTTCGCGTGGAAGAGCCCGACGAACGCAGCACCGAGGACCGCGCTCAGGAATGTCACGGCGGGATGGTGCTTGGGGCCGATGATGGCACTGGCGGACGCGGCGGCCATGATAACCGCTGTCATGCCCCAGTACAGGAGCGAGAGCGGTTCACGGCGCTGGTAGATCCAGAGTCGGGCGGCCACCGCGCCGATCAGCCCGTAGCGGGCAAAGGGCAGCCCGGCCGCGCGGACCTGCGATGACCGGGTGGAGGAGTCGGTGCTGACCAGTGCCCGGCTCAGCGACCCGATCCACAGCCAGCCGAGCACGACGATGACGGCGGCCAGCACCGCCAGGCGCGCCACGGCGGTGCCCAGATGACCGTCCGAGGCGTCCTGAATCGCGTGCGCGGCCAGGCCGGGTGGCAGCCAGCGCATCCACGCGTCGAAACCGGTGAAGCTCGCGGTGGTCAGCTTCCCGGTGGCGGCCAGTCTCGGCACCACCTGGGTGAAGAACTCGTAGCCGGCGACGACCGGGATGAACAGGAAGACGGCCAGGTCCTTGCCTCGGCGGGAGCGCAGCAGCCCGGCCATGCCGGTGGTCACGAAGCGGGCCAGCACGATGCAGAACAGCAACTGCAGCAACACCGCGAACAGGGCGATGAGCACGCCGGGCACGCCGCGGGCCAGCCCGATCAGCACCCCGAGCATGCCGATCACGTTGGCGGCCGGCCAGGCGCCGGTGGCTGAGGCTGCCAGCAGCCCGGTGGCAAGCGGGCGGGTCCGCAGCGGGTACAGCGCCAGGGTGGCCGGATCCAGGGTGCCGTCGAGGCCGAAAGCAAGCAACGGCAGGATCAGCCAGCCGAAGGCGAAGACGGTGAACATGACCGAGGTCAGGTCCACTGCGCTGCTCTGGCCGCGCACTGACGCCAGCACCGCGAACATGCCGAGCGCGGTCAGCACGGCGAAAGCGGTGCTGACGATGAAGGACGCCTTGGCGCGGTTGGACGACCGCAGCGCATTGACCAGCAGGCGCAGCTTCAGCTGGACGAGGAGCCGAGCCATGACAATCCCTCCTCGCCGCCCTTGGCGCCGACCAGGTCGATGAACGCGCGTTGCAGGGGCTTACCACCCCGCACCTGCTCGGTGGTCCCGGTGACCACGATCTGACCCTGGTTGATGATGGAGACGTGGTCGCAGACCTGCTCGACAAGTTCCATGACGTGACTGGAGAACAGCACCGTCGAGCCCGAGCTCACATAGCTGGTCAGCAGCCGGCGGATCGCGTCGGCTGATACCGGGTCCACGCCTTCCAGCGGCTCGTCGAGGAAGAGCACCGACGGGTTGTGGATCAGCGCGCAGCCGAGGGCGGCCTTCTTGCACATTCCGGTGGAGTAGTCGGCCACCAGCCGCTTCGCGTCAGCGGTCAGGTCCAGCACGTCCAGGAGTTGCGCTGCCCTGGACCGTGCCTCACCGACCGGCAGCCCCCGCAGCCGCCCTGCGTATTCGAGCAGTTCCTCGCCGCTCAGCCGGTCGAACAACCGGGGTTCGGCCGGCACCACGCCGATGATCGCCTTGGCGGCGGCCGGGTCGGCCCACACGTCCAGCCCGTTGATCAGGATCTGCCCAGCGTCGGGCCTCAGCAGGCCGGTCATCATCGACAGGGAGGTGGTCTTGCCGGCCCCGTTCGGCCCGACCAGCCCGGCAAAGGTGCCGGCCGCGACCTCCAGGTCGATACCGGCCACCGCTTGCTTCTCGCCGAAGCTCTTGCGCAATCCGAGGACTCTGATCGCTGGCCCGCCCGTCATCGTCCCGATCACCGGGTCCATGGCTCTGTTTCCCTTCGTCATCCGCCCCGCGGGCAGTGTCGT
>DAHUZQ010000219.1 GCA_027306495.1 Actinomycetota bacterium | reverse complement strand
GGCGGGCGCGGCGGGGCCGCGGTGGCTGCCGCCGGCACGAACGGCCGGACGGGTGGCCAGCGCGGGCGCCCGGGTGACCGGAGCGGCGGCCAGGCCCGCGCAGGCCAGCAGCCAGAGTTGGTCGCCCCCGGGCTGGCGCGCCCGAAGAAGCCGAGCCAGCTCTCCTACAGCGCTCCCACTGTGGACGGGGGAGCAGGGGTCGAACGCCATACCGAGCGGACCGGGGACGGCGGGTACTCCAAGGTCGGCCGCAACGACCCGTGCCCCTGCGGATCGGGACGGAAGTTCAAGCGCTGTCATGGGGACCCTCGCACCCGGGCAGATGCCTGATCTTGCTGCCGGGGCGGGCGGGATGCCGAGCCAGGCACCGGGGCTGAGCTAGACGGCTTCGTGATCCAGGCACCGGGGCTGAGCTAGGCGGCTTCGACAGCCGTGCACAGCCACCGTTGCCCGCGTGCATCGTCCGAGCGGTCAGGAGCGCGCTCCAACCGCACCGCCAGTGCCCTGACCGAGTTGCCGAACCCGATCACAACGGTCATCTCCATCACCCCGGCCGCCGGGTAGCTGGTGAGGACCCGCCGCACGCGTGGCTGCTGGCCCGTCCCGAGGTGGGCGCCGAGTCGCTGAATGGCGGTCCTGACCTGCTCGGTCGTCCACGGCGTCATCTGCCGGGCCGGCCGTGAGCCGGCCAGCGTCTCAGCGAGGGCCTGGGCGAACTGGTTCGGCCAGCGGGCCGGCGCCGCCCGTGTGGGTGCCCCGGCGGCAGTGGGCACGGGCGGTGTGACGGCCGCACCGGTTGGCACACTCCCATGGCCGGGCACAGTGCCGTGGCCGGGCACATCCGGAGCCGGGGTCGCGGGTGGGAGGGGCGGGGCGTCCGCCGTGCGGACTGTGGCGCCTCGTGCGGCGGCAGATGGCTCGGCGATCGGGTCTGCGGCGCCTACGGGCAACGCCTCGTCAAAGGGCGGTGCCGAATCAGGGATGTGGAACATGCGGACCGCGGCCGGATCTGGGAGAGGCTGCCCCTCCCCTGGCGCATGAGGTGCGCACTTCCGGTGGCCTCGCCGCGGCGTGCCGGGAGAGGGCGGGCGGCTTCCTGGCCGATCGGGGGGTAGAGCGGGCATCGAACCTCCCGGGAAGAGAACACCGGCATTGCGGGCGCCGGATAGCTGCGGGCGGGATACCGGGAGCAATGATGCCCGGCCCTCACCTCAGGCAGAGTTCTACCGTGCCCCTGTGACATTTCCGGCCGGCCCCCAATCCGGTGGGCGCCCCGTTCGCTGGGGAGGATGAGGACCCGGGTCGCTGGGCGTGGGTGGTGGGGTGGATAGCTGGGAGCCGGTGCCGTGGCGGGGAATGCGGTGGGCACTGGGCCGGTTGAGACTTTTCGCCGGGCCGGACCAGCCCGGGATGTCGTGACCCAGGAGAGCCGCCGTGCCGTTGCCCCCGCTGGTATCACCAGGTGCCGACCTGACCGTCGACGAGGTTCGCCGTTATTCGCGTCACCTGATCATCCCCGACGTCGGCAAGACCGGCCAGCGCCGGCTGAAGAACGCGCGCGTCCTGGTCGTCGGGGCTGGTGGGCTCGGGTCCCCGGCCCTGCTGTACCTCGCGGCTGCCGGGGTGGGCACGCTCGGCGTCGTCGACTTCGACGTCGTGGACGAGTCCAATCTGCAGCGCCAGATCATTCACGGGCAGTCCGATGTGGGCAGGTCCAAGGCGCAGTCGGCACTGGAGAGCATCCGGGAAGTCAACCCGCTGGTCGAGGTGGTCCTCCACGAGGAGCGACTGGACTCCGACAACGCGATGCGGATCTTCGAACCGTATGACCTGATCGTCGACGGCACCGACAACTTCGCGACCCGTTACCTGGTCAACGATGCCTGTGTACTGCTGGGCAAGCCGTATGTCTGGGGGTCCATTTACCGCTTCGACGGCCAGGCCAGCGTGTTCTGGGCCGAGTACGGGCCGTGCTACCGCTGCCTGTATCCCGAGCCACCGCCGCCGGGCATGGTCCCCTCCTGCGCGGAGGGCGGTGTGCTGGGTGTGCTCTGTGCCTCCATCGGCTCGGTCCAGGTGAACGAGGCGATCAAGGTCATCACCGGGATTGGCGAACCGCTGGTCGGCAGGCTCATGATCTATGACGCCCTGGAGATGTCGTACCGCACCGTCAAGGTCCGCAAGGACCCGGAGTGCCCGGTCTGCGGCAAGAAACCCACCGTCACCGAACTCATCGATTACGAGGAGTTCTGTGGTGCGGTCTCCCAGGACGCCCAGCTGGCTGCGGACGGCTCCACCATCACGGCGGCCGAGCTCAAGGACATGCTCGACCGCGGCGACGACATCTTCCTGATCGACGTGCGGGAACCCAACGAGTACGAGATCGTCTCGATTCCCGGTGCCACGCTGATCCCCAAGGGCGAAATCCTGTCGGGAGCGGCGCTGGAGAAACTCCCCCAGGACAAGCGGATCGTCCTGCACTGCAAGAGCGGGCAGCGCTCGGCAGAGTGCCTCGCCGTGGTCCAGAACGCGGGCTTCGCCGACGCCGTTCATGTGGGTGGCGGCGTTCTCGCGTGGATCAGCCAGGTCGATCCGTCGCTTCCCAGCTACTGACCGCTCCGCGTTCCCACCGCCCGCCCGCTGCCCGCTTCGCCGGCCCCACCCGGCTTGCCGGGCGGTTCACCGGCCTGGCCCAGCGGGCGGGCGCTGCCCGCCGGGCACCTGCGGAACATGGCCCGGCCCCGGCCGGCTATGGCCGTAGCATTCCGGTGTGTCGACAGGGCGGGAGGAGCCGGGTCACGTCCCGGGTCTCACCGGGGCGCGGCGCTGCCCGCGCTCACCGGGGCCGTTGTCACCCGGGCCGTCGCCGGGACCGAGGCACCGTTCCCCGCCCCGGCGTCAGCGGCGCCGGCCCGGCCTGCTGATCGGGCTGCTCGCGGCCGGAGTCGCTGTCCTGGCACTGGCCGTGGCCGGCATCGTGGGCCAGGTGCTCCCACGGACCTTCACGCCACAGCAAGCGGGCGCCATCATGGCGTGGGAGACGAGCAGTCGCTGGCGCGACTGGCCTGCTGGCCGGATCTTCCCGGCGGAGGTGACCTACCAGCTTCCGGGCACGCTGTTCGCGAGCCGGGCCGGCCTGGCGGTGACGGCGGACCGGATCGGCATCGCGCCCACCAGCGCCTGCCGGCCCGCGCTGGCCGCGGCCGCGCAGCGGTTGATCGGCCCGGCCGGATGCGCCGGCGCGCTGAGGGCCACCTATGACGATCAGACCCAGGCGCTGGTCGTCACCGTGGGCGTGGTGGTGACGCCGGGGCCGGCGTCCGCGAGGAAGTTCCTGCGCGCCCTGGGACAGGGGGGCGGTGGACGGCCCGTCCTGCGCTCCCTGCCGTTCCGGCAGACGATCGCCGCGCGCTTCGGCGATGCGGCCCGGCAGCTCAGCTGGCATACCTCGGCTGGCCCCTATGTCATCCTGGCGACCGCCGGGTATTCCGACGGGCGCCCGCACGTCCCCGTGCGCTCTGACCCCTACGCATGGCAGGAGATGCTGAGCCTCGCGCGCGGCGTGGGCAGCACGGTCGCCGCCGGCCTCGGGGCGCCGCCAGCCCCGCCCCAATGCCCCGGAGCACCGGGATGTTGACGCCCGTTCGGGTGGCCGGGGCGGTCGCCGCCAGTCTTGTTGCCGTGTCGGCGATCCTGACCGCCGGCCGGGCCAGTGCCGATGCGGTGCGCAACCAGCAGATGTGGGTGCTGGACGCGGTCCACGCTCCTGCCGCCTGGCAGGTCAGCCGCGGCAAGGGCGTGCTTGTCGCCGTCCTCGACAGCGGGGTGGACCCATCGGTTTCCGATCTCGCCGGCTCGGTCATCACCGGAGCCGACTTCACGGGCCTGCACACCCCGAGGTCCAACCCGTTCTGGGGAGTCCACGGCACCTGGATGGCATCGCTGATCGCCGGGCACGGCCACGCGGGGGGCGGCAGTGGCATCCTCGGGATCGCTCCGCAGGCGAGAGTGCTATCGGTGCGGGTGCTCGCCGACAAAGGTGATCCCGGTTTCGCCGAGCTTGCCAGGGAGCGCGGCAACCAGGCTCAGCGGGCACTGGCCGACGGCATACGGTACGCCGTCGCGCGGCACGCCTCGGTGATCAGCATGTCGCTGGGAAACGGCGCGCCCAGTGAACTGGTCCGCGCCGCGCTCGCGCTCGCGATCCGCCGCGGCGTGGTGGTGGTCGCGTCGTCGGGCAACTCGGGGGGCACCGCCACCGCGCGGCGTGATCACCACGCGCCGTACCTGTTCCCGGCGGACTACCCTGGCGTGCTCGGGGTCGCCGCCGTCAACCGGAGCGGGGCGCCTGCCGGGTTTTCGAGCGCGAACCTGTCCGTGCAGGTCGCAGCACCAGGGGTTAACGTGCTGGCGCAGGGCAGGGGCAGCCGGTACTGGCTGGTGAGCGGCACCAGTCCGGCCTGTGCTCTCACGGCGGGGGTGGCCGCTCTGATCAAGGCTGCCTATCCCGGTCTGTCTGCGGGC
>DAHUZQ010000213.1 GCA_027306495.1 Actinomycetota bacterium | reverse complement strand
AGGCTATACCGCACGAGGTGTGGCGGCGCTGACCGTATGGCGCAGCAGCAACGCGGTGGTCACCGGGCCGACCCCGCCCGGCACCGGTGTCAGGGCACCTGCGATGTCCCGCACGGCCGCGAAGTCGACGTCTCCCACCAGTTTTCCGTCGGCATCGGGGGTCGTGCCCACGTCGATGACGATGGCGCCCGGCTTGACGTGGGCAGCGCCGATGAAGCCGGGCCGGCCGATCGCGGCCACCAGCACGTCGGCCTGCCGGGTCATCGCGGGCAGGTCGCGCGTGCGCGAATGACAGACGGTGACAGTGGCGTTCTCCGCGAGCAGCAGTTGCGAGACCGGCTTGCCGACCACCATGGAACGGCCCACCACCACGGCGTGCGCCCCGGACAGGACGGCGCCGTGCGAGCCGAGCAGTTCCATCACGGCGGCGGCGGTCGCCGGGGGGAACGCGCGCTGCCCGGCCATCAGCCGCCCGGCGGACAGCGGGTTCGCGCCGTCGACGTCCTTGCCCGGTGGAATGGCCGAGACGAGTGGCTCCGCGCTCACCCCGGCCGGCAGGGGCATTTGCAGGATGACCCCGTGCACGCCCGGGTCGCCGGCCAGCCCGGCCAGTTCGGCGGCGATCCGGGGGCCGCTGGCATCGGCTCCCAGGTCGGACACCCGCGTGAACACCCCCACCTTGGCGGCCGCCGCCCGGATCGCCCGCACGTACCAGGCCGCGGACTCATCGGCGGTGGCCAGGACCAGGGCAAGCGTTGGATCGATCCCCACCAGGGCCGCCACATCGGCGGCCACCTGGGAGCGGATCCGCTCCGCGAGCTTGGTCCCGTCGATCACCGCCGCGGTCATCGGCGGATCTTCTCGCGCACAGCGGCCACGACCTGCTCCGCGGCGGCGATGGCGGACTCGAAGTCCTTGACGGTCTGGCCCAGCCGGGCGGACACCGCCGGCTCGCGGATCTGCGCCGCATTGATCTCGATGTTGATGATGGCGCTCTCCAGCGCGGCCCGCGCCACCGACGCGGCGACGGCCACGTCGGACACCACGTTCGGGTTCCCCGTCTGTGCCAGGTCACCCGCGAGTTCGATCACTCTGGCCGCGAGTTCCCCGGTCCGGACCGGTGGCTCGGCTGCCCCCACCAGCGCCCGCTGGATGGCGGCGGACCGTTCTCCACGCTCCCCGTCGCTGGCCGACGGCAGCCCATAGGCCGCTGAGACCGCCTGGAAGGCCGTGACGTCGTCCTGCGCCGCTGTCAGCGCGCCCGCCCGCAGCGTCGAGGCTTCGTCTGCCACCTGCCTCATGTGCTGCTCGCGGTCGGACCACCTGCCGCCGGTGGTGTAGCTGGCGACCATGCCGATGAGCCCGGCCGCCGTGGCGGCGCAGAGCGCAGCGACCGCTCCACCGCCCGGGGCCGGGCTCCGGCTCGCCAGATCGGCAAGCCATGAACCGATCGGCTGTTCTTCCATGATCACGGCGCTAGGTTACCCTCGGTGCGCCTCCCGCTCACGGCCGGCTATGGCCGAGGGCGGACCACAGCGCGTCAGGGACGGACCTGGATGGCGGACAGATCCGCGTTCGTGACGACGACCGATCCCGCCTGGGACAGATCGGTAGTGGTGCACGCGGTGCCGACACACCCGGCGTACGGGCCGCCGCTTTCGTCTGCGTTGTAGGCGAAGGCACTGAGGTTCAGGTACTCACCGCCGGCCGGGACGATCAGGATGTGTGACCCGCTCGCGACCGCATCGATGACATCGGAACCATTCACCAACCGGGGGAGTGGCCCGGTTGTGAACGTACCCGCGCCCTGGCTGAAGTCGGTGAACGTGGTGCTGGAGGTGGCGCCGGTCCACAGCGCGAGGTAGCCGTAGGTGTCGGGCGCCCCGGTAGCCGCGGTCACGCTGCGGTCGAACTTGAGATCGGCGTTCAGCAGGTAGGTGCCCTTGGGCAAGAAGATCTGGAGCACGTTGGTCGCCCCGTGACCCGCGGTCGTCTGCAGGATCGTGCCGCCGATGTACTGCAACTGGGTCGGGATGTTGCTGGCGTTCATCGACTGGGACGCGACCAGCTTGCCGTTCTGGTCCTGGTTCCATTCGATCTTGAACGATCCGCCCGGGCAGGTGATGGGGCGCTCGCTGATATCGAAGAGACTCCGGCGGGGGACCCCGGAAACGTGCTTCAGCTTGACGCAGCCGAAGTAGGCCCGCTCGCCGAGCGACGGACTCGAGGTCGTGGCCAGGGCCATTGCCCCGCCGCTGGCCGCGACCGCGACTGCGGCGGCCCCGGCGATCAAGGGCACCAGGTACTTGCGCATGGAAATCGGGCTCCTTCTCATGAGTTAGGGGGCGGCGGCCGTCGCACGAACTCGTGAGCGCGCTGGTTCGTGGCATGCCTTTACCAAGATGGACGCGCTCCCTTGACGTTTGGTTTACGAAATTTCCGGAACTGGTGAGTGACGGGGCCAGGCCGGGGAGTGCCCGGCCGAGGCCGCGACCCGTATCGTCAAGCCATGGCTGAGGCGAGTGCCGTCTGCGGCACGATTCCCGACCTGCTCAAGCAAGCGGCGTCCCGCGATCCCGGCGGCACCTGGATCCGCTCTGATGAGGGCACGGTCAGTTTCGGTGGAGCCCTGGCGCAGGTGGCGCTGACCGCCGCCGCGCTGCGCGGCGCGGGCGTGCGGAAGGGCGACTTCGTGCTGGTCACCGCCCGGACCACCCCCGCCTACGCACTGTGCTGGCTCTCGCTCGCGTGCCTGGGCGCGGTGAGCGTGTGCACCAACCCGCGCAGCACCCCCTCCGAACTCGCCGGACTCGCCCACCAGACCCGCCCGAAAGCGGTCATCAGCGATCCCGGGCTCGCCGGCCTGGTGACCGACGCCGGCGTTGTGGAGGTGGCGCCGCTCGGGATCCTCGATGCCGGTGAACTCACCGCCGGGTGGGCGGGCCGGGCGGCTCAGCCCGCACCGGACCTTCCCGCCGGCCCGGGGCCAGACGATCTCGCGGTCCTCATCCCCACCTCGGGGACGACCGGCAGGTCCAAACTGGTGATGCAGACCCACCGGGCGTACGCGCTCGCCGGAGAGGGCTTCCCGTTCTGGATGGAACTGGGCGCTGACGACCGGCTCATGACATCGCTGCCGCTGTTCCATATCAACGCGCCCGCGTATTCCATGATGGGCTCGCTGGCGTGCGGCGCCGGGCTCATCCTGCTGCCCCGGTTCTCGGCGAGCACGTTCCTGGACTCGGCGCGCAGGCACGGCGCCACCGAGTTCAACGCCATCGGAGCCATGCTGGAGATCCTCATGCGCCAGGCCCCGCGCCCCGATGACGCCAGCACGGCGCTGCGGCTGTGCTACACCGGGCCGGCGCCCGCGCGCGAGCGCCACGAGGAGATGGAACGCCGCTTCGGGCTGCGCATCGTGGTTGGCTACGCGATGTCGGAAAGTCCCTACGGGCTGATCTGGCCCCACGGCGAACGGCCCTACGAGACGCTGGGCAGCCTGCGCCAGCATCCCCTGCTGGGGGTGATCAACGAGGGCCGGGTGGTCGACGAGCAGGGCCGGGATCTGGGGCCCGGCGAGACCGGTGAACTGATGCTGCGCAACCCCGTGCTCACGCCCGGGTACTGGGGCATGCCCGAGGAGACGGAGAAGGTGATCACTTCCGATCGGTGGCTGCATACCGGCGACCTGGTGACGGCCAATCCGGACCGGACGTACACGTTCGTCGCCCGCAAGAAGGAGGTGCTCCGCCGGCGTGGTGAGAACCTCTCTCCCGCCGAGGTCGAGGAGGCACTCGCGACTCACCCGGCCGTGCTGGAGTGCGCCGTGGTCGGCGTCCCCTCGGAGTTGACCGAGGAGGAGGTCAAGGCGTTCATCGTGCCCGTTCCGGACGGCCGCGTCGACTTCGCCGAACTGCGCGCGCACGCGGCGGCACTGCTGGCGTCGTACAAGGTGCCGCGTTACTGGCAGGTGATCAATGAACTGCCGCGCACCCCCACGGCCCGGGTCGCCAAGCACCGCCTGCCGCAGGGGCATCCACCCGGGGAGTTCGACGCCGAGCAGGCGGGTGGTCCGGCCCTCTAGCACCTGGACCGGGGCGGTCACCGCCTGTCATGCGCTGTCCCACCTCGGGACCGCGGCTGGCAAAGGGGCATCGTGCGCGTGGAAGACCGCTTCGACACCGGTATCGAGACTGCCTGGTCAGCTCTCACCGATCCCTCGAGTCTGGCTTTCCCCCGGGGGGCCGCCCGGCCCATTGGCGGGCGGCCCCCCGGAGCCGGACTCAGATCCGGTAGAAGAGGTTGAGGAACCGCTCCGCCAGCGCCAGATCGCCGCGGGCGGTTCCGCCATTGATCCGGCCGAAGGCGGTCAGCACCAGGCTGCCCGCGTCGAAGTCGAGCACCGCCGGCAGGTCGCCCACATCGCCGGGCTCGTAGCTCATGCCGTCCGGGGAGACACTGACACGGAACTCGCCGGCGTTGCGGCCCGTGATCGTGACGCCGACGGTGAAGGGTGATTTGTCGGCGTCGGCCTTCATCGTGGACTGCCAGATGATGAACATGAACGGCACCAGCAGGTCCGCGGCCTCGCCCGGCAGGGCGTGGTTGATGCCCATTCCCTGGCGGATGTCCCAGGAGTGCACGCCATAGTCCATAAGCTGGCCCGCCGCGTAGATGAACGCTGGGACCGGGCCCATGTAGGAGTGCGGGACCATCAAGCCGCCCCACTCCTCTTCGGTGAGCGCCTCCAGCAGGCCCATCATCTTGTCGAGGTCACCGCGCACCCGGCTCATCATCTCGGCCTGCGGGATGGAGCGGAACGACTTGCCCGCCGACCCAGCGAGTTCGTGCATGACGGGCAGGCCATGTGCGGCCGCGTCGCCACCGCCGCGGGCGGTCTCGAACGCCTTGAAGTACCCCTCCGTCGTGTCCACCAGGTGCCCGATGATGTCGCGGACCTCCCAGTTCTCGCACGCGGTCGGGGCCTCCCAGGCGCCGGGGGCCTCAGCCATGGCGAACATTCGCTCGGCTTCCTGCCGGACCACCCGCAGGATGGTGTCCTTGCCTTCATAGGTCATGGCGTTCCATGCGCTCATACGTGGTTCACCCTTCTCTTGGGCTGAGCGCCCGGCTCTCCCCTCAAGCGAGCAGGCGCACGGGGCCGCCGGGACTCTGGCTCCAGCCGCGTCCCGCACGGCGGTTCACGATACGAACCACAGCGCACCCTACGCCCCGGTGTCAATGGTTGCGCGACCCCGGTTGCGGCGAATTCGCCACGCGGGCGGCGATGGCGGCGAAGCGTTCGAGGCTCCAGCCCGGCCCCACCGCATCCCGCATGTTCTCCCAGCCATCGCCGTGCCGGTCGAGATGGCGGTGGGTGAGCACCACCCGGGTGCGCCCCTCGCCCTCCGGGGTGAAGGTCACCTCGACCTCACTGGTCTTCGCAGGGTCAGTCTCGACCTGCCAAGTCAGGCTGATGTCCCAGCTGAAGCAGACCCGGTGCGGTGGGTCGTAAGCCAGGACGCGGGACCAACGGCATTCGCTGCCATCCACGCCGCGGTCGATGATGTTGCCCCCCACATAGGGCTCGAACACCATCTCGGCGAGTTCGGCTCGCAGGATGTGGTGGTCCGGGTTCCACCAGGTGCCGATGCCCTCGGTGAAGACCCTGAAGGCGTGCTCGGCCGGCGCCTCCACGTCGACCGTGGTGGTGACCGAGGTGGTCTGCTGCTTGGTGGTCATGTCTCCTCCTTGACACTGTGAGTGGCACGTTCGGTGACGGTGCCTTCGCTGGCACCGGCCTGACTGGCACCGGCCTCGCTGGCACCGGCCTCGCTGGCAATGACGCGGAACCGGGCAAGGGACTGCTGCCAGAACTGTTCGAAGTACTCACCGATGGCCGCGATGCCCGCCGGATCGATCGAGTAGATCCTGCGGGTCCCGTCCGCGTAGTCGGAGACCAACCCGGCCGACTTCAGGACCTTCAGGTGCTGCGAAACCGCTGGGCGGCTCACCGGCAGGTCCCGGGCGAGATCCCCAACGGCACTCGGGGACTTCGCCAATCGCTCGAAGATCTCCCGCCGGGTCGGATCGGCGAGGGCAGCCAGCGCGGCCACATAGTTAGTCATGACTTACGGTAAGCTACGCCTTACGCATGTTGGAGTCAAGGTTCGCATGTGAACGGCGTCCTTGGCGGCGATGGTGACACCTCGCCCCCGGCCGCTAGCGCGGCCGGACGGCGCGTGGATCACCCACGGCGTTCTCAACGAGGATCGCCCGAGGGACGGGCCTTGGCAGAGTGGGCCCGCCGGGGCAGGGTGGCGGCAGCAGGCCGCCGGGGGACGCGACACGGGTGGGCTTGCTGCCGCCGCAAGCTGCCCGGGCAGGCCAACTCCCCTGATCAGGAAAGTGGCCATCTGCCTGGGCAGACACCTTCTGGGTCGGCTCCCGCGATAGGACTCGAACCTATAACCTGCCGGTTAACAGCCGGACGCTCTGCCGATTGAGCTACGCGGGACTGCCGCGCGCGCCCCACCCCGAGGGTGCCGTCCCGCCGGGTGAAGGCGCTCGCCGGGGATAAGGGTAGCGCACTGAGGGCTTGGCCGGGTCCGGCCAAGCGCCCGCCAGGAAGCGGGCAATCCCGGCATTCGCCAGGTGCCGGGTACTCAGGCGGGCCGATTGCGGCAAGCGGTGACCACCAGGGCGCTGGCCGCTCACCACCAGGGCGCTGGCCGCTCACAACCAGGCCGGCGGGCAGCCGTCCGCCCGCTCCGACCAGCGGATCAAGCCCTGAGCCACCGACACGACACCGGGTGCCAACCTCCGTTGCCGGATGGTCCGGAGCCCGTGCGCACCCCCTCGCATGAGTACGCACACCAATCGGGGGGAAGTCAACCCCCGCAGGCTTACCAAGGAGGAAGGGGCGCCAGATGCGGTACCGACTAACCTTCATCGCGGGCTTCGGCGCCGGCTTTGTGCTCGGAGCAAGGGCCGGCCGCGAGCGCTATGAACAGATCTCCCAACTCGCTCGCAAGACTTGGGAGAGCCCCTCTGTACAGCAGGCCGCCGGAGCGCTCCAGGCACAGGCCGCCGGGATCGCCACGACGACCAAGGACAGGATCGTCAGCCATGTCCCCGGGATGTCCCGAACACGGGCACACGCCGACGGCGGGATGTCGAGCGGCGCGGGTGCCGACGGACGGGGTGCCTACTCCTCGCCACGCAGGCAGCCTCCGGCGTGACGCAGGGTAGCCGACGGGTCACCCGCGCGCGGCCCACCCAGTTGCGCTGGTTGGCATGAGCCCGGTCACGGGGGTCTTGCGCGAGGCCTGGGATCTGTACGAGCGGTTCGCCGGTCATTTCCTCGTGATCGCGTTCGTGATCTACATCGTGACGGCGATCGTGGTGGCGATACTCACCGCCTTCGGCGGGGTCGCGGGCGAGTTCGTCGGCGTCCTCATCAATTTCATCGCCGGCGCACTGGTCCAGTCGGCCCTGGTCACAGCGGTCCAGGACGTCCGGGACGGGCGGGTGGACCTGGACCTGCGGCAGACCGTCTCCGCCGCCCTGCCCTTCGTACTGCCGGTCGCGGGCGCCTCGGCGCTGGCCGGCATCGGGATCGCTGCCGGTCTCGTCCTGCTGATCGTGCCCGGGCTGATCCTGCTGACGTTCTGGTCCCTGATCGTCCCCTGCATCGTGATAGGCCGCACGGGGCCCATCCACTGCTTCGGGGAAAGCTGGCGCACAGTTCGTGGCTGGGCCTGGAACGTGTTCGGGGTCTACGTGCTGGTCTTCCTGATGTGGATCGCGTTCGCCTTCGTGGTCGGCCTGCTCAGCGTGGTGCTGCCGCGGACGGCGGGCAACTTCGTCAGCACCGTCGTGACCGGCACCCTGGCAGCCCCATACCTGGCACTGGTGGTCACGCTGCTGTACCACCGGCTCACCGCCGCCCACCAGGGCGAACAAGCACCCTGGCTAGGCGCACCGGGCACCCCGGGCGCACCGGGCACCCCGGCCTGACCCTCACGCCCCGCCGAGGTAGCCCTTGAGGACCTGGGCACGCCCAGGGTGGCGGAGCTTGGTGAGCGTCTTGGACTCGATCTGCCGGATCCGCTCGCGGGTGACACCGAACTCGCGGCCAACCTCCTCCAGAGTGCGAGGACGCCCGTCGGTCAGGCCGAACCGGAGCTGGATGATCTTCTGTTCCCGCTCCGAGAGGGTGTTCAGGATCTGCTGGAGTTGCTCCTGCAGCATCAGGAACGCCGCCGCCTCCATCGGCACCACTGCGTCGGTGTCCTCGATGAAGTCCCCAAGGTCGGAATCCTCTTCGCCAATGGGCGCCTGCAGCGAGACCGGTTCCTGCGCGACCCGCTGGATCTCCAGCACCCGCTCGACCGTCAGCCCCATCTCGGCCGCGATCTCCGACGGGCAGGCTTCCCGGCCGAGTTCCTGGTGCAGTTGACGCTGGACTCTGACCATCTTGTTGATGGTCTCCGCCATGTGCACCGGAATGCGGATCGTCCGCGCCTGGTCGGCGATCGCCCGGGTGATGGCCTGGCGGATCCACCACGTGGCGTACGTGGAGAACTTGTAGCCCTTGGTGTAGTCGAACTTCTCCACCGCCCGGATCAGCCCGAGATTGCCCTCCTGGATCAGGTCCAGAAAGCCCAGGCCGCGTCCGATGTAGCGCTTGGCGATCGACACCACCAGCCGCAGGTTCGCCTCGATCAGCCGCTCCTTGGCCCGCTTACCCGCGTAAGCGAGCACACTGAGGTCGTCCCAGTCCGGACCGGTGGGATCATCGTGCAGCTTTTCCGCGGCGAACAGGCCGGCCTCGATCGACTTGGCCAGTTCCACCTCGTCCTGGGCGGTGAGCAGTGGCACCCGGCCGATCTCGCGCAGGTACACCCGCACCAGGTCACCGCTGACGGCACGGCCCGCACCTTCGTCCGGTCCGCGCGCGGTCGCGAGATCTGCGTCCGCCCTGCCGTCGTCGAGAATCTCGACCCCGTCATCCAAGAGCAGCCGGACGACTCCGTCGATCTCGTGTGGAGGGAGATCGCTGGCGTCCAGTGCGCCGGCGATCTCCGCCAGCGCCACTGTGCCCTGCTCCCTGGCTCTCGCAAGCAGGTCCGACATGTGATCGACGGCCTGCTGCCCGGTGGGAAGTAACGTGAAGGTCACGCAGATAAGTGTGCGTCAGACCGGCCCGGTTACCACGGCTTACTTTTGTCACCTGATGGTGTGTAACGACCGGGTTCCCTCAGCAGATGGGTAACAGCTATGGGGTTGCGTCCGATGCCCGCTCGATCAGCGCCTTGCGGCGCTGCTCCAGAGCGATAAGGTCGCCGAACAGCCGGTTGTACTCGCTGGGGGACTCCACCGGGCTGAGCCGCTGCAGCCGGGACTTGACCGCGGCGACCTCACGGCTGACGGCCAGTTCCTCCACCCGGGCGAGCACCGCATCCGCATACCGCGCGTCCGGTTCGCCGTCCGCCCGTGGCACCCGCAGCGACTCCACCGCCAGTTCGGTGACGAATCCCCGCAGCGCGTCGTCGGGGGCTGCCTCCCGCAGTCGCTCCACCCACTGCCGGACTCCGTCGGCGCCGGAGGTACCGCCGCACGACCCGATCAGTTCCCGGACCCGGCCATGCATCGCCGCGGTGAACGCCGTGGCATCGATGGCGTCGAACTCCGGGCCGCACAACGCGGGCCGCTGGACCGCCAGCTTGAGCGCCTCCCGCCCGACCCGCACCAGCGGGTCCTCACCGTCATACCGTAGCTGGTCCTGCCGCGTCACCGGCTGCCGCAGTTCCCAGCTCACAGCCCCGCCGGATATCGCACCACCCCGGACCGCGACAGGTGGTGAGCCAGCCGCCCCCGGACCACCTGCCCGTACCCCCCGGCCAGCTGGCCCGGCCCCAGCACCGGCCGCCGCCCCGGCGCGGCGGCCGGCCCGCGCCCCCGGGGGCGGCTCGACCAGCGCGCGCACCCGTCCCAGCACGAATTCCTCGTTCAGCATGCCCAGCCAGCGGTCCAGGCTGACCGCGTAGCGGTCCCGCAGCCCTCTGTCCTTGATACGAGCGATGATCTTGGCGGCAGCATCCAGCGCAGCCAGCCGGCCCTCATTGGTCTCGAGGTTGTATTGGGCCAGTTCGCTGCGAATGGCGAACTCATAGACCGGCACCCGGCGCGCCACCAGATCCCTGACAGCCGCATCTCCCTCTTTGCCGCGCAGGTCACACGGGTCAAGCCCATCCCGCTGCACAGCCACGAACGTCTGGGTGACGAATCGCTCCTCAAGCTCGAACGCGCGCAGTACGGCCCGTTGGCCTGCCGCGTCCCCGTCGAAGGTGAAGATGATCTCGCCCCGGAACTGGTCCGCGTCCATGAGCAGGCGCCGGAGGACTTTCACGTGCCCTTCCCCGAACGACGTACCGCAGGTGGCCACCGCCGTTGGCACGCCCGCCAGGTGGCACGCCATCACATCGGTGTACCCCTCGACGATCACCGCCTGGCGGCGCTGGGAGATCTCCCGGCGGGCAAGGTCGGCCGCGTACAGCACCGAACTCTTCTTGAACAGCGGTGTCTCGGATGTGTTCAGGTACTTCGGTCCATCGTCGTCCGCGAGCAACTTGCGGGCACCAAAGCCGATCACATCACCGCCCAGGTCCCGGATCGGCCACATCAGCCGACCCCGGAACCGGTCGATCGGGCCCCGGCGCCCCTGCGCCACCAGGCCCGCCAGCAGCAGTTCGGCGTCGGTGAAACCCCGGCCCCGCAGATGGCGGGTGAGAGCGTCCCACTCCGCCGGCGCATAACCGACCGAGAATCGCTCCGCATCAGTCAGCTCAAAACCCCGCCCGGACAGGAATTCGCGGGCGGTGAAGGCATCCGCGCCAGATAGCCGTTCAGAATAAAAATCGGCAGCGGCCTGGTGAGCTGCCAGCAACCGGCGGCGCTGGCTCTGCTCCTGGCCGGGGACGCGTCCGCCCTGCTCGTAGCGGAGTTCGATGCCCGCGCGGGCGGCGAGTCGTTCGACAGCCTCCGGAAAGGACAGGTTGTCGATCTTTTCGACGAACTTCAGGACGTCGCCGCCGTCCGCGCAGGAGAAGCAATACCAAAGGCCCCTGGACGGTGTCACATTGAATGAGGGCGTCTTTTCATCGTGAAAGGGGCACAATCCCTTGAGCGAGCCACCTCCGGCGTTGCGCAGTTGCAGGTATTCGCCGATCACTTCGTCGATGGGCGAGCGCTCACGGACCAGCGTGATGTCCTCGTCGCGGATCCGGCCAGCCATGTGCCCCTCCGCTTCGTCCGTCTCCGTTCCCGGCGAGTCTAATGCGCTGGCGCCCGCGCACGGGCTGGTACGGTCACGCCGTGGGCGACGTGCTGGTGCTGTGGGACCTCGACCGCACGCTGCTCAACGCAGGTGGGGTCGCCGAGACCGTCTATGGCGCGGTTTTCCGTGCCCTGTTCGGCCGCGAACTCGCCGCGACGGCGCCGATGGCCGGCCGCACGGAGCGCGCCATCATCACCGAGACGCTGACCATGGCGGGCGTCCCGGACGCCACCGGCCAGGTGGACGCGTTCATCGCCGAACTGACCGCCCGGGCGCCGGGCCTGCGTGAGGTGTTCGCGGCTCGCGGCCGCGCCCTTCCTGGTGCCGCCGCCGCGCTGACGGCCCTGGCGGCCCCCGCCGCCACGCCCGCGGTCGTGGCCGGGTCCGGAGGCGTCGGTGTACTCACCGCCGCCGGGGACTCCCCCACCCTGGTCGTGCAATCGGTGCTGACCGGCAACGTGCGGGCCATCGCCGAGGCCAAACTGGACGCCGTCGGGCTGTCGGGGTATCTCGATCTCACGGTGGGTGCCTACGGCGAGCACCACGAGGTGCGGGCGGAACTGGTGCACCTGGCGCGGCGGCAGGCGGCAGCGGCATACGGCCGGGAATTCGCCGGGGCAGCCACGGTGCTGGTCGGCGACACACCGCTCGACGTGGCCGCCGCGCTCGCCACCGGAGCCCGGGCCGTGGCGGTCGCGACCGGCCCAGCCTGCATGGCCGAACTCACGGCCGCCGGGGCGGACGCGGTGCTGCCCGACCTGACCGACACCGGGGCCGTCGTCGCGGCGGTCCTCGGCAGCGCCGGCTAGGGCAGATCCCGTAGCCGCCGGCCGGTGACGGCAAGGCGGCCCGCCGCCCGTCGTTACCACAGGGGTCCGTCGGAATCCGGCCTTCCATCCACAGGCCGCCGCGACGGGTTCGCTCGTCCACAGATGAGAAGCCGCTGCCCCCGGTGGCCTCACCCTCGCGGCAGGGTCGTGCCGTGACGCGTGAATTGCCGCCAGCCTGCCGTGCGCTGCTCGGCTGCCAGGAAGGGGTCATCGCCCGGTGGCAGATCCCGCAGGCCGAGATCGAGACCGTGGCGGTGGACCGCCTCATCCGGCGCGGGCGCTGGCAGGTGCTCTACCGCGGCGTCTACGCGACGTTCACCGGCCCGCCGTCCCGGCCGGCTGTGCTGTGGGCCGCCGTGCTGCGGGCCGGCCCGGACGCCGCCCTCAGCCACCACACCGCCGCCGAACTCGACCTGCTCGCGGACCGGCTGAGCGCGGTGGTCCATGTGACGGTTCCCGTCGAAGACCGGCTGAGAGTCCCGGGAACCGAGAGCGGAAGCCTCCTGCCCCGGATCGTCGCTCACCGGTCCGCCCGCATCGGTCAGGCGCGGCATCCAACGCGGGTACCACCCAGGACCAGGCTGGAAGAGACAACACTTGACCTAACACAGGCCGCACCCACAGCGGATGAGGCCATCGGGTGGCTCATACAGGCCTGCTCACGCCGTCTCACAACGGCGAGTCTGCTCATCGAGGCATGCTCCGTCCGGCCCAGGCTCCGGTGGCGCCGGGAGATGACGGTGGCGCTCTCGGACATCGCAGAAGGGGTGCATTCCGTTCTCGAATGGCGGTACGTGCGGAAGGTCGAGCGACCGCACGGCCTGCCATCCGCAGTCCGGCAGGCACCGAGCAGGATCGGCCAGCGGAGCCGATATCTGGATAACCACTATGAAGACTTCGGCCTCGCCGTCGAACTGGACGGCAGGGCAGCTCATCCTTTGGATGCGCGCTGGCGGGATATCCACCGTGACAATGCGAGCGCCGCCGCTGGGATTACCACCCTCCGGTACAACTGGGGGGACGTCACGACGCGGCCCTGCCAGGTGGCCGCTGAGGTGGCCAGCGTCCTGCTGAGCCGGGGCTGGCAGGGCCGCCCACGGCACTGTGGCACGGCCTGCTCAGCCTCATTTCCATGATCACGGAATCGTGTCAGTCATATGCGCTGAGAGGATTCCGTGATCATGGACATTGGCGCGGCGGGACCTCAGATCGCGGTCAGGGGCACGCCGGGATCGGCCAGGCGCGCGGTGTCAACCGTGCGCCCGGACCGGATCAGATCCTGGATGGTGTCGGAGACGTCCCAGACATTGACGTTCATCCCCGCGATCACAGCGCCGCCCGCGAGCCAGAACGCGATGAACTCACGCCCCGCCCTGTCCCCCCTGGAGACGACCCGGTCGTAGGTGCCGGGCTCGGGCAGCCCGGCTGCCTCCATCCCCAGGTCGTACTGGTCGCTGAAGAAGTAGGGAACCCAGTCGTAGCTGACCCGCTGGCCGAGCATGGCGCGGGCCGCCGCCGGGCCGCCGGAGAGCGCGTTGGCCCAGTGCTCCACCCGCACCCGTCGCCCCAGCAACGGGTGATCGACGTTGGCCACATCCCCGGCCGCGTACACGCCCGGTGCCGAGGTCGCCAGCCCGGCATCCACCAGGATGCCGTTGCTCACAGCGAGCCCCGCCGCTTCCGCGAGCGCGGTGTTGGGGGTGACCCCGATCCCGACCACCACAATGTCGGCTTCCACCGTCACGCCGGCGGAGGTGACCACGCCCCGCACCCGGCCACCTTCACCACGCAGTTCGCTCACACCTTCCCCGAACCGGAAGCTCACCCCGTGCTCGGTGTGCAGTTCGGTGAACATGGCTCCAAGTTCCGGCCCGATCGACCGGCTCAGCGCGACGCTCTCTGGTTCGATCACCGTCACTTCGCACCCGAGTTCCCGCGCGGCCGCCGCGACCTCCAGCCCGATCCACCCAGCCCCCGCGATCGCGACCCGGCCCTGTCGGCGCAGGGCTTCCCGGAGCCGTTCGCAGTCCTCCATGGTGCGCAGATACAGCACGCCGTCCAGGTCTGCGCCAGGTACCGGCAGCCGCCGCGCCGAGGCGCCCGTGGTCAGCAGCAGCCTGTCGTAACCGAGCGAGCCGCCATCGGCAAGGCTCAGCCGCCGGGACGCCGGGTCCAGCCCAGTGGCCGTCACCCCGAAGCGTGCGTCGACCGCATGTTCGCCGTACCAGCCCTCGTCATGGACATAGGCGGACGACTTCTCGTCCTTGCCGAGCAGGTAGCCCTTGGACAGCGGTGGCCGCTCGTAGGGCCGTTCGGCCTCCGAGCCGAGCAGCACGACCCGGCCGTCGAACCCCTCCTCACGCAGGGTTTCCGCGGCTTTGGCGCCTGCCAGGCCCGCGCCCACTATGACGTAGGTCTGCTCATCGGGCATCGGTGATCCTCCTTGCCAGATCGGCGGGTCAGCCCTCATCGCACCCGGCCAGCCCAGGCCGGCTGGGCCAGGACCGCTGGGCCAGGACGGGATCGTCCCGGCCGGCCCAGGACGGCCGGCCCAGAACGGCTGGGCCAGGACGGCTGGGCCAGGACGGCTGGGCCAGGACGGGATCGTCCCGGCCCGTTCAGCCCGGGTAGGGTACTGCCGCTGCGCGAGACTCCGGCCGGCACAGCCGGGCGTGCCAGGCCACAGCGGATGTATCGGTGAGCGAGGCAATCTGGTCTATCACGACCCGTGCCCGCTCCGCATCGCAGGCTGCCGACTCATGCGCCGGACGCAGGGCCGGGTCCAGGGTGCCGGGTGCTCCATCCGCCACGGCGGCCGTGAGTTCGGCGATCAGTTCCCGCTGCCGCGCCTGCACGGCGGCCACCCCCTCCCGGCTCATCACGTAGTAGGCGGTGACTCCTTTCAGCAGCGCACATTCCAGCCGCTGCTGCCGGGGAACCAGCAGGTTCGCGGCGTAGCGGGTCGGGCCGGGCGTGCCCTCACCGCCTCCATCCACCCCCGCCAGCACCGGAACGGCCGGTCGGGCAGCCGCGAGCGTCGCCTGCTGCACGGTCCGGCAGAACCGCCCGATCAGTTCGCTGGTGAGGTGCTTGAGCGCGGCCAGTGCCCGCGGGCCACCATCGAAGGAGCCCGGCCAGAACGGCAGATCCAGCAGAGCGCTGATGACCTCGGCAAGCTCGGCCACACTGACCGGTTCCGGCGGGCAGTACTGCTCGGCGGTGAGTTCTGCGAGCACCTGCCGTTCGGCGGGGTCACGCAACGCGGCCAGGGTGATGTGACCCGCGTGCAAGCCGTCCTCGAGGTCATGGACGGAGTAGGCCACGTCGTCCGCCCAGTCCATGACCTGGGACTCCAGGCAGGTCCGCCCGTCGGGTGCCCCCTCACGGATCCAGCCGAAGACATCGGCGTCGTCGGCGTAGTAACCGAATTTTCCCGGCGCCTGGTCCGGGGCGGAGGCGGGGTGCCAGCCTTGCGGCGCCAGGCCGGCACCGGCCTGCGAACCGGCGCGCTGCGCAACGGCTGCACCCGCCCCGGAGCCGACCTCCCCTGCCCCGCC
>DAHUZQ010000209.1 GCA_027306495.1 Actinomycetota bacterium | reverse complement strand
CATCGGCCAGGCGCTGCCCGACACCGCCTATGACCCGAACTTCGACCTGCTGATCGCTCTGATGGTGTTCCTGGGGGGTTTCGGTACCCTCTGGGGGCCGGTCATCGGTGCCCTGATCCTCTTCCCGCTCAATGAGTACATCGTCCAGACCTACACGGGCTTCCTCAGCGAGATCATCCTCGGATGCATCTTCCTGGTGGTCATCCTGTTCCTGCCGCGGGGCCTGCTGCCTACCGGGGTGGAGTGGGCGACCAAGTTGCGTGCCCGGGTGCAGCGGCGGGGCCAGGCCCCGCCGGGTGCGCTCGCCCCGGACGCGGCGGGGCCGGTAACCGGGCCACTGGGTGAGCAAGCAGGCATGCCGAGCGCGGGAGGTGTCCGATGAGCGTCCTGCTCAGTGCGCGTGGGATCGCCAAGGCGTTCGGGGGTGTCCAGGCGCTCAACGGGGCCACCGTGGAGGTGGAGCAGGGCGCCATCGCGGGCCTGATCGGCCCGAACGGGTCCGGCAAGACCACCATGTTCAACCTCATCACCGGGTTCGGCCGGGTGGACTCGGGCGAGGTCCGGCTTGGCGAGCGCAACATCACCAACCTGCCCCCCGACAAGGTCTTCTCACTCGGGATAGGCCGGACCTTCCAGCTCACGCGGGTGTTCGCGCGGCTGACGGTGATGGAGAACATGATCGTCGCGGCGCACCGGCATGAGCGTGGCGAGGGGTTCCGGATGCCCTTGGCCAGGGCCGGCGGCGCGGCCACGCGCCGGCGGGCGATGGAACTGCTGGAGTTCACCGGGATCGCCAAGCTGGCGGACAACCGGGCCGAGACACTCTCCTATGGCCAGCGAAAGCTGCTGGAACTGTCCTATGTGCTGATGGCGGGGCCGGAGATCGTGCTGCTGGACGAGCCGGCCGGCGGGGTGAATCCGACCCTGATCGGAACGATCACCGACCGGATCCGCGAACTGAACAAGCAGGGGACCACGTTCCTGATCATCGAGCACAACATGGATTTCGTCATGGGCCTGTGTGACGTGGTCACTGTGCTGGACTACGGAACAGCGGTGGTCACCGGACCGCCCGAAGTGATCCGCAGCGACCGCCGGGTGCTGGACGCCTACCTCGGAACCGCGGAGGGTGACGATGACGACGCAGCAGCCTGACCATGGGGCGGGCCAGCTCGCCGCGGCCTATGCGCAGCCCGATTGCGCACTGGAAGTGAGCGGCGTCGTCGCTGGCTACGGCGGCGGCGACGTGCTGCGCGGGGTGAGCCTGACGGTGATGCAGGGCGGGATCACCTGTGTGGTCGGGCCCAACGGCGCCGGGAAGTCGACGCTGCTCGGGACCATCAGCGGCCTGCTCAAGCCCCGGCTCGGCGTGGTGACCCTGCACGGTGACCGGCTGACGGGCAAGAGCCCGCGCCAGGTGCTGGAGATGGGTGTGGTGCAGGTCCCGCAGAACCACAGCCTGTTCACCGAAATGACCGTCCGGGAGAACATCAACCTCGGCGGGTTCATCCTGCGCGACCGTCGGGTGCTTGGTCAGCGGCTGGAAGGCGTGCTGGAGATGTTCCCACAGGTCAGCGAATGGCTCGGGAAGAAGGCCGGCAGCCTGTCCGGAGGCCAGCAGCGGCTGGTGGAGTTCGCGCGCTGCCTGATGCTCGACCCCAAGCTGGTCATTCTGGACGAGCCCTCGATGGGTCTGGCGCCCAAGGTGCTCAAGACGGTGTTCGACGCGGTCCGGCTGATGCACAGCCAGGGCAAGACGATCCTGCTGGTCGAGCAGAACGCCCGGGCCGGGCTGCGGCTGTCCACCCACGGCGTGGTGCTGGAGAACGGCCAGGTGCGGCTATCGGGCACCGGCCGTGAGGTGCTGGAGCACCCCGAAATCGGGGCGCTGTACCTGGGTGGTGCCGTCTCCGGGGCGGGCAACGGCAACGGGGCGAACGGCAGCGGGGCGAACGGCAGCGCCGCGGACGCGGCCCAGCCCGGGGCTGGCGCGTGATCACTGACACGCACTGCCATGTGATCGTCGAGGAGATGACGCAGGCCGGTGTGCCCGACCGGTGGCGGCCGGTGATCAGCCGGGAGGGCGGCCGTTACCAGCTGAGCTTCCGGGGCCACGACATCGACGCCATCATCGCCGAGTTCACCGACGTGGCGGTGATGCTCGGGCAGGCCGAGCAGACCGGGGTCGGGCACCTGCTGCTCTCACCGTGGATCAACCTCGTTCCGGTGGACGCCGGGCCGGATGAGGCACGCCTGATCTGCCAGGTGCAGAACGACGCGCTGGCCGCGGCCGCGGCCGCGCACCCGGGCCGGATCAGCGCGGTCGGGGCGGTCGCTCTGCAGGACCCCGCCCTCGCTGCGCGGCAGCTAGCTGACCTGATGACGGTGCCGGGCCTGACCGGGGTCGAGATCCCCGGCAGCGTGGCCGGGCGCTACCTCGGCGATGACTTCTTCCTGCCCTTCTGGGAAGCGGCGGAGGACACCGGCGCCCTGGTCTTCATCCACCCGGCCAGCAGAGGACTGGGCCTGCCGCCGCTGGAGGACTACTACCTGTGGAACTCGGTGGGCAATCCCATGGAGACCGCGATCACCGCGGCCCACATGGTGATGGCCGGCGTGCTCGAGCGCTACCCCCGGCTGCGGGTGCTGCTCGCCCATGGTGGTGGCGCGCTGCCCATCGTGCGGGGCCGGCTCCGCCGTTCGTTCGCGATGCGCCCGGAACCGCAGGCCAGGCTGGCGGCTGGGCCGGATGACTCGCTGCGCCGCTTCTACTACGACACGGTGACCCACGACCGCGGCCTGCTCGCCGACCTGGTTGCCTATGCCGGACCGGGCCAGGTGCTGCTCGGCTCGGACCGCCCCTTCGACATGAGTACCGACCACCCGGTCGAGGATGTGCGGGCGCTCGGCCTCGGCGATGGCGAGGAGGCGATCTTGTCCGGCAATGCCGCCCGACTGCTCGGACTGGTCGATGCCTGATCCGCTGGCTGGGCAGGGTGGTCCGCGGCATGCCGGGGCGCTGCTTGCGTCGCTGCTGGCCGAGCACGGGGTGCGGCACGTGTTCGGGGTGCCGGGCGGCCAGACGCTCGCCCTCTACGACGGCATCCTCGACTACGAACCGGGACTGCGCCACATTGCGGTACGGGACGAGCGCACCGCCGCCTATGCCGCCGACGCCTACGCGCGGGTGAGTGGTCAGGCCGGTGTCTGTGATGCCACCGTCGGGCCTGGCGCGGCCAAGCTGCCGTCGGGCCTCGCGGAGGCGCTCGGAGCGTCCGTGCCGGTCATAGCCCTGGTCAGCGACCTGCCGGCCCGCCTTGCTCCGCACCGCTACCGGGGCGCCGCGTCGCAGGCGCTCGACCAGCAGGCGCTGCTCGCGCCCGTCACCAAGTGGCAGGCCAGCGTGCCCGACGCCGCGACGATGCCAGCGCTGGTCCGGCAGGCGTTCCGGGAGGCGACCACGGGCCGGCCCGGGCCGGTCGCGCTCTTCCTCCCGCAGGACGTGCTGGACGGCCCGGCGGGTGGCGAGACGGGCGCGGGCTGGCAGGCAGTCAGCGAGCGGTTCGGGCGTTTCCCGGCCTTCCGGCCGGCGCCCGATCCAGCCGACATCGAGGCCGTCGCTGCGGTGCTCCGGCAGGCGCGCAGGCCATTCATTCTGGCCGGCGGCGGAGTGCTGCACAGCGGCGCCGGCGCGGAACTGACCGCGCTCGCGCAGGCCCTGTCCGCCGCCGTCGGCACGACGCTCACGGGGAAGGGATCCATCGCCGAGGATCATCCGCTCAGCGTCGGCGTGACCGGGACCATGGGGACGGCCGCGGCCACCGAGGCGTTCGCCGAGGCGGACACGGTGCTGCTGGTGGGGACCAAGGCCAGCAGTGGCGCGACGTACTCCTGGAGCCTGCCGCGGGCAGACCAGCGGGTTGTGCAATGCGACATCGACCCCTGTGAACTGGGCCGGGCGTTCCCACTGGTGGCTGCGGTGCTCGCGGACGCCAGGCTGGGCCTGGCCGCGCTGGCCGCGGCGCTCGCGGGCGCAGATGTCGGTGAGCCGGGTGGCACCGGTGCGGGTGTGGACGCTGCCCGGGCCGACTGGCGGGCACGCATCATCGAGCTCGCTTCCGGCTGGCGGGCCGGGCGGGACAGCGAACGGGCCAGCACCGAGCAGCCCATCGCACCACAGCGGGTGGTCGCCGAGGTCGAGGCACTGCTGGCGCCAGGGGACACGCTGGTCTGCGATGCCAGCCTGGCGAGCGGCTGGGGTGGGGTCTACCTGGAGCAGCGCTCGCCCGGCCGGCGGGTGCTGACCCCCCGTGGCCAGGCTGGCCTGGGCTACGCGGTGCCCGCTGCCATCGGCGTGGCGCACGCGCGGCCCGACCAGCGTGTGGTCGTGCTGACTGGCGACGGTGCGCTGGCATATGCGGTCGGTGAGTTCGCCACGATCGCCGAGCAGCGCCTGCCGGTCACCGTCGTCGTCCTGAACAACCGCACCTGGGGCTGGATCCGCTGGTACCGGCGGATCCATTTCGGCCGGGCCTGGCAGGACGACGACTTCGACGATGTGGCGTTCGCCGATGTGGCCGCCGGCTTCCGCTGGGCGGGCGAGCGCGTGAGCGAACCCGGCCGGCTGGGAGCGGCACTGCGTGCGGCGCTCGATCAGGGCGGCCCCGCGCTGGTGGACGTGGTCACCGGAGCGTGGCAGACACCGATCGCGGCCCACCGCCGGGCCGTCACCGACCCTTCCGCGACCGCGGGATATGGAGGCTGACCGGCATGCCGCGACACCCGGAACGGCTGATCGAACGGCTGGCACAGCCGGCTGCGGCGGCCATGATCGCAGCCACGAAGGTGGCTGTCGTCGCCACCGGCAGCGTGGAGCAGCACGGAGGTCACCTGCCGCTCGGCACCGACGCGTTCGCGGCGTCCTCGATCGCCGAACGGGTGGCCGACCGGCTGGACACGCTGGTCGCCTGTCTCGGCCCGGTTGGCGTCGCGCATTATCACCTGGCATGGCCGGGGACGCTGTCACTGCGGCCGTCCACCCTCGCGGCGGTGCTGGTGGATGTGGCCGGAGGCCTGGCGGCGGCCGGAGCTGCCAGGATCATTGTCGTCAACTGGCACGAGGGCAACACCCCCACGCTCCGGCTGGCCAGCGACGAAGCCCAGCGGATGCACGGGGTGCAGGTCGTGATCGCGGAGTCGCACGTGATCACCCACACGCTGTTCCCGCAGGAGATGGAGTTCACCCACGCCGGCTCGATGGAGACGGCGGCGGTGCTCGCCTACGACGCCTCCCTGGTGCACCTGGACCGCGTGAGCGCCGCCAGTGACCGCTCCGCCGGCGAGGTGGCGCACGGGTTGTTCCGGCGGCCGGATGTGTACCCGGTCCTGCGCGACTTCCATCAGGTCGCGCCGACCGGGTGGTACGGGCGGCCGGAACTGGCGAGCGAGGAGCGGGCGGAGCAGATCGCCGAGGCGGTCGCCGATCACGTGGTGGCCCGCGCCCGGGAGATCTGGGCGGCGCTGGCGGATGCGGTGCCGGCGGATGCGGTGCCGGCGGACGCCGCGGTGAGGGCGGACGGCACAGCGGCCACCGACCGGGCGCACCGGTGAACGCGGTCCCCACCAGCATGCGCGCAGCCCTGCTGCGTGACTTCGGCTCGCTCACGGTCGAGGAGGTGCCCGTCCCGGTGCCCGGGCCGGGGGAGGCGCTGGTCCGGGTCCGGGCATGCGGCATCTGCGGCACCGACCTGAAGATCGTGAGTGGCGCGTACCGGGGCACCTGGCCCCCGGAACTGCCGTTCATCATCGGGCACGAATGGTCCGCAGAGGTGGCGGCACTGGGGGAGGGTGCGCAGCGCAGCGGGCTCGCGGTGGGTGACCGGGTGGTGGGGGAGAATCACACCGGCTGCGGGACATGCCCGATGTGCCGCGCCGGCCGCTACAACCTGTGTGAGCGGGTGCGCGAGCCTGGGTTCAAGCTCTACGGGCACACCGCGCCGGGTGCGCTCGCCGAGTATGCCGTGCGCCCGGCGATGTCCTTGCACAAGGTTCCCGATCAGGTGAGCGATGTGGCGGCGGCGCTGGTCAACCAGGGCGCGCTCACGGTGCACGCAGCCCGCCGGACCCGGCTCAGCGCCGGGGCGAGCGTGGCGGTCTTCGGGCCGGGGCTGCTCGGGCTGCTCATGCTGCAGGTGGCCAGGGCCGCCGGCGCGACCACCGTGGTGGTGGTCGGGCGCGGGCCGAGGCTGGCGACCGCGCACCGGCTTGGCGCCACCCACGTGGCCGACTATTCGGCGGGCGACCCGGTCGCGCAGGTGCGGGCCGCCAGCGGTGGCCGTGGGGTGGACGTGGTCTTCGACTGCTCGGGCAATGTCTTGGTGGTCGGCCAGGCGCTGCGCTGCGCCCGGCGTGGCGGGGCGGTCGCGCTGCTCGGGCTGGCCGGTGGTGCGGTCGCGGAACTGCCGGTGGATCTGGTCACTCTCGACGAACTCGATGTCCTCGGGATACGGTCGAGCCCAAATGCCTACCCCGCCATGATCTCGCTGCTCGCCGCCGGTGTGATCGACACGACCCCGCTGACCACCCACCGTTATCCGCTCTCCGACGTGGCCCGGGCCTTCGAGGCGCTGGCCCGGCGGGAAGCCATCCGACCCATCATCACCATGTAGGACCGCCCGAGCGCCGCCCGGGCCGGTGCGTGAGGAGCCACCATGCCCGTCATCCGCCACCCCCAGCAACTCGCGGCCACCAGTGGGCCGGGCTGGTCCGCCATGAACTGGGCCGGAGCTGCCGCATTCGGTCAGCCGGTCCCCATGGAGGCGGACCGGTACCGCATCGAGCCTGGCGCCCGCGGTCCGGCGATCACGCTCGGGGGCCAGGAGGCGTTCGCCTATGTGATCGCCGGGAGCGGCCACGGCCAGGCCGGCGGGGAGTCCTTCGCGCTGTCACGCGAAAGCATGCTGTGGCTCGCGGGTGAGCACGCCCTGACACTCGCCGCGGGCACCGACGGGCTGGACGTGATCGTCGCTCAATCCACTGGAGCCGCGGCAGACCCGCTCACCCCGCTGCGCAAGGTGTTCGCTGTCAGTGAATTGCCCCATCTGGTATCGACCCGGGACACCCGGGACAGGCTGGACCTGGTGACCGAGAGCGTGCCGGTCACCGCCCGGCGGATCAGGGCCGACCGGATCCTCTACCACCCCGGCGACACGGCGGCCGCGCACTACCACGGGGACTGCCACCATGTGTTCTGCGTGCTGGCCGGGTCCGGGCTGCTGTACTCGGGCGAGGCGGCGCTGCGACTGGAGGCCGGGATGAGCGCGCTGGTCGGCCCGGGGGAGGAGCACTGGTTCGAGGACGACCGGGACGAGGAGTTCTCGTTCGTGGAGTTCTGGGCGCCGCCACCGAGCGAGACGGTCTGGACCGTGGCGAACGACCGCTGCACCTGGGCGCCGAAGGCCTAGGCATCCGGTGAAGAGAAGAGGAACCGTGGACACGCCCGGGGACATCCGGCTTGCCTCGATGTACCGCCGCTTCACCTGGCGGATCCTGTCCAACTACGTGACCGCGTGGGAGTTCGAGCAGCTCAAAGCCCGGATCACCGACTATGAGCAGTGGTGTGCGGCCTGGAGCGAGCACGCCGCCGCGCACGTCGCCCGCGGCGACGAGGCGCTGGCTGAGGGCCATGCGGTCACCGCCGGGGACGCCTACCTGCGGGGGGCGCTCGCCTATCACTGGGCGAGTTTCGTGTTCACCCACCAGCAGGGGCAGTTCCGGGCGGCGCAGGCGGCGATGGCCGCCGCCCTGGCCAAGGCCGCACCGCTCGTGTCACCGCCCATGGAACTGCTGACGGTGCCGTTCGAGGGCCTCGAGCTCACCGGCTACCTGCGGATCCCCGACGGCATCGCCCGCCCGCCGATCGTGCTGCTGCTGCCGGGAGCCGATTCGGCGAAGGAGGAACTCTACGACCTGGCCGGCCACATCCTCGCCCGGGGCATGGCGGTGGCTGCCTTCGACGGCCCGGGGCAGGGGGCGGCCACATTCGAGTCGACGCTGCGGCCGGACCAGGAAGTCGCGGTCCGGGTCATCCTGGACGCGCTCACCGCGCGCGATGACCTCGATCCCACCCGGGTCGCGGTGGGGGGCATCTCCTACGGCGGGCTGTTCGCCATCCGCACCGCGGCGGTGGATGAGCGCGTGCGGGCGGTGTTCGCTATGTCAAGCTGGTACACCCCGGCGGGCCGGTTCGCGGAGATGGACGACCTCACCAGGCCCGGTCAGTACCTGCACCACGGCGCGGACCCGGCGGCGAACATGGCAGCGATCACGCTGGCGGGCGCCGCCGCCCGGGCGAGCGCCCCGCTGCTGCAGGTATTCGGGGGGAACGATCCCGGCACCCCCGCCTCGCACGGCGAGCGGATCGCCGCCGAGTACGGCGGGCCGGTCACGACCGTCGTCTACCCGGACGGCGTGCACATCCTCAACAACCTGTCCTACATAGTTCGCCCGATGGTGGCCGACTGGCTGGCCGGGCAGCTGAAAGTGGGTTGAGAGCGTCATGGACTACCGCAAGAGCGAGGCCAAGCAGGCGGCGCGGGAGTGCTTCAGCGGGCTCTGGGCCGCCACCACCGCTCCGTTCGAAGACGGCGGCGGGCTGGATGAACGAGCCCTGCGGGCGGATCTGGACCTGCTGACCGGTGGCCTGGGTGTGAGCGGGATCTTCTGCGGCGGGGTCATGAGCGAGTTCTGGGCGCTGTCGGGGGCCGAACGGCGCCGGCTCACCGAGGTCGTCGTCAGCGCCTGCAGCGGCAAGGTGCCGGTGCTGGCGCACACCGGTCACCACAGTGTGACCGAGACGATCGAGGCGACCAGGCACGCGCAGGCGGCCGGCGCGGACTTCGCCGTGGTGATCAACCCGTACTACCCACCTGCCGGTGACGACGGCCTGTTCGAGTGGTTCGCGCAGGTGTGCGCCGCGGTGGAGATCGGGGTGTGGCTGTTCGACACCAGCTACTCCGGGGTGGCGCTGTCGGATGAGCTGATCGGCCGGCTGGCCGGGATCGAGAACATCGTGGGCATCAAGGTCGGCCGCCCGCACGAACGCTATCTGCGCCTGCTGGCATCGTTCGGTGAGCAGATGCTGGTCTGCTCACCCCATGAGGAGACCTGGCTGGAAAACGTGCGCGACCACGGCCAGCGGGTGTTCATGTCCTCGGCCGCCCCCTACCTGTACCAGACACGGTCCTGGCAGCCGATGCGCGAGTACACCGAACTGGCGCTGGCCGGGGACTACGTCAAGGCTGGCGAGGTGGCCGCCACCCTGGCTGGGGTGCGGGCGGTGGCGGCCCGCTGGCTGCGCGGCCGGGCCCGGCAGGTGGACACTCTCGCCTCGATCAAGGCCTGGGCCGGCCTGCTGGGGATGTCGGGCGGGCTGGTACGGCCGCCGCTGCTGCCGCTGAGCCCGGCTGAGCGGGCGGAACTCGCCGCCGACCTCGCCGGGACCGGGCTGCTGGACGGGGCCTGAGCCGGAGCAGGGGCGGTGACCTGGCCGGCTGCGTTCAGCCGGCGGCTCGCAGCCGCCGGCTGAACGCAGCCGCCGCCGCGCCGGGGTCGTCCGCTCCGGTGATGGCCCGCACCACGACCACCCGGCTCGCCCCGGCCGCGAGCACCTCATCGAGGTTGTGCAGGCTGATGCCGCCGATGGCGAACCACGGCCGGGCCGGGCGCCGGGCCGCTACGTGAGCGATCAGCCCGAGTCCGGCGGCCGGCCGTCCCGGCTTGGTCGGCGTCGCCCAGACCGGTCCCGCGCAGAAGTAGTCGATCCCCGCATCACCTGCCGCGGCATCCGCCTGCGCGGGGTCGTGGCTGCTGAGGCCGATGAGCGGCCCGGCGCCGACGACCCGCCGGGCGAAGTCGGCGGGCAGGTCGCCCTGGCCCAGATGGAGGATGTCCGCGCACGCCGCCAGGGCCACGTCCGCCCGGTCGTTCACGGCCAGCAGCCTCCCGTGCCGGCGGCAGGCGTCGGCGAACACCTCCAGCAGGGCCAGTTCCTCGCGTGCTTCGAGGCCCTTTTCGCGCAACTGGACGATGTCGACGCCGGCGGGCAGCACGGCATCGAGGAATTCGGCGAGGTCCCCGCGTTCCCGGCGGCCGTCCATGCACAGGTAGAGCCGCGCATCGGCCAGGCAGGTCCGCCGGCCCCGCTGTGCACCGTCCACGCCGCCATCCAATCACTCTCGCGGGCGCCGCCGTGGCCGGCTTACACTGACCTGGCCGGCATGGGCCGGCCGCGGGAGTCCGGGAACGGGCTGAGAGGGAGGCTGACCGCCTCCGACCGTTGCACCTGATCCGGGTAATGCCGGCGAAGGGAGTCAGTGTGGCTGTCACCGCCGACATCGTCGTCGTGGGTGGTGGCGTCATCGGCACCGCGATCGCCTGGCAGGCAGCGGCGGCCGGCCGGGATGTCGTCCTGGTGGACCCCGGGACCGGTGAGTCCGCCTCACTGGTCGCGGCGGGGATGCTGGCTCCGGTATCGGAGAGCCTGTTCGGGGAGACCGCGCTGCTGGCGCTCAACCTGCTGGCGGTGCGCCGGTTTCCGCAGTTCGCGGACGAACTCGAAGAAGCCACGGGCACGCAGGTGGGGCTGCGCCGGGAGGGCACGCTGGCCGTCGCCTACGACCCGGGTGACTACGCCGCCCTCGCCCGGCTGACGGAGTTCCGCCGCTCGCTGGGGCTGGGCGCGCAGAGCCTGGACGCCCGTGCCTGCCGCTCGCTGGAGCCGTTCCTGGCGCCCGACGTCCGGGGTGGGTTCCTGTTCGCGGGGGACTACTCGGTGGACAACCGGCGGTACGCCAGCGCGCTCAGCCGGGCCGCCGCCCTGACGGGCGTCCGCATCGTGCCGGGGCGGGTGACGGCGGTCTTGACGGCGGATGGGGCCGCGCCGGAGGTGCGGCTGGCCGGGGCCGGCGTGCCGGATTCCCTCTCGTGCGCGGCCGTGGTGGTCTGCGCCGGATGGTGGTCCGGTGGGATCGAGGGGCTGCCGGCCGGCGTCTCGCAGGCGGTGCGGCCGGTCAAGGGCCAGTTGCTGCGGCTGCGGCTGCCCGCCGCTATGCCGCCGGTGCTGCACTACACCATCCGCGCGACCGTCCGTGGCACCGACGTCTATCTCGTGCCGCGGGCCGATGGCGAACTGGTGGTGGGCGCCACGTCGGAGGAGCGCGGGGATGACCGGACCGTCACCGCCGGCGCCGTTCACGACCTGTTGCGCGACGCGATGAGTGTCCTGCCGGTCACCGGCGAGCTGACCCTGGCCGAAACCTGTGCCGGCCTGCGCCCGGGCACGCTCGACAACGGGCCGATCGTGGGCGTGGCGGGGGACGGGCTGGTGATCGCGACCGGGCACTACCGCAACGGCATCCTGCTGTCGGCGGCGACCGCCGACGCGGTGGTGGCACTGCTGACCGGCCACGCGCCCGCCCCGGAGTGGGCGGCGTTCTCGCCGGAGCGGTTCGCGGCGCCGCACCGGCCGGCGGCGGTCCGGCCGTGACGATCGAGGTGAGCGTCAACGCCGAGCCACGCGCTGTGCCGGCCGGGACAACTCTCGGCGAGGTCGTGACGGAGCTGATGGGCCCGGCCGCGGGCGTGGCGGCGGCTGTGAACGGTGAGGTGGTGCCCCGCCGTTCCTGGGGAGAACGGGTGCTCGCGAACGGCGACCGCGTCGACGTGGTCACTGCTGTGCAGGGAGGCTGAGGTGACGCAGGCAAGCGTGTGGGAGGCGACGGACGATACCTGGCTGGTGGCTGGCCGGGCGCTGCCGTCGCGGCTGATCCTTGGCACCGGCGGAGCGCCGAGCCTGGAGGTGCTGAAGCGGGCGGTGCATGCCTCCGGCACCGCACTGACCACGGTGGCCATGCGGCGCGTTTCGCCCGGCGGGACGGGCTCACTGCTGGGCATGCTCACGCAGGCGGGCGTGGAAGTGCTCCCCAACACCGCTGGCTGCCACACTGCCAGTGAGGCGCTGTTCACCGCCCGGCTGGCGCGCGAGGCGCTGGGCACCGACTGGGTCAAGCTGGAAGTGGTCGCCGATGACCACACCCTGCTGCCCGATCCGGTGGAACTGCTGGAAGCGGCCCGGCTGCTGGTCGATGACGGCTTCACGGTCCTGCCGTACACCAACGACGATCCGGTGCTGGCGCGGGCGCTGGAACGGGCGGGCTGCGCGGCGGTCATGCCGCTCGGCGCTCCGATCGGGTCGGGGCTGGGGATCCGCAACCCGCACAACATCGCGATGATCGTCGAAAGGGCCAGCGTCCCCGTCGTCCTGGACGCGGGAATCGGGACCGCCAGCGACGCCGCGTTCGCTATGGAACTGGGTTGCGACGCTGTGCTCATCGCCTCCGCCATAACCCGGGCGGCCGACCCCGAACGGATGGCGCACGCGATGCGGCTCGCGGTCTCGGCCGGGCGCGCCGCCCACGCCGCCGGCCGGATCCCCCGGCGCTGGCATGCGCAGGCATCCAGCCCGGTCAGCGGGCTGGCAGAGGGTCCGGCATGAACGGGTGGGCGGCCGGGGCCGTTCCCCGGGTGCTGACCGTCGCCTCCTCCGACTCCGGCGGGGGGGCCGGCATCCAGGCCGACCTCAAGGCGATCGCCCGGTGCGGGGCGCACGGGATGTCCGCCATCGTCGCACTCACCGCGCAGAACACCCGGGGCGTGAGCGCGGTCCTGGAACTGCCGCCGGAGTTCGTGCGGGCGCAGATCGACGTCGTGCTGGACGACATGGGCGCGGACGCGGCCAAGACCGGGATGCTGTTTTCCGCCCCGCTGATCGAGGCAGTTGCCGCCGCACTGGCGCCACGCCGGCTGCCGCTGGTGGTCGATCCGGTGATGGTGGCATCCTCGGGCAGCCGGCTGCTGCGGGAGGATGCGGTCGAGAGCCTGGTCGCCCTGATGTTCCCGCTCGCGACGGTGGTCACCCCGAACCTGCCGGAGGCCCAGGCGCTGACCGGGCTGGCCACCCAGGACCGGGCGGTCCTCGCGCAGCGGCTGGTGGAGATGGGCGCCCCCGCCGCGCTGGTGACGGGTGGCCACGGGGTCCAGGCCGTCGATCACCTGTTCGATGGTGCCCGGCACATCGCGATCCCGGTTGTGCGGCACGCCATCCCGGCCACGCACGGAGCAGGGTGCACCCACTCGGCGGCGCTCGCGGCCGGGCTGGCGGCAGGCCTGCCGCTGGCCGAGGCGGCTCGCTACGCGGCGCTCATCGCCGCCGACGCGGTGGGGCACGGCCTGGCCGGCATCGGCGGTGGTGACGGCCCGGTCCATGTGCTGCACAGCCAGCGAGCCCCGGCCCCACTGGGAGCCGATCATGAGTGAGCGCTGGACCACCGGGCTCTGGCAAGACATCGCCGGCATCTACCGGGCCATCCTGGCCCACCCGTTCCTCACCGGGCTCACCGATGGCAGCCTGCCGCATGAGGCCTTCGCGTTCTATGTTGTGCAGGACGCCCTGTACCTGCGCGAGTACTCCCGGGCGCTGTCGGCCGTGGGGAAGTGCGCGCCGGACGCGGCCGGGCAGGAGATGTTCGGCCGCCACGCCGCCGGGGCGATCGCGGTCGAGCAGGCGCTGCACAGTTCGCTGCTGGCCGGTCTCGGGGTCGATCCGGCCGCGGTGACCGTGGCCGAGGCCGCGCCGACCAACCTCGCCTACACCAGCCATCTGCTGGCCAGCACCAGCACGGGCTGCTATGCGGAGGGGATCGCGGCCGTGCTGCCGTGTTACTGGATCTACTGGGAGGTGGGCAAGGAACTGCGGCGCCGGGGGTCGCCGGACCCCCGCTACCAGCGTTGGATCGACACCTA
>DAHUZQ010000202.1 GCA_027306495.1 Actinomycetota bacterium | reverse complement strand
TGCAGTGGGCACCCCGTTCCCGGTTATGCGCGTTGCAAGGATACGGGCTCTGCGGTGGCGGTGGGAAGTCCGGCGAGTCGCCACTCGGGCATGCCGTCGGCGAGCCTGCGGGCGGTGTAGCCGTTGGCCCGGAGCAGGCGGACAGCGTCGTGAGCGAACACGCAGTAGGCTCCCCGGCAGTAGGCGACGATCTCCGCCTCGGGGGGCAGTTCAGCGAGGCGCTGCCGGAGTTGGGCGAGGGGGATGGAGAGCGCGCCGGGAATGTGCCCGGCCGCGTATTCGGCAGTGGGGCGGACATCCAGGACGGTGATCTCGCCGGAGCCGGCGCGGCGCAGCAGTTCGTCACGGGAGATCAACTCGACGTCCTCGCCAAGGTAGGCCCGCCGGGCGGGCTCGACGTCGGCCAGCAGGTGAGCGGCGGCGTCCCGCACTCCTGCGAACAGTCGCGCGACGTCGTCGCTGGCAAGGGAGTAGTAGACGCGGGTGCCGTGCTTGCGGGTGGTCACCAGCCGGGCGTGGTGGAGCACCTGAAGGTGAGCCGAGCAGCTTGTCAGGCCCAGCTGAGCCTCGTGGGCGAGGTCCTCGACGTAACGTTCCCCCTGGCCGAGCAGGTCGAGGATCTCCAGCCGCTTGGGGCTGGCCATAGCCTTGCCGATACGTGAGAACTGCTCATACAGCGCCGCCTTGGCCCGCGGATCACCCATACGTTCCTCCTGTGTGCCGCTGCGGCCCGCCTGTGTGCCGCTGCGGCGGCCGCTCACACCGGCCTGTCGGGCACGAGCGGCATCCGTGCCGGTCCGGCGCGGATGCCCTGCTGGCACCGCATCCCAGCATACCGGCTAGAGTCTTCTCGTAATCCATATGACTATGGAATACTGTAGATTGATCCCTGAACGCCTGACCCTTCCCGTCAGGGTGCCGCAACGGTCGGCGCACGCCAGAGGTGGCCGCCGTGAACGGCGGCGGCCACCCGCGGGGGCAGATGCCACCGGCTCGTCAGTGGAGGTGACCCCGTGAGCTCTCCCGAGCCGGCCCCGGCCCCGCGGGCCCGTCCGGTCCCGGCCCCGCCGCCTGCGCTGGACTCGCCTGCGCTGGACTCGCCTGCGCTGGACTCGCCTGACCTGGCCCCGCCTGAGCTGGGACTACGGCAGAACTGGTACCAGTTCTCGCTGTTCACCGTGATCACCTTGCTGATCGGCATGACTATCGGCGTGGAACGGGTCGCACTGCCGCCGCTGGCACGGGACGCCTTCGGTATCACCTCGGTCCTCTACACCGTTTCGTTCATCTCCGCGTTTGGTGCCGTGAAGTCGGTGATGAACCTGGTCTCGGGCCGGCTGTCGGATCGCCGCGGCCGCAAGGCCATGCTGCTGGCTGGCTGGGGTTTCGCGGTGCCATTCGTGGTGCTGATCATCTTCGCGCAAGCGTGGTGGTGGGTGGTCGTCGCCAACCTGTTCCTGGGCGCCAGCCAGGCGCTCACCTGGACCATGTCGGTGACCGCCAAGATCGACCTCGTTGGCCCGGTCAACCGCGGTCTCGCGGTCGGCATCGATGAATCCGCGGGTTACGTGGGCACCGGGCTTGGCGGTCTGGCCGCCGGGCTGCTGGTCGCCGCCTATGGGCTGCGTCCAGCCCCCTACCTGCTCGCCCTCGCTGTGGTCGCCGCCGGCGCGCTGGTCACCGCCGGCCTCGCGCGGGAAACCCTGCCGTGGGCTCGCGCCGAAGCCGCCGGCCACCGAGGCCCCCGCACCACCCAAGCGCGAGTGCCGAAACTCAGGCAACTGGCCGCCTACATGAGCTGGCACGACCGCAGCATGCTGGCGGTCTGCCAGGCCGGGCTGTTCAACAAGTTCGCCGACAGCCTGGTCGCCGCCTTCTTTCCGCTCTACTTCCTGCACAAAGGCCTGTCCCTGCCAGTCATCGGACTGCTTGTCGGCGTCTACGCCTGGGTCTGGGGCCTCGGGCAGGTCGCCAGTGGAGCGCTCGCCGACCGGATCGGGCGCAAGACACCGGTCACCGCCGGCACGTTCCTCATCGGCGTGGGCATCGTCGTGATCGCCGCGGGCAGCACGCGCGGGCTGTGGTTCGCAGGTGCCATCGTCATGGGGATCGGGATGGCGCTGGCCTACCCCAACCTCATCACTGCGGTCGGCGACACCGCGCATCCGGCCTGGCGGGGCGGCGCTCTGGGCGTCTACCGGCTCTGGCGTGACGGCGGGTACGCCCTCGGCCCCCTCGTTCTGGGTGTTGTCGCCGCGCTCGCCGGGATCGACGCCGCGCTGTGGGCCGCCGCCGCCATCATGACCGCGTCTGGCCTGATCCTGCTGCTCCTGCTGCGTGAAACCGACCCGGACCGCCGCACCACCAGACCCCGCTGGGAGCAAAACCCCGAGTTGGTGGGTCTATAGAGCCAGGTCGCCACGCCGGCAGCACGCCCGCGCCCACAAACCGGGTCCTTCGCCCCTGCCGGGCCGTCCGCCGGGGTGATTTCGTGGCCACTGGCACGGGGGAGGCGCTGACAGCCGGGGGGCACTGTTCTCCGGCCCACACCCCCCGGACAACCGCCGGGCAGCCCCGGGCCCACCTCACCGGCGCCGTCTCGTGCCCCAGCCGCCGGTGGTCATGTCCTGAGTGCGTCACCGGGCGGCCTATCGTGGCCTGCATGCGTGCCGTTGGCGATGAGAACGCGAGGGTGGCCCCGCTGCCACCCTCGCCCTGTGGCCAGGCCATCTCCCGGACCTGAGGCATGTCCACACCGCAGCCCGCACACGCCTGGCGGCTCTGGCTTGCCGAGTTCATCGGCACCGCGCTGCTGGTGGGAGTCGGCCTTTCGGCTGTCATCATCGACAACTCCCCCAGTGGGCCGGTGGCGCCAGCGCTCAGCCCTGGCCAGCGGCTCGCCCTGACCGGGTTTCTGTTCGGCGCGACCGGTGGCCTGATTGCCATCTCCCCTGTCGGCAAGGTCAGCGGCGCACACATCAACCCCATCGTCACGCTGGCATTCGTGCTGCGCCGACGGATGCCTGCATGGCTGGCGGCCGGCTACCTGGTAGCACAACTCGCCGGGGCCATCGCCGGAGCGGCGCCACTGCTGGCGTGGGGCAGGATGGGAGCCCAGGTCCACCTCGGTGCGACCATCCCGGGCCCTTCCTACGGGACCGTTGCCGCCTTCTTCGGCGAAGCTGCCACCAGCGCCACCCTTATCGTCGTCTTGTTTACCTTCCTCGGCTCCCGGCGCCTGCGCGCCTGGACGCCACTGGTGTTCGCACCGCTTTACGCGCTGATGGTCTACCTGGAGGCACCGGTCTCCGGTACCAGCACCAATCCGGCCCGCAGCCTCGGCCCGGCGGTGATCGCCGATGCATGGCAAGGCTGGTGGATCTACTGGGCCGGACCGGTCGCCGGGGCGCTCATCGGGATAGCACTGACCCGCCTGCACCCGCTGCGTCAACTCGAGGTGGACGTAGCCAAGGTGTACCACTTCGAGCACGACGAACAGGGACTGCTGCGCTGGCGGGGTGAGGGCAAGGGCCTGCTCGGCTGGCCGGACAGCCCAGACCGGCCCACCCCGCTCTCGGAGCAGGCTTCCGGCGGGCGATCAAGGCCACCATGACGGCCTTGATCAGCGCGGCCACGGGCTGGTGGCCTCGCCGTGCCACGGGCTGGTGGCCTCGCCGTGCCACGGGCTGGTGATCTCGCCGTGCCCCCGCTGGTGGCCTCGCCGTGCCCCGCTGGTGGACGATCTGACCGGGGAACGGGTGAGGCCGACGCGGTGGCGGCTGCGCGGCTGGTGATCAGTTCATGCCCTGCCACCCGATGCCGCGGGTTACTGCCCGCTGTCTTCAGCCCCCGCTGGCCGGGACACGGTCGCCTCCGGCGGCCCGGCCGATGGGCTGGCCGCAGCCGCCCCGGTGGTCTCGGCGGTGGGGGCGGTTTCGGCCGCATCAGCCGCATCGGATGTCTCAGCCGTCTCGGCGGCCCCTCCTGACAGGGTGGCCCCGGCTGTCTGCGCCGCAGGCTCGCCCCGGCGCTGGGCGATGATGAACCACGCCAGGCCGACCAGCGTCATCACGATCGCGACGAAAAAGTTCAGC
>DAHUZQ010000201.1 GCA_027306495.1 Actinomycetota bacterium | reverse complement strand
TCGCCGCGAGCCGCGGCCCGGCTGCTCCAACTGGGCGGCGGGGAAGCCGAAGGCATCGCCGGGCCGCACATAACGCAGGCGGCTCTGGAAGGAGATCCGGCGGCGCACCGGTGTTTCGGGATCATCGGCGGCTGGCTGGGGCAGGGCCTGGCCGACCTGGCCGCGATTCTCGACCCGGGCTGTTTCGTCATCGGTGGCGGCGTGTCGGGGGCGGGCGATCTGCTGACCGGCCCTGCCCGTGCGGCCTACGAGAAGGCGCTGACCGGCAGCCGGTTCCGGCCCAGGGCGGAGATCCGCCTGGCGGCCCTGGGAGAGGATGCGGGGGTGGTCGGAGCCGCGGACCTCGCACGCGGTGGGTCCCGGAGCCAGGTGGCCGCGCCCTGACCCCCCGCGGCCGCGCGGCTAGCCGGGCAGCCTTGCCCGCCACCCCGTAACACCCCGCCGCGCGGTGATCAGACGACGGCGCCGTCATCTGGCCCGGAATCGCGCGGAGGCCCATCGCCCAGCTTGATCACCAGGGTCGCGAATCCGCCCACGAAGGCCCCGACCGCGCAGAAGGCAGCCCAGCCGGGGATGGTCCAGCTCAGGATCACGGCGAGCAGGAGATAGGCCGGCCCGCCGAAGAGCGCCAGCCATGCGCCCTTGCTGAGCGGGTCGAGGCGCGGCAGCGGGGGAGGCGGCGGCGGAATGTAATGGCTCTCGTCGTCGGAGGGCAACGGAGCGGGGTTCGCGGGCCGGACCAGGCGTGCCTGGGGCGGTGCTGGGATCACCCCCGGGATGGGGTCTGCGCTGGGCGGTTGCGGCGGGCTGGCCTGGGCGTCAGCCCCCGGCTGCCCCGTCGTCCGCCGTGCCGGGTCGGGTGCGGGCTCTCCCGGAGGTGCCGCAGGTGCCGGAAGTTCTTCGCGAGTGGGCCACGGTGCCGTCCCCTCGATCACTGTCGGAGCAGCAAGGCGGGCTACCAGGTCGCGCCAGGCCGCCTCTTCGTCGCTGATCTCCCCTGCCATGTCCACCCCCTCTCCGGGCTCCGGTCCGTCACCGCGCGGACGAGCCAGTGAACGGGTGGGCCGGCCGGGCCGCGTTCGCCGGGCAATGCGCCGTCACAGGCGTTCCAGGCGACCGTGAGAGCGGACGAACTCAAGGCTTCCGGCGAAGATCTCCGGGGCGTCGTTGTCAAGGGTCGCCACGTGGTAACTATTCCCACATTCACGCACGATCAGCTGCGACTCCGGCAGCGCCGCCCGCAGGACTCGCAAGCTCGCCGGCCCGACGACGTGATCCACAGCGCTGCGGTACACGAGCAGCGGCTGTGTCACCTCGCCCAGCTGCCGCTGGGTCAAAGTCCACAGCCTGGCAAGGGAGGCTACCGCGCTCACCGGCATTCGATCGTAGGGGTGTTCGGACACCCCCGCCTTGCGGATGTCATCGCCCACACCCCGCAGTGAGGGCACCACGAACCGCAGCACCCGCGCCAGCGAGACGACCTTGCTGTCGGCCGCGACCGACGGATTGACCAGAACGAGCCCGGCGACATCCGGCCCCCGCAGTTCCGCCAGTCGCAACGCCAGGCATCCGCCCATGGACAGGCCCATCACAAAGATTTCGTCTGCGATCGCCCGAAGATCGGAGAAGGACCGGTCCACCTCGGCGTACCAGTCCTCCCATCTGGTCCGCGCGAGCTCCTGCCAGGTTGTCCCGTGGCCGGGCAGGCGGGGCAACGACACACTGAGCCCGGCTCCGGCGAGATGCTCAGCCCACGGGCGCAATGAGCCGGGATTGCCGGTGAAGCCGTGGCACAACAGGACGCCGGTGTTACCGCCGGCCTGGAAGAACGGTTCCGCGCCCGGTATCACAGGCATCGCCGACATCCTCTCCGGCGCTCCGGTGCCGCGCTCCGGGCTGGCACGCGTGCCAGCGGCCATCGTCTGGTTCGCATCGTCGCACGCTCACCCACCAGTTCGCACCCATGGTCGTTGATCTGGGGAATTGCAGCCAGCGCGAGGGTTCGGCTCCGGGTTCGGCTGCCGGTGCCGGCGCGGTCTGCGCATGCGACCATGGAGGCGTGTTCTACTGGGCCGTCAAGGCGATCATCGGTCCGCTGCTGCGGATCTTTTTCCGGCCCTGGGCCGAGGGGACCGAGCACGTCCCCAGGGAAGGACCGGCCATCCTGGCCAGCAACCATCTGTCCTTCTCCGACCATTTCTTCGGCCCGCTGCCACTGCCGCGCAAGGTGACGTTCCTGGCCAAAGCGGAGTACTTCACCGGGACCGGCCTGAAGGGACTGGTCAGCAAGGCGTTCTTCCGGGGGATGGGGCAGATCCCGGTGGACCGGGCGGGGGGCCAGGCGAGCGAGCGGGCGCTCAACACCGGGCTGCGTGTGCTGCGGGAGGGAAAGCTGCTCGGGATCTACCCGGAAGGGACGCGGACCCCCGACGGCCGACTGTACCGGGGCAAGACTGGCATAGCCAGGCTCGCCCTGGAGTCCGGAGCGCCCGTGGTGCCGTGTGCCATGGTCGGCACATTCCAGCTGATGCCGCCCGGCAAGGTGCTGCCCAACCTGCGGTTCCGGCCGGGGGTCAAGTTCGGCCGCCCGCTCGACTTCTCCCGCTACGCGGGGCTCGAGGCGGACCAGCTAGTGCTGCGCGCGGTGACCGACGAGATCATGTACGCGCTGATGGAACTGTCCGGCCAGGAATATGTGGACATGTACGCGGCACGGGCCAAGGCCAGGGCACGCGCGGCCCGCAAGGAGCCGGCGGGCGTGAGTGCGCCGCCGCCGGGCTAGCCGCCGCCGGGCTGACCAGCCGCCCGACTAGCTGCCGCCGCTGGCCCATGCCCGCGCCGCCGGACTAGCTGGTGCCGGACTAGCTGCCGCCGCCGGGCTGACCAGCGGTTTCCGCATGGGTCCAGCGCAAGGTCCGCTGGACCGCTTGCCGCCAGCGCTGGTATCCCTGCTCGTCCCGGGACCCGGGCTCGAATCGCCGGTCCAGGCGCCAGCGGGCGGCTAGTTCCCCGGCTGAGGACCAGACCCCCGCACCCAGCCCGGCCAGGAACGCCGCGCCGAGGGCGGTGGTCTCCCCGACGACCGGGCGTTCCACCGGCACCTGAAGCTGGTCCGCCTGCATCTGCATGAGCAGGTTGTTGGCGCAGCCTCCGCCGTCCACCCGCAGCGCGGCCCCCCGCCACTGGCCCGTCACCACCAGGTCGAAGACATCCCGGACCTCAAAGGCGATCGCTTCCAGCGTGGCGCGTGCCAGGTGGGCGCGTGTCGTGCCCCGGGTGATCCCGAACAGCGCTCCCCGTGCATCCGGGTCCCAGTACGGGGCGCCCAGCCCGGTCAGGGCGGGAACGAACACGACCCCGGCGCTGTCTGGCACTGTGCCCGCCAGCGCCTCGCTCTGGGCGGCGTTGTCCAGCAGCCCCAGGCCATCGCGAAGCCATTGGACCGCGGCCCCGGTCACGAAGACCGACCCTTCCACCGCATAGGTCAGCCTGCCTGCGGGGTCCATCCACGCGACGGTCGACAGCAGCCCGCCGGCCGGCCGGACGAGGTCCGGGCCCGTGTTCGTCAGAACGAATGAGCCGGTGCCGTAGGTGCACTTGGTGTCCCCGGGGTGGAAGCACGCCTGGCCGAACAGGGCCGCCTGCTGGTCGCCGGCTATCCCGGCGATGGGCAGGGCCAGGCCGAGGAAGGCGGCCGGGTCGCTCTCGCCGACCACCCCCATGGAGGGGACGACCTCTGGAAGTGCCCGCATCGGAACGCCGAACAATTCGCACAGTTCCGCCGACCAACTGCCCGTGGCGATGTCGAAAAGCAGGGTCCGGGACGCGTTGGAGGCGTCGGTGACGTGCCTGCGGCCGCCGGTCAGCCGCGCGATCAGGTAGGAGTCCACCGTTCCCGCCACCAGCGAACCGTCGGCCAGCCCCGCCCAGACCGCCGGCTCGTGCTCGGCCAGCCAGGTCAGCTTCGTGGCGGAGAAATACGGGTCGAGGCGCAGGCCGGACAAGTGCGCCAGCCGCGGTTCATGCCCAGCTTCCCGCAGGTCCGCACAGATCCGCGCGGTGCGCCGGTCCTGCCACACGATGGCCGGGCGGGGTGCGGCCAGGCTGGCGCGATCCCAGATGGCCACCGTCTCCCGCTGGTTGGTGATGCCGATACAGCTGACCGGCGCCGCTCCCCCCGTTCCCTGTGAAGATGCGGGAACGGGTATGTGGCGCAGGGCGTGCCGGCAAGCCGTGAGCGTCGCCTGCCAGATTTCCTCCGGCAGGTGTTCCACCCAGCCCGGGCGCGGGTAGTGCTGGGGGAATTCCTGGTAGCCGCGGCCGGCGACCGCTCCGTCCGGGGTCACGACCAGCGCGGTGACGCCCGTGGTGCCCACGTCGATGGCGAGGACAGTCATGGTGACTAGTGTGGCCCGTATGCGAGTGGGAGTGCTCACCGGCGGCGGTGACTGCCCGGGTCTCAACGCGGTGATCCGGGCGCTTGTCCGCCGGGGCGTCAAGGACTACGGGTATGAGTTCGTGGGCTTGCGGGACGGGTGGCGGGGGCCGCTGGAGGGAGACACGATCCCGCTGGATGTGTCAGCCGTGCGGGGCATCCTGCCACGCGGCGGCACGATCCTGGGCACGTCCCGGACCAATCCGCTGGCGGAGGGAGCGGCCGAGGATGGCCGGAGCGGCGCCGAGCGGGTGCGGGACAACCTTGCCGCTCTCGGGGTGAACGCCCTGGTCGCCATCGGCGGTGAGGACACCCTCGGGGTGGCGGCCCACCTCGGTGACTGGGGCGTGCAGGTGGTCGGGATCCCCAAGACCATCGACAACGACCTCGGCGCGACCGACTACACCTTTGGCTTCGACACGGCGGTCAATATCGCCATGGAGGCCATCGACCGCCTGCACACCACCGCCGAAAGCCACCACCGGGCGCTGATAGTGGAGGTCATGGGCCGCAATGCGGGCTGGATCGCGCTGCATGCAGGGATGGCCGCGGGCGCGAGCGTCATCCTTATCCCGGAGCGGCCGTTCAGCGTGGAGCAGGTCTGCAGCTATGTGAAGCGCCGGTTCCAGACCCGGTACGCCCCCATCGTCGTCGTCGCGGAGGGGGCGCGACTGCAGCAGGACAATGCTTGGCTCACCGACCAGCCCAGGGACGAGTTCGGGCATGTCCGGCTCGGCGGGATCGGCCAGTTCCTGGCCGATGAAATCGAGAAGCGGACCGGCAAAGAGGCGAGGGCGACGGTGCTCGGCCATATCCAGCGCGGGGGGACCCCAACCGCCTTCGACCGGGTGCTGGCGACCAGGTTCGGGCTGGAGGCCATCGACGCGGTTAAGGACGGGGACTTCGGGAAGATGGTCGCGCTGCGGGGGACGCAGGTAGTCCGAGTGCCGCTTATTGAAGCCATCCGGGAACTCAAACGCGTGCCCCCGGAACGCTATGCGGAGGCCGAGGTCTTTTTCGGCTGAATATTGGCTGCCCCCGCTTTCCCCAGCCGGGTTAGCCTGGATATCGGGGCCACCGGTGCTGGGAGGTGAGCGTGGCCGGGAAGCTGCGTGGACACATGCGGTCGTGGTTCGACGGGTCCGGCCTGCTCGTGGGATGGGGCACCGTTCTGCTGTGTGTCGGGGTGCTGACGGTGCTCCTCGAACTTCAGTCGGCGGATGTGATCCTGTGGACCGGCGCGCGGGTGGTCGGAACCGAGCAGGGCGGCATCATCAGCTACCGCTGGCACGGGGAGGCGTACTCGATCAACGGGCAGGGCTTCGGGTCTTCGCCGGCGGTCACCGTGTATCTGGACCCGGCCAATCCGTCCAATGCCATGCCCGACAGCACCGTCGGCCGGGTGCTGGATGGCTCGATTATCGTGCTGCCGTTCCTGGCGGGACTTGCGCTGGTGGTGTTCGGCCCGCTCCGCAATCTGCGTGAGCGTCGCCGCATCGCGCGGGGAGTGGTCCGGCCGAGCGGATTTGGGATGGGCCTGGATGACGACTATCTGACCCGGCGGCTGGCGGAACTGCGCCGGCGCGGCGGCCGCTAGCTGGACCAGGCGCGGCTCAGTGGCGTGAGCTGAGGCTGTGCTCACGTTGAGCCGGTGGCTCGCCGGCGAGGTTTACTGGATTCTGGCCGGAATAGTCACAGACCGGGGGGCAGGAAAGTGGATCAGTACGCGCAGGCTGAGGGCCTGGTGGAGCGGTCAGCGCAGGCCTATGCGGCGGCTGTGCCCGATCACCCCGCCGATGAAGGGTTCTTCGGGCCCGCCAGCGTGACCTGGCGGCTCAGCATGGACCTTTCCTCACCCGTGGCTGGCCTGCGGGCATTGATGCTGCAGGCCCTGCACCCGCTGGCGATGGCCGGGGTGGACCAGCACAGCGACTGGCGCCGGGATCCGGTCGGGCGGCTGGCCGCGACATCGGCCTACCTCGCGACGGTCAGTTTCGGCGACCGGGCCGCCGCACAGCAGGCTGCCGCCCGGGTGCGGCGTATCCACACCCGCGTGCGGGGAACGGACCCGCAGACCGGTCAGCCGTATGATGCGAGCGATCCGGCGCTGCTGCTGTGGGTGCACGCGGCCCTGGTGGACTCCACGCTCGCGGCGTGCAAGCTGTTCGGGTCGGTGCTCTCCGCCGGCGATGCGGACCGCTACGTGGCGGAGATGGTGACTGCGGCGGAACTGGTCGGAGTGCCCGCCGGCATGACCCCGGCCAGCGCCGCGGCGCTCGCGGACTATCTGGCCTCGGTCCGGCCGGTCCTGCGCCGCACGGATGCCGCGGCGGAATCGGCCGCCTTCCTGCTGGAGCCGGCCGGCCTGGACCCCGATCTGGCGGCGATCTGGCAGGACATCCGCGACGGGGCGGTTGCCTCGCTGCCGCGATGGGCGGCGCGGATGTACGGGTTCCCTACGGACGGGGCGCTGACGCCGGCCCGCCGGCTGGAAATCCGGCAAGCCCTCGGTGTCCTGGACGCGGTGTTCCTCGGGGAGCCCGGTGTGCTCGCGGCCAGGCAGCGGGTGGCCATGCGCATGCGCGCCGTGCGGCGGGCATGAACAAGCGGACCGCCGCAGTGGCCCTGGGCGGGGTGGCCGCGATCGTGGCCGTCGCCGCGGTCCGGCGCCGGACGGGGACGATCCGGCTGCGCCGGGGGGCAGCGGCGCTCCGGCTGGCGGCACGGGGCGGGATCCGCTACGCCAGCAACGCGCCGGCCCTGTTCACGCTTGCGGGTGAGCACAGGCAGCGGCTGCGCAACGATCTGGCTCTGCAGACGGCGCAGGACATCACCGACACGCTGGGGGCGATGAAGGGCGTCCTCATGAAAATCGGCCAGATGGCGAGTTACCTCGACGACGGCCTGGCGCCGCCCGTCCGCCGGACCCTGAGCGCGCTCCAGGACAGCGTTCCGCCGATGAGTCCTGCCCTGGCTGCCGGGGTGATCGAGTCCGAGCTTGGGCTGCCGCCGGAACGGGCCTTCGCCCGGTGGGACCCGGATCCCATCGCGGCAGCGTCGATCGGTCAGGTTCACCGTGCCGTCACCCTCGATGGCCGGGCGGTCGCGGTCAAGGTCCAGTACCCGGGGATCGCCGAGACAATGGCGGCCGACCTGGCCAACGTCTCGCTGCTGCGGCGGCTGCTGAAGCTGACCGCCCCGAGCCAGGACGTCGAGGCGCTGCTCACCGAATTGCGCGACCGGGTGCTGGAGGAACTCGACTACCGTCGGGAAGCGGCCAATCAGGAACTGCTCGCCTCCTACTATCTCGGGCACCCGACGATCGGAGTCCCCCGCGTCATCGGCGAACTCTCGGGCCAGCGGGTGATCACGAGCGAACTCGCCGACGGTGCCCGGTTTTCCGAGGTGCGGTCATGGCCCCAGGCGGAGCGTGATCTGGCTGCCGAGACGATCTACCGTTTCGTGTTCCGCAGTCTGTACGAGGTGCACGCATTCAATGGCGACCCCCATCCGGGGAATTACCTGTTCCACGGCGGCGGCCGGGTAACCTTCCTGGATTTCGGGCTGGTCAAGCATTTCACCCTGGACGACCTGCGACCGCTGATGACGATGGCCAGGACGCTGTGCGTGGATAACGATGCGGAAGCATTCCGGGCGGCGATGGAGGATGCGGGTTTCCTGCTGCCATCGGCGCCGCTGAGCACCGAGATGATCGTGGATCACCTCGCGGTCTTCTATGAAACGATCCGCAAGCCCGGGAAACTGACCATCACCCCCGACTACGCCTCGGCCGTCGTCCGCCGGTTCTTCGACGTGCGCAGCCCGGTCGCCGGATACGCCCGGATCCCCCAGTCCTACGTGATCTTGCAGCGGATCAACCTGGGCCTGTTCGCCTTGCTGGGAGAACTGTCGGCGACGGCTGACTGGCGGGGGATCGCGGAGGAGATCTGGCCATTCGTGCAGGGCCCGCCCGCCACGGCGATGGGGGAGGCGGAGGCGGCCTGGCGCGCTTCCCGCCCCGCCGGGCCTGCCACGGATGACCGCTGAGGTATTACCGTTCGGTATACCGGCTGCCCGCTGGCGGACGGCCGGTACAAGGTCTGCCGCCCCGCGCCGGCACCGCCGCGCCGGTCCCCCCTGCCGGCGGCGGCCGGGGCGGCTCCGCCAACTCGGGAGCAGAGGTCCGCTCATGGAAGTGCCGCTTTCCCCGCTCGAATTCGCTCGCCGCACGCGCCGCCTGCACGGCCATCGCGAAGCGGTCGTCGACGGTGATCTGCGCTTGACGTATGAGCAGTTCTTCGATCGGTGCGACCGGTGGTCGCAAGCGCTTTCCGGGCTCGGCGTGGGTCCGGGTGACCGGATCGCGACCATCGCCCCCAATACCCACGCTCAGCTTGAGTCGTTCTATGCCGTGCCCCAGCTTGGTGCGGTGCTCGTGCCGATCAACTACCGGCTCACTCCAGATGACTTCGTTTACATCCTCAATCACTCCGGCACGAGCGTCGTCTGCGCGCACGCCGACTACCTCGAAGCACTCGATGGCGTCCGGGACCAGTTGCCTGGCGTCCGGCACTTCGTGGCCCTTGCGGGCGGCCCCCGGGAGGGCTGGGTGGATTACGAAGCCGCGATCGCGGCGGCGTCGCCGGACTTCGAGTCCCCGCGGATCGGTGAGGGGGACCTGCTCACGATCAACTACACCTCCGGGACCACGGCCCGCCCCAAGGGTGTGATGATCACTCACCGCAACGCGGCCTTCAACACCATCGGCACGCTCATCCACCTCCCACTCGGCGTGGGCGAGCGGTACCTCTGGACGCTGCCGATGTTTCACGCCAATGGCTGGACCTACACCTGGACGGTGACAGCGGCGGCCGGGGTGCACGTGTGCCTGCGCAGGGTGGAACCCGCGCTGGTGTGTGAGCTGATCCGCCGGGAGCGGGTGGGCTCGATGTGTGCCGCGCCCACCGTGCTCATTTCGCTGGCGAACGCGCCGGCGCCGGCGCGCGGCGAGGTGCCGGCGGGGGTCAAGGTGGTCACCGCCGGAGCGCCGCCGGCGGCCGCCACCATCGAGCGGATGGAGGGGGAGTTCGGCTGGGAGGTGACACAGGTCTACGGGCTGACGGAGACAGCGCCCTTCATCACGATCTGCGCGCCGCTGCCCGAGCACGAGTCACTGTCTTTGCCCGATCGTGCGGTGATCAAGGCCCGTACGGGGGTGGAGATGATCACCTCGGGCGAGTTGCGGGTGGTTGACGAGAAGGGTGTGGAAGTCCCTGCCGACGGCCAGCACCTCGGCGAGATCGTCGTGCGCGGCAACGTGGTCATGGCGGGCTACTACCAGGACCCGGAAGCGACCGGGCGGGTCATGGGGGATGGCTGGTTCCATACGGGGGACGCGGCCGTGCTGCATCCCGATGGCTATGTGGAGATCCGCGACAGGATCAAGGATGTGATCATCAGCGGCGGGGAGAACATCTCCTCCGTGGAGGTGGAAGGCGTGCTGCTGCGCCACCCCGCCGTGGCGGAAGCCGCCATTGTCGGGCTGCCGCACGAGAAGTGGGGCGAGGCCCCCCACGCGTTCGTGGTCCTGCGCGACGGCCAGCAAGCCAGCGAGGGCGACCTGATCGCTTTCACCCGGGAACGGCTGGCGCACTTCAAGGCCCCGCACGGCGTCACGTTCGTCGGCGAACTCCCGAAGACAGCCACCGGCAAGATCCAGAAGTTTGTGCTCCGGTCGGGCGCTCCCAACCTGGCCCGTCAGTAGCTCTGTGCGCCGGGGGCGCGGCGCGCCGCGCCCCCGCACCCGGCGCGCCGCGCGTTCCTCGTGGGCGCGGCGCCCCGCTGACGGCCGCACCAGTGCGCACCGTGCCCTGGTCCCACGGGGCTCTTTCAGGTGCGCTGGTCTGTGGTGGCGGGCCCCAGCGGGCTGGGATCCGGAGCCCCGGGGAACCCGCCATCGATCATTAGAACAGGTCCGCCTGAGAGCCGGGTGAGTGCAGCCTGGGAGTCCGCTGACGGCACTGGCGGTGCGGGAACGGCCGCGGTTGGTGCGCCGGGGTGCCGGGGCTCGGATCGGTGCGTGAGACCGGCCCCAGGGCTCAGCTCAGCAGGTTCTTGGTCTCCAGCAGCGTCCTGCTGACCTCCCTGAACGCGCTCTCCAGCCCGGTCCGCACCGTGTCCGCGACGGTACCCGCGGTGGCGGCCGCGTCCTCGAACTGCCGCCGGGCATCGGACCACCGCGACCTGAGCTGGTCCATCAGGGTGGTCACCCTGTCGCTGGTTTCCATCGCCCCGAGGTGAAGCTGCACCTCCAGGTCTTCGATCCGCGCCTGCCACTGATCGATCTGTGCTTTGGCCAGCTGCTTGCTCAGCTCCGACTGCTTGGACTGGAGCTTCTTGAGCTGCTTTTCAAGCTCGGTGATGCGCTCCTCATTGGTCATGAAGTCATTGTGTCGCCGACGGCCAGCGGCCAGCCAGGGGCCAAGGTCCCGGTGCACGAGGAGCGCCGGGCACGTCCCCGGCCGGCGGAAATTAGGTGGCGCGGCGAGCGGGACGCTGTGTTAGCTGGGAGCGTGCAGGTAGAGCGGTTTGATGCGGCCGCCGGTGGCGAGCAGGTGCGCGCCTGTCACGAGATGTATCTGGCGGGGCTGCCGCGCGATGATCCGTTGGGCCCCGCCATGTCGCCCAGGGTCTTCGCGGCCTGGCTCGCCTACGGCTGGACTGAGGACCCGGTGGAGCCCTGGCTGGGCCGCGACAGGTCCGGGCACCCGTGCGGCTATAGCGTGCTGACATTGCCGGAACGGGAGAACAGGCACATTGCCTTCGTGAACGTGCTGGTCGACCCTGCCCACCGCCGGGCAGGGGTGGGATCCGCGCTGGTCCGGCACGCCGCCGAGCGTGCCAGCCGGGCGGGCCGTTCGCTCCTGTCGGCCGATGCCCTGGCTGACTCACCGGGTTCGGCTTTCGCCCGCGCCTGGGGAGCACGACCAGAAATAGCGGATGTCCGCCGGGTGCTCGACGTCAGGGCGCTGCGGCCCGGGGAACTCACGCGGCTGCGGTCCCGGGCGGAGGGCGCAGCGGCCGGGTATGCCCTGGTGTCCTGGGAAGGTCCATCCCCGGATGACCAGCTTCCGGCCGTCGCCGCCCTCAACGCGGCCACCGCGGACATGCCCCGCATGGCGGACACGCAGGCCCAACTCTGGGACACCGAGCGCGTGCGGATGGACGAGCGGCGCATGATGGCCCAGGGACTGCGCCACTACACGGTGGCCGCCAGGTCGCAGGCCGGAGAACTCGCCGGCCTCACTCAGCTGAGCGTGGATCCCAGCTTGCCGGGGTGGGGATTTCAGGAGTTCACGGTCGTCGCGCGCCCCCACCGCGGTCACCGGCTTGGGCTGCTGGTCAAGGTCGCGATGCTGGAACTGCTGGCAGACCGGGAGCCTCAGGTCACCCGGATCATAACCGGCAACGCGGACAGCAACGAGCACATGATCGCCATCAACGCGGAACTCGGGTTCACCGTTCTCGACCGGTGGGAGGGCTGGACCCTGCCGGCACGTCGGGCTCTGGCGGCGCGCGTCCCGGGATAGGCGGCGCCGGTGGTGTGGCCACGGCCAGGGAGGTTTCGCGCCGGTGGGCGAGCCTGGTCCGGTAGGCGGCGACGTTGACACGGTTGGCGCAGGACTGGCTGCAGAACCGGCGTGAGCGGTTCTTGGACAGGTCCACATGCACGTCGTCGCAGTCATCGGCCGCGCACAGCCGCAACCGGTCCAGCCGCTGGGAGCGGATGACGTCGGCGACGGCCATCGCAGCCTCCACCGCCATCCGGTCAGCGAGCGGGACATCCGGGCGTGTGGCATGGATGTGGTAGTCCCAGCCGCCGTGCTTGACCAGCTGCGGCAGCGCATTGGCCTCGCGCAACAGTGTGTTGACCAGATCGGCCGCCGCGTCCTCATCCACCTGCCACAGCAGTGCGAGCCGTGGCCGCAATGCCCGCACCGCCTCGAGTTCGGCCTGGTCGTGCGTCCGCTCCCCGGTCCACTCCCAGCGCTGCGCGAAGCGATCGAGTGCGGCGATGTCAGGTAGGTCCTCACGGCCCGCGCGCCCTGTGTTCACCAGCGCCGTGGCCGCGGCCAATGCGACCTGGGTGTCATGGGCAAAGAGCACGTTGACTCCTTTCGCGCCAGATAGGTAGTGTAATTGGCAATCTTGCCTTTTACCACTTACAGGAGGGATGAAGTGGCGGAGCCGGTGAGCCGCAGGGCGCCGATGCGGCGGGGAGGATCGGGCTTGGCGCTCGCCGTGCTCGCCGCTGCCACCTTCGGTACGTCGGGCGCGTTCGCATCCTCGCTGCTGGCAGCCGGCTGGAGCCCGGCCGCAGCGGTGGTGGCCAGGATCACCGTGGCGGCGGCCGTCCTCGCGATCCCGGCGCTGCTGCAACTGCGTGGCCGCTGGGCGCTGCTGCGCCATAGCGCGGGCAAGGTTGCGGCATTCGGGTTGCTCGCCGTGGCCGGCTGCCAGTTCTTCTACTTCAGCGCCATCGCGCGGATGCCGGTCGGGGTGGCGCTGCTGCTCGAGTACCTGGGCACGATCATGATCGTTGGATGGCTCTGGGTACGCCACGGCCAGCGGCCCCGCCGGTTTACGATCACCGGCGCGGTGACCGCGATAGGCGGCCTGGTGTGCGTACTGAATGTGACCGGGCCGGCCCACATCGACCCGATCGGGGTGATGTGGGGCCTGCTGGCGGCGGTAGGCCTTGCGGGCTACTACCTGCTTTCGGCGACCGGCGGCGAAGCGGAACTTCCTCCCCTTGTCCTGACGTGGGCCGGGATGTGCGTAGGTGCTCTGGTCCTGCTGGCGCTGTGGGTGGGTGGTGCCCTGACCATAACGGCCCCAGCCCGGGACGTCAGCTTCCTCGGGCACCGGGTCAGCTGGCTCGTTCCCGTCCTCGGCCTGTCGCTTGTCGCCGCGGTGATCGCCTACGTTGCGGGTATCGGCGCGAGCCGCCGGCTCGGCGCCAAGCTCGCCTCGTTCGTCGGGATGTCGGAAGTGCTCTTCGCGATTGTTTTCGCGTGGGTGCTGCTCGGGCAGTTGCCGACGATGGTGCAGTTCATCGGGGGAGCACTCATCCTGGCCGGAGTGGTGCTGGTGCGGGCTGACGAGCTGCGCGGGAGCGCGGCGCCGCAAGCGGCAGCGGTGGCGCCGCCGGGATCCGGTCAGGTGAGCCCCGGTGAGGGGACAGCACGGCGGGGTTCGGGCAGAGCCGGATCGGTGGTCACGTAGGCGCCGGCCCGCATCGTCCGCAAGCCCTTCCCGGTATGGGTCCGGGCCGCCCCTCTGGCGCAATCATCGTGATCGTGGTTGATCGGGCGGCAATATGATCCCCTGATCAACCACGATCATGGATTTGCGGGCCCGCCCGGCGGCCACGGCCTGGGTATACCATGCCAACCGGCGTACGAAGGGTCATGCTTGACCGGGCCGATGGGAGGGCGGGTTTGTCCAAGCGCATAGGTGATCTCAATCTCGGGCAGCGGATCGTCCTGGTCATCGCCTGGGGAGCGGCGCTGCGCTTCGTTGGCCTCTATCTCATGCGCCCGAGGCTGCCGACCAGATGGTTCGCTTACGCGCCACTGACCCACTCGACCTACTACTTGGCCACTGGATACCGGCCGTGGGTTCGGCTGGCGGTGTGGCTGGTGCTGCTGGCCGTGTGGGCCGCGGGCTCACTGTTCGTCCTGCGCGGGCGGGCGCGGGTGGCCGGCGAGCCCCCGCCACAGTAACCACGGGCCCCGGGTCCGGTAACGGGCGGACCGCACGCGCGGCACCAGTCCGCGATCCCCGTTCCCTGAGCTTGCCGGCAGAGGCCGATGCTGCTGGCAAACTGGGAGCATGTCGCTGGCCCCTCTCACAGACACCGCCACGCCCGCCGCCGCGCCGCTTCAGGAGCCATGTGTGCTGGTCAAGCTTGGCGAGGTGGTCCTCAAGGGCGGCAACCGGCAGCGGTTCGAAAAGATCCTGCAAGAGAACATCAGGCGAGCGATGCGGGACGTGGGCGTCCCGGTCCGGTTGTGGCAGCGCGATGGTCTCATCGTCTTGCGTATGCCGGCCGGCGAGCAGGACGAACACCTATCGAACGGGTCACCGGCAGCCGGTGGTGGTGGCGCCGCGCCCGGGTGCGTGGCAGGTGGCGACAGTGCTGAGTCGGCCGCCGACAAGGTCGCGCAACGGGCGGCTGAGGTCATGGGAGTGGCGCGCGTCTGCCGGGCCGTGCGGATCGCCAAGGACCCCGACGCCGCGACCGAAGCGGCGGTGGCTCTCATGGCCGGGAAGTCCGGTGCGTTCGCGGTGCGTGCCCGGCGCCGAGACAAGCGGTTCCCGGTGACGTCGGAGCAGCTCGCCGTCCGGATCGGCGCCCGGATCCAGCAGGCATACGGCTATCCGGTCAACCTCAAGCACCCGGACGTGACCCTGTATGTCGAAGTGGACCAGGACGAGGTGTTCGTCTACACGCAGGGCGCCGCCGGGCAAGGGGGGCTTCCGGTGGGCATGAGCGGTCGTGCGCTGGCGCTGATGTCGGGGGGCATCGACTCGCCGGTGGCCGCATACCGGATGATGCGCCGGGGGTTGCGCTGTGAGTTTCTGCACTTCTCGGGGATGCCGCTGACCGGGCCGGAATCGCTCTACAAGGCATACGGCCTGATGCGCCAACTGGACCGGTTCCAGGGCCGGTCGAGACTGTTCGTGGTCCCCTTCGGGAAGGCGCAACAGCGACTGGTGTCCGCTGGGGCCAGCCGGCTGCAGATCGTCGCGCAGCGTCGGCTGATGCTGAAGACCGGGCAGGTTCTCGCTCAGCGTCTGCACTGCGCCGCGCTGATAACGGGAGACTCGCTGGGCCAGGTGAGCAGCCAGACACTGCCCAACATCGCGGCGCTGGACGCGGCCGTATCGCTGCCTGTCCTGCGCCCGCTCATTGGCACGGACAAGATCGAGATCATGGCGGAGGCCCGCAGGATCGGCACGCTGATGCTGTCGGAGTTGCCCGACGAGGACTGCTGCAGCCTGCTCACCCCTCGCCACGTTGAAACGAGGGCCAGGGTCGAAGACCTGGTCCGGATCGAGAAACGACTCGATGCCGCCGACCTCGCTGAGGAACTCGCCGGGCTGGCCCGGGAGTACCGGCTAGGGCAGGGCTGAGGCGGCGGCAGCCCTGGGGAAGCCGTCAGCCGACCGGTGCCGGCTGTGGTGCGGGTGAGAGGGTGCGGCCCATGAGCGGGGACAGGTGGGCCGTGATGCTGGCGATCTCCCGGATGTCGGACTCGACGAGTGCCTGATCCCCATCCACCAGAGCTTCCTTGGGTTCGGGGTGGATGTCGATGATGACGCCGTCCGCACCGACCGCGATAGCCGCACGCGTCAGCGGCAGCACCAGGTCGCGACGTCCGCCCGAGTGCGAGGGGTCGACGATCACGGGCAGATGGGAGAGCCGTTGGGCCACCGGGACAGCGCTGATGTCAAGGGTGTTGCGGGTGGCGGTCTCGAACGTCCGGATTCCCCGTTCGCACAAGACGATGTCCAGGTTGCCACGCTGGGCGATGTACTCGGCCGCCATCAGCCACTCCTCGATCGTGGCGCTCATGCCGCGCTTGAGGAGCACCGGCTTGCCCACGGAGCCCACCGCCTGCAACAGCGCGAAGTTCTGCATGTTCCTGGTGCCGATCTGGAGCATGTCCGCGTAGGAGGCGACCAGGTCGACGCTGGCGGGTTCCAGAACCTCGGTCACCACCGGCAGTCCTGTCTCGGCGCGGACATCAGCCAGGATGCGCAGGCCCGCTTCGCCGAGCCCCTGGTAGGCGTAGGGCGAGGTCCGTGGCTTGAAGGCGCCGCCGCGCAGGATCGAGGCGCCGGCCGCCCTGGCCATCCGCGCGGCGGCGAGAGTCTGGTCGGGGGTTTCCACGGCGCACGGGCCCGCGATGATGGTGAGCGTGTCCGGGCCGATCAGCGCACCGCCGACCCTGATCACGGAGCGGTCGGGATGGTGCTCCCGGCTGATGAGCTTGTAAGGGACGGAGATGCGCATCACGTCGAGGACGCCGCTGCGGCTGCGCAGGTTGAGGGCGCCGAACTGCTCAACGTCGCCCACCAGGCCCACGATCGTCCGGGAGACCCCGCGGCTCACGAAGGCGTCGCCGCCAGCCGTCTGGACCAGATCAACGATCGCCTTGACGTCCTCGTCGGTGGCTTCGGGTGCCATCACCACGACCATGGATTTCCTCCGGTTCTGTTTCCTCAGACAAACAAGCCCCGGGCCGTGTGGCCCGGGGCTTGTTGTGACGTCGCTGCTGTCAGCACAAGGTCTGGCAGGCGACCGTCCCGAGCCCGGGCTGGTAGCCATACCAGAACCAAAACTGACCACGCATAGGTGAAGCTTAGCGCATCGCCCGCGGAGGGGGGTGGGGTGTGACGGGTATCGCAGGCATGTAAGGGTGGCACCAGGAGGGCACCCGCTCGCGGTGGTGGGCGGGTGCGCTGTAGTGCCCGGGGGTCGGGTAGAAAGGCGGGCTAGCCCAGAGATGGCGCATGCGGCGTGGGCGGCAGGCGACGGCCAGGACGTGGCACAGTCGGAGCAACTGACCCGGCCGGTGCCAGAAGGAGGGCCAGCGGCGTGGTCCGGGGCCGGCCACGAGATGCCGCCGGTGGGGCGGCCAGGCTCCCAGGCCCGGCCCGGCGGCACGCCGGCCGGACTGGAGATCGACCCGTTCGCGCCCGGTGGGCAGGCCACTGCTGGGCCCGGTAGTGATGGCGACCCGGTCCGGGCACTCCCGCCGGGCCAGCGGACCCCACGGGTATGGCCTGTCATGCATTACGGCCCGGTCCCGGTCTTCCGCCCCGCGCGGTGGGACCTGCGGGTGTGCGGGGCGACCGCCTCCGGCCGGGAGGAGCGCTGGGATTGGGCGCAGGTTTCGGCGATGCCACTGGTCCGTGTCACGGCTGACATGCATTGTGTGGCCCGGTTCTCCCTCCAGGACGTGACCTGGCAGGGGATCCCCGGCCTGGAAGTGCTCCACCTGGCCCCGCCCGCACCCGCGGTGACCCACGTCATGGTGTGGGCCGATTACGGATACAGCGCCAACGTGCCCATCTGTGACTTCGCCGATGACAGGACCCTGCTCGCGACTCACCTCGAGGATGCCGAACTCGCCCCCGAGCACGGTTACCCAATACGGCTGGTGGTCCCACACCGGTATGCGTGGAAGAGCGTGAAATGGGTCCGTGCGATCGAGTACCTGACCGCTGACCGCCGGGGCTTCGGGGAGGAGCGCGGCTACCACAACAACGCTGACCCCTGGCGTGAGCAGCGGTTCTCCTATCAAGAGATGCCGGGCGAGGGACCACCCCTGTAGGTCCGCGCGCCCGGCCGGGGCAGGATGAGTGAGCGCGATGGCGCCGGGCTCCGCGCGCGCCCGGCCGGGGCGGCCCGGGGCGGCTCATCCCCGCGAGCCCGTGTGGCGCCGACCGCCGGCTACCCGCGCCGCGCTTCAGGTGCGGCGGCCGAGGGCCGTTCCGCTCGCAACCGCTTCAGGGTTGCCACATCGGCGGCTACTTCGTCGCGCCCGCCAGGTGTTTCCACGATGAACGGCACTGCGGCGGTCAGCGGGTGGTGAAGCAGCGAGCCGAAGGCATCGGCGCCGATTCTGCCGTGGCCGATGTTCTCGTGCCGGTCCCTGTGTGACCCGCAGCCATCCTTGGAATCGTTGGCATGGATGAGGCGCAGCCTGCTGCCACCGCCACGGACCGGGTGGGCACGGATGGCCTGCGTCAGTTCGGTGAGCATCGCCGCCACACCGTCCTGGGCGGCGAGGTCGTGTCCCGCCGCGAACGCGTGACAGGTGTCCAGGCAGATGCCAGCCCGTGGATGCCAGTCAATCGCACCGAGGAACGGGCCGAAGTCGCTCATCCGCGCACACAGCATCTGGCCCTGCCCGGCCATCGGCTCCACCAGCAGATCCGGCCCGTCGTCACCGAGGCCGTCGAGCAACGGCAGCAGGATCTCGCGGACCCGGCGCAGGCCCTCGTCCCTGCCGCTGGTCACGGCCGATCCGGTATGGACGACCACCCCGAGCGCGCCGATCACCCGCCCCCGGCGCAGCGAATGGGCCAGCGAGGCCGCTGAGCGTTCCCGGGTGAGCGGGTCGGGGGATCCGAGGTTGATCAGGTAGGGCGAGTGGACAAAGACCGCCAGGCCGGTCCGTTCGGCATGCTCGCGCAGCTTATGGTCCTCAGACGGATCCCCGGTGGGCATTGCCCAGCCGCGGGGGTTCGCGGCGAACACCTGAATGGCCTCGGCTCCGACCGCTTCGGCGTAGGCGAGCCCCGCCTTGGCGAGCCCTCCCGAGACGCGGACATGCGCGCCGATGGGCCGTTCCGGCATAGTTTCGGGCACGTACCGCAGATTAGCGGGCACCGTGCGCGGGTGACGGCGGTCACGGACGGCGGGGGCGGTGCGTGGCGGAGGTTACGGCGCGCACCCGGTCCGTGGCCCGGCGGTCACGGCCGGCAGGGGGCGTGTGTGGGCTGGTAGATGATGACCGAGCGGTTGCTGTACACCGGCCGGTAGAGGGCCGGGGTGGAGGCGAATCCGGCCAGGTCCGCGCCGTCACCGATCCGGTACAGGACGACGAACTTCACATCGTCGCGGATCAGGACTTCGGCCGCCTGACAGCTCGCCGGCTGCATCAGCACGGTGCGTGAATCGAGCAGGGGCTGGCGGCCGGCGGTCGGCAGCGATCTGGGGTGGGCGATCCGGTACGGCTCGTAGGACTGCAGGCCCGTGTAGCCGCCCATCGCCAGCACGGCGCGGTTACTGATCCCGGGATTCATGTACGGGGTCGAGATGATCGTGCCCGAGCCGGGGTTGTGGTGGCCCAGCCACGTTCCAGCGGCCGCGACCGCCGGGGTGATGACTCCGGTACCGGGCTTGGCGGCGACCCTGAGGTTGCCGGCCACCTGGACCGCCAGGACGACCACGCCGGCGGCTGCGGCGGTCACCGCCAGCAGGGCGGCGGCTGGGCGCAGCCACCGCCAGCGCACGGCCGACATCACGATCACGCCCAGCGCGAGCGCACCCACCACGGCCAAAGGCGCACCGAGGTCCCGCTCGAACCGTTGCGGGAAGCCATCAACCGCCGTCCGGCTCCCCAGGTACATCATCAGGCACCAGATCACCATCGTGATGATGGTGAGCACCTGGGCTGGTGTGGACACCCGTTTGACGCCGACCGCCACCATGGCGATACCGAAGGCGCCCAGCCATACCACAGCAGGCGCCAGTTCGGCCAGCAGGTGACCCGGCGCCAGGGCCGGCTGGCTGCCGAGTGCGATGGACACGGCGGTAGCGGTGGCCGACCCGCCGCCCAGGAATTTCGGCAGGCCATAGATGACCAGCGCGCAGACGGCGGACAGCGCCGCGAGCGCGATCAGCGCCAGCAGTAGCGCGCGCGCCTGCGCACGTTCCCGCTTCAGCACCAGGTATCCCAGCGCTGCCAGCCCGACCAGCGCCATCAGCACCGCCAGGTACAGGGTGGCCACCGAGTGGTAGAAGACCACCGCCCCACCCAGCAGCGTCAGCAGTGCCCCGGATCGGGCCGAAGGCGACTGATAGAAGGTCACCAGCGCGGCGACGGCCATCGTCACCAGGAAGTAGGCGTCGATCAGGTCCGGGTACCGGCCCCCGGCGAACCCTTCGTAGGCGCCCACCAGCACCAGCCCCGTCAGGGCGGCCGCGGCCACCCCGTACTCCCAGCCCCAGAGCCTGGTGGCCAGCGCGTAGGAGCCGAGCGCGGTGACCACCAGCAGGGCCGGGGCGAGGACCGGGAAGACGGCAAGTGGCGGCAGGCCCGAGAGCCGGCACACCACGGCGGTCAGCGTTGAGAAGCCGGGTGGATAGATCAGGTAGGTGTTGTAGTTGCCGTGGGCCATCATCTGCTCGGCCATGACCGCGTGCGAGTACAGGTCGCTTCCCCGCAGGTACGGCCAGTCATGCAGGACCACTCCGACATAGGAGCGCAGCGCGGTGAGCACCAGCACGGCGGTGAGCGCCGGCCCGCGCAGGGCGGTCGGCAGCGAGAGAACCCGGGTGCCCGTGGCACCCGGGGCGCTTGCCGTGGGCACGGCAGCCGTTTCGCCGGAACGGGCCCGGTGCGCCCCCGTGCCATGCGGACCCCGCTGGGTGGGAACGGCGGCCTGCTGAGCGGCCAGTCAAGGCGGCCAGGCAACCGCCGGGCCGCCTTGACTGGCCGCGGCATCCCCCGACATTCCCACCGCCAGACCCGGCGGGCCGCCGCTGCCACCAGCGGGGGGGCTGGCAGCGGGGCTGACCGGGCCCGCTGCCAGGCCTGCGGCCAGGACGGTGCCCGCGCCCGGTGTGGCTGCCACCGCGGCTCCCCCAGCCGGGCCGCCCGGCAGGGACGGGGTTTGCGCCATGCCCGGGCCACCGTCGCGGTGACCGTCACCCGGTCCCGCGTCGGCTGGCCCGGCCGCGCGGCTCGCGAGCGCACCCGCC
>DAHUZQ010000190.1 GCA_027306495.1 Actinomycetota bacterium | reverse complement strand
CCCGGCCCGGCCCGGCCCGCCCCGGGCCGGGCACGGGGCGGGCGCTGCCCCCCGAGGTGAGCCGGGCGGCCGAGGAACTCGGCGAGTGCTTCGCCGGCCTCGACGCGGCGGTGGACCATGTCCGTGAGATCGATGAGATCGACACCGTGGTCATGGCGGCTCACTCCGCCGGGGCGCTGGTCGCCGCGCTGTGGGCGCATGCCCGCGGGGGACGTCACCCGGTCGACGCGTTAGTGCTGGCCAACCCCTCGTTCGGGGGGCACCCGTCCTGGCTGGCCCGGATGCGGGCGCTGCGGGAGGACATGGCCGGGTGGCGGTCCGCGCCCTTGCTGGTGGGGGCACGCCGGCGGCTCCGGCGCGGGCTGGAGATCGGCTGCCCGGTCCTGGTCATGGCACCGACCGGGAACGGCGAGCCGGCACCGGCCGGCGGGGGTGGCTGGCTGCCGGGCCGGCTGCGTGGGCACAGCCGTTCACCGGTCCGGCTCGGCGCGCACGTCACCTGGCTGACGATGGAAACCGGGCCGCCGGGGCGGCCCGGCGGCGACGGGGCGGAGAACCGGGACTTCTACGAGGAACTCACCCGCTGGCTGGGGGCCTACCTGTCCGGCCAGATCCGCGACCAGTTGCTGTGATGCCGGCCGGGGTCAGCTCACGCTGACCATGATCATCGGGTAACCCGTCGCGCCGTTCGGCACGGGCGACGCCGGCACACCGGTCTGGGTGTAACCGGTGGCATCGGTGGCGCGCGCTTCGATCCGGTGGCTGCCGGGCCGGGCGTCCCACTCGAAGACCCACTGCCGCCAGGTGTCGATGCCGGGCACTGTGGCCAGCCGGGCCGGCTGCCAGGCGCCACCGTCCACGCGGACATGCACCGCGTCGATCCCCTTGTGCTGCGCCCAGGCCTCCCCGGCCACCGCGACCCGGCCGGGGCGAACGGTGGAACCGGAGTACGGCACGTCGATCCGCGACTCGGTCTTGATCGGCGCCTGCTGCGACCAGCCGCGCTGAACCCAGTACGCCTGGGCGGCGCCGAACGTGGTGACTTCGATGTCGGTCAGCCACTTGGTCGCCGACACGTACCCGTACAGGCCAGGCACCACCATCCTGACCGGGAAGCCGTGCTCGACCGGCAGGGGCTGGCCGTTCATTGCCACCGCGAGCAGGGAGTCCCGGCCGTCCATCACCGCCTGGACCGGGGCGCCGGAGGTGAAGCCGTCGGTGGAGGTGCAGAACAACTGGCTGGCGCCGCGGCGGATGCCGGCCGCCCGCAGCACGCTGGCCAGGCTGGCCCCGAGCCACTTGGCGTTGCCGATGTAGGGGCCGGCGACCGGGTCGGAGACGCAGCACAGGGTGATGTAGTCCTCGATGAGCGGCATCCGGAGCAGGTCGTCGTAGCTGAGGACGAGCGGGCGGTCCACCATCCCGTGCACCCGCAGCCGCCAGGCCGAGGGCGGGACCTGCGGAAGGAACAGCGCGGTGTCCACCCGGTAGAACACCGGGTTCGGTGTGATGAAGGGGCTCAGGCCCGGGATGCGCAGGTCGGCGCCGGCCGGCAGCGGGGGGGCGGGGTGGGCCGGCGCGGGGAACCGCAGCGCCAAGCGAGCCCGGGTGACCTGCGCTGACGGGCCGCTGAGCGCGCGGCCGCCGAGCGCGGACAGGCCGGCGACGACGGCCGCCGCGGATCCGGTGATCAGGAACTGCCGTCGGCCCTGCCCGGCGGGCAGGGCCGACCGGGTCGCCGGTGTGGTGATGCCCCCGGTCGCTGCCGGGGCCAGGAGGCTGCCGCCGGGCCCGCTGGCGGGCGCGCTGGCGGGCGCGGCGTTGAGCGCGTTGACCAGGCGGGTGAGCACGAAGACCGCCACCACCGCGCCGGCAAGCGTGGGCAGCGCGTCCAGCAGGCCGGCGCCGGGCCTGGTCAGCGCCGCGAACAGCCCGATCGCGGTGAACACGGCGAGCGCCTCCAGACCGCGCGAGGCCCTGCGCACCGCCAGCGCGCCGATCAGGGCGGCGAACAGGACCAGCAGGATCAAGATCCCCGTGATCAGCGCGGTCTTGTCGTTGCTGCCGAAGGTCGAGATGGCGAAGTCCTTGACCGCCGTGGGGGTGAGGTCGATGACCGCCGACCCGACGGCCGGGACGGGCGCGCTGCCCGGACCGGTGACCCCGGCGACCAGTTGCGAGACCCCGATCGCGGCCGCGCCGCTGATGAGGCCCGCTGCCATCCCCAGCAGCAAGGTGGCACGAGTACGGTGGGCGCCATCGGACCGCGCGGGCCGGTGCGCGGTCCCGGAGGGCTCGGGCGGTTCGGCGTCGCTGGCGAAGGGCGGTTGTGGAGTGTCACTCACATCAAGGATTTCGTAGCACACTTGGCTGCGGATTGCCCCGGCCGGCCCAACCAACGGGCGCGCCGTTACGAATCTGTAGGTGTGACCACACTCGCGGGTGTGGCGAGCGGCCGGGTGGGCTGCCCACGGGACAGGAGAAGGCGACGGACGGCGGACGTGGGGGAGAAGGCGTGGCCTGGCCGGGCGACCGGCCGGCCAGGCCACGCCGGCCCTCGGACTCGATCACCGATCTGGCGGCGCTGCTCGCGTATGTGGCCCGCGGCGATGAGGACGCGTTCGCCACTGTGTATGACCGGACCAGTGCGACGGTCTTCGGCCTGGTCCGCAGGGTGCTCCGGGATCCGGCTCAGTCGCAGGAGGTGACCCAGGAGGTGATGCTGGACCTCTGGCGGACCGCGTCGCGCTTCGACCCCGGACGGGCCACCGCGATGGGCTGGATCACCATGCTCGCGCACCGCAGGGCCGTGGACCGGGTCCGTTCCCAGCAGGCGGCGGCCCGGCGTGAGCACGGCAGGCCGGCCGACGGCCCCGATTACGACGTGGTCGCCGAGGAGGTCGAGAGCCACCTCGACGCCGAACGGGTGCGCCGCTGCCTGGACTCGCTGACCGAACTCCAGCGCGAGTCGGTCACGCTCGCTTATTACAGCGGATACACCTACCGCGAGGTGGCCAGCCTGCTCGGGGTCGCGGTGGGCACCGTGAAGACCAGGATGCGCGATGGGCTGATCAGGCTGCGTGACTGCCTGGGGGAGCAGTGAACAGGCCCTGGCGGTCCGATCCGCACACGCTGGCCGGCGCCTATGCCCTGGACGCGCTCGCCGAAGCTGACCAGATCAGCTTCGAGCGGCACCTGACCGGGTGCGAAGCGTGCCGGCAGGAGACCGACGGCCTGCGCGAGGCGGCCGGGCGCCTGGCGGCGGCAACCGCCGTGGCCCCCCCGCCCGCGTTGCGGGCTGCCGTGCTCGCCGAGGCGGCCAGGACCCGGCAGAGCGTCCCCCCGGCCGGGCGGGCCCGCCGTTCGCCGACCGACCGCCGGATAACGATGATGCTGCCGCCGCGGCTGGCCGTGGCCGTCGCCGGGTTCGCGATGCTGCTCGCCCTGGCCGTGGGCGCGCTGACCGTCAACACCGCGCACCGCCTCGGCCTGGCGGACGCCCGCGGCAATCAGATCGCGGCCGTGCTGTCCGCGCCCGACGCGACGATGATGCGGGCGCATGCCTCAGATGGTGCGACCGCCACCGTGGTCATGTCCCACGCCGAGCACACCCTCGTGCTCACCACCGCCGCCCTGCCGGCGCTGCCGGAGGGCCGCGCCTACGAGGTCTGGGTCATGGGGGCGGGCTGGGCGCACCCGGCCGGCCTGCTCCCCGCCCCGCACAACGGCATGACCGCCCCGATCGTGGTCCCGGCGCTGGGCGCCGGCGACCGGATCGGGCTGACGGTCGAGCCGTCCTCGGGGTCGGCGCATCCGACCGGCCCGCCGGTGATCATGCTGAACCTGCCGGCCTGACCGCGCGTTACCTCGCGGGGTGGCCGGCAGGCTAACGTGTGGACTCGTGAAAGCATCTCCTGAGGCGCAACTGCGGCTGCTGGAACTGGCGGAGATCGACACCGAACTCGGCCGTCTGGAACACCGCAGGCGTGGGCTGCCCGAGCACGCCGAGCACGAGCGCGTCGAAAACCGGCAGGCACAGGTCCGCGACGAACTCGCGGCCCTGGAAGCGCAGGAGAGCGACCTGGCGCGGGAGCAGTCCAAGGCCGAAGGGGACGTCGACCAGGTCCGGGTCAGGGCCGGCCGTGACCAGGAACGGCTCGACGCCGGCCAGGTCTCCTCACCCCGGGAACTGGAGAACCTTCAGTCGGAGATCGCCTCGCTCGCGCGGCGCCAGTCCGCGCTGGAAGAGGTCGTCCTCGATGTCATGGAGCGGCGCGAGAGCGTCCAGCGGCGCATCGGCGAACTGACCCGGGAGCAGACCGACCTTGCCCGCGAGCGCGAGCAGGTCGGCACCCGCCGTGGCACAGCGACCGCCGACATCGACGAACAGGCAGGCAAAGCGAGGGCCGCCCGGACCTCGGTCGCCGCGGCTGTCCCCGATGATCTGCTCGGTCTCTACGACAGGCTCCGGGCACAGCACGGGGTCGGCGCCGCCGCGCTCAAGCACGGCCGCTGCGAGGGCTGCCATCTCAGCCTCAACACCGTGGACCTCGGCCGGATCCGCGCGGCGGCGCCCGATGAGGTGCTCCGCTGCGAGGAATGCCAGCGGATCCTGGTACGCACCCCCGAGTCTGGCCTGTGACGCGCCGGCTGATCGTCGAAGCCGACGGCGGCTCGCGGGGGAACCCCGGGCCGGCCGGTTACGGCGCGGTCGTCAAGGACGCGCTCACCGGGGAAGTGCTCGCCGAGGAGAGCGAGAGCCTGGGGCACACGACCAACAACGTGGCGGAGTATTCCGGGCTGATCGCGGGGCTGCGGGCGGCCGGGCGCATCGCCCCCGGCGCGGACCTCGATGTCCGGATGGACTCCAAGCTCGTGGTCGAGCAGATGTCGGGGCGCTGGCAGATCAAGCACCCGGGACTGCGCCCGCTGGCACGCGAAGCGGTGCAGGCGGCGCGGGGGTTCCGGAGCGTGAGCTACACCTGGGTGCCGCGTGCGCGGAACGCGCACGCGGACCGGCTGGTCAACCAGGCCATGGACGCGGCGGCGAGCCCCGGCCGGCCTGCCGCCCGTCCGCGGCGGTCGGGCGGCGACGGGACGGGCTCCCGCGCCAGCGGCGAGTCCACCACGGAGCCCGCCCCAGGCGGTTGCGCGGGTGAGCAGGCCGGGTGGGTGGACGGCCTGCCGGCGGGTGATAGCCGTTCGGGACAACAGGGACCAGCCGTGGGCCTGGACGGCCGCGCGCCCACGGGGCCCGGCTGGGTACCTGCCACGGGCGTGCCGGTCACCACACTGCTGCTCCGCCATGGCGAGACGCCATTGTCACCGGAACGGCGGTTCGCCGGGCGCGGTGACATCCCGCTGACCGAGCAGGGCCTGCGGCAGGCGCGTTCGGCGGGGCGGCGGCTGGCGGCGCGAGGCGGGGTCTCGCTGATCGTCTCCTCCCCGTTGCGGCGGGCGCTGGCCAGCGCGCGTGAAGTCGCTGAGTTGACCGGCGCGCGCGTGGTGGTGGACGAGTCGTTCGCGGAGATGGACTTCGGCGCCTGGGAAGGGCTGACCACGCCCGAGGCGGCCGCCCGCTGGCCGGCGGAGATGGCGGCGTGGACCGCTGACCTGGCGGAGGCGCCGCCGGGGGGTGAGAGCCTGGCCGCCGTGACGGCCCGGGTGCTGGCCGGGCTGGCGGCGCAGATCGCCGCGCACCCCGGCGAACGCGTGCTGGTAGTCAGCCACGTCACGCCCATGAAGGTGATCCTGCGGCACGCCCTGGCCGCGCCGCCGCAGGCACTGCTGCGGATGCACCTCGATGTGGCGTGCCTGTGCGAGATCGACTGGTACCCGGGCGGGCCCGGCGTGGTCAGTTCGCTGAATGACACCGCACATGTCTGGGCCCGCGAATGGGCCGAACCGGCTCTATGCTGAGGGATGCGGCGGGTGAGTCGGCCGGGCGGCCGCGCCGGGACGCCGTTCCCGGTGAGGAAGGTCCGGGCTCCGAAGGGCAGGGTGGTCGGTAACGCCGACCCGGGGTGACCCGCGGGACAGTGCCACAGAAAGTAAACCGCTTCCGTGGCTGGGCATTCGCTCCGGCGGTCTTCGGCCGTCAGGGTTCGCTCAGCCCGGGGGTAAGGGTGAAACGGTGGTGTAAGAGACCACCAGCGCCGCAGGTGACTGCGGCGGCTCGGTAAACCCCACCCGGAGCAAGGTCAAAAGGGTTTGCGGCTTTCGGGCCGCGGGCCTGCGCGAGCGTTTGAGGGCGGCCCGCCCGAGCTCGCGGGTAGACCGCACGAGGCTGTCAGCAATGGCAGTCCCAGATGGATGGCCGTCGGCCCGCTTCGGCGGGTGCACAGAACCCGGCCTACAGGCCGACTCGCCCGCCGCCTACCTGGGGAAACGTGGTTTCGCCCGGGCGCGTTCCGCCCGGGCGGCTGGGACGTCCTGATGCGGTTCGCCGAGGTTTGAGAGCCCGAGTTTGCGACGTATGGTTCGTGAGCGGAGCCCCCGAAACGGGGTCGATCCGGCCCATGTTGATCTTGAAGAACGGGCGACTCGACCAAGATCCAACTCTGTCCCGGTCGCTGAGAGGTATCCGGCGGTGGCCGATGCTGACCGTGTCCCTGCGGGCGTTCGCGGACAAGGGACGGACAAGTTTTGGGCCTTTACACAGGGACGATACTCGGTCCCCTGGGCACTGTTGCGCAGAAGGCGTAGGGGTGCCGCAACGGGAACTTCCGATGGCCCCCTGCGCGGCTCAAGGCTTCTGTTGGCGTACAGGCACTGGGGACTGGGGCGTGGATGCAGGATGGCGACATGACATGCGCCCACCATCTTCCGGTTCCTGAGTTCGTCCGTACATATCGCCAGGCTGACGTGGACAGCCAACTTGTGCCCTGGCGGGCCACCCCGCGTTGGCGGGGCGTACCCCGCCACGCTGCCCCGAATGGCTCCTCCTCTGTCAAGAGGAGCTGGATGAGCGTCTAGCCGAGGGTTTCGGCTTGGTCGAGGAAGTCCTGGTGGAGGCGGGAGCTGGCGTCGAGGACTTCGATGCCGACGAGGCGGTCGTCTTTCCAGTCGAGGACGACGAATGCCCGGACGCCTTCGGGCGGGTCGGCGGGGATGCTGGTCCTGCCGGGCGTGAGCGGGTCGTCGGTGAGCTTGATGTAGGCGGCGTTGGCTTGCCGGTCGTAGGTGATCCGCACGTGTCGATTGTACCCTGCTGATCAAGGACCAGCTGGTGGTAGACCAGGTCGGACAGGCGGCGCTGAGCCATCCCGGACTTCCAGTCGATGATGCGGCCAGTGCTGGACGTGCACGCCGATGGCGGACCTCACGCCGCAGCGGAGGTCCGCGATCGGGTCGCCGCAGCCCTCGGCGTGACCGAGGACGACCGGAAGGTCACGCTCCCAAGCGGGGGCCAGCCGATCTTCTCCAGCAGAGTTGGCTGGGCAGTGACCGACCTGGCGCAGGGGGCACGCCTGGATCGCCCTGCTCGCGGGATCACGGATCGCGGCCAGCAGGTCCTCCGAGACCTCCCGACGCGCGTTGACATGGGCATCCTGGGAGGGTTCCCCGAGTACGTGGAGTTCCGAAACCGGACCCGGGAACGTAGGGGCAAGCAGGCAGCCAAGGTCCGCCGAGGCGGGGCCAGGCGACGCCTCACCCCGCGAAGCGATCAACGATCTCATCGATGACTCGCATTCCGCGGTCGCTGCCGACCTGCTGGCGCGTGTCATCGAGCAGCCGCCCGAGTTCCCGGAGCAACTTGTGCTCGCGTTGCTCAACTGGATGCCGCATAACCACCGTGCGCGCCATCACCCGCCGAGTTCCTGGAGCAACTCGTGCTCACGCTGCTCAACCGGATGAACTGCGGCGGACTGGCGACACCGGCGCCGTGCCGTCGAGGACTACCACCGCGGCGTGGTCGGCCTGCGCGGGAACTCGCCCGCTGGTACGGGCTTGACCCCGAGCGCGAGGAGATCGGCCCCCCACGCGACGTCCCGGCGGATGGCTTCACCGCCACGCGCGGGAAGAATTCAATGAGGGCGTACCGCTATTCCCCGCTTGGCTCGGCGGTGCGTCCGGATCATGAGCGCCCTCGTTTGATGCGGGCCCCGCGCTGAACTTTCTCGAAGTCGGCCAGCAAACCGTGCTGATCAGCGTTGCGGACAAGGGCGGCCTGCAGTTAAGGATGCCGCAGCGAGTGGACCACGAGGTGCTCGGGATGTGTAGGAACCCCCCTCGTTCTCGATAAGACGCCGGGGGGAAAGCCCCAAAACGACAACGTCCAGAAGCGGCTATCCGAGGGAACCCGTTGCCTCGCCGGACCCGTCCGCTGCTGGGCGTTGCATCTATTACAGCCAAGCCGTGACCGGAATAATTCCCGTCAGATCTTGCGGCCAACGGCACACCATATGGAGGCGGGTGCGTTCGGGCTGACTTCGATGTCCGGCCGCCACTGATGAACCTGCACCACACCTGGCTCCACGATCTCCAGGCCATCGAAGAACTGTGTTACTTCAGCTCGGCTGCGCGCCGTCATGGA
>DAHUZQ010000189.1 GCA_027306495.1 Actinomycetota bacterium | reverse complement strand
AGCGGGCTCCATTGCGGCATCTGGCGTGGGTGACCATCACCCAGACCAGCGGCCCGTGTTCCCGCTCTTCTTGCGCGGGCTCCATTGCGGCGGCCAGTTCCCGGTGTTCAGCCCGGTCTGGTAGGCCCGGCACCAGCAGGTGGGGGCCGGGCGGCGCCACATATATTCGGCCAGGATTCAGCGGGCCGTCGGTGCGTGCCTGAACTGCGGGACCGGGCTCCGCGCGCGGGGCTGCGTACCTCGCGATTGTTGCCGGACCCTTGCCGCACCGTTACCGGCCGGGGTTACGCTGCGAACTGTGGAGAGTGCCCCGGTCGATCAGGAGCACAGGCGGGCCCAGTTCCCGGCTCTGGACCCGGAACCGCGGCGGAGGTCGCTGTGGCGGGTTCTGCTCGGCCCGGTTATCACGGTGGCCTTGGTGGGGGCAGTCGTGGCGGGGGTGTCGTTCGGGCCATCCATCCTGCACGCGATACAGACCGGAGCGCAAACCCACCGGTCCGCGTCAAGCCACAGGTCCGGCTCGGCCCAGCTGTCTGCACTCACCTCCTACGGGCGCATCTTGTCCGAGAGCAGCCAGGGGTATCTGGAACTGACAAACCCGAATGGGACCGATGCGGTCGCCCTCCATAAGCCCGGGCAGTTCGCTCCGTACGGCATTGTGCCCTCATCCGACGGCCATTTCCTGGCCAGCTCGAATCAGCAGCTCTTCGCGGTTTCCCGTGATGGGGTCTCAGCGCTTCCCTTCCAGGCAAACCTTACTTCCGTCTATGCGCCCGCGATCCCGAGCCCATTCAGCGACCACGACCGCTTCCTTGTGATGACGAACACATTTTTTGGCGAGCAGGCCTTCGTGCACACCAAACTGGTGTCGCCCAGCACGGGACAGCAGATTTCGCTCGGGCAATGGAACAGCGCTGCTGGTGACCCACAGGCTCCAGGGGCTTTCGTGGTCAAGGCGATCGCGGTTGGCCGCAAATCGAAAGGCAACTTTGCGAATGTCCCCGACTCGCGGCTGGAATTGCTCGACGCGGGACACAAGCCGGTGGTGCTGGCCACGGTCGCCCGCCTGAACAAGATCCTCGGCTTGTCGGCGAACGTCGGTGAGTCGATTTCCGTCTACCCGGACCCGTCGGGCGACAAAGTCGCCGTCGAAACGATGATGACGGGCGGCTATACGTCACTGGGCGTCGTCGTGCTGAACCGGACGGGGAAGGTGCTCCAGACCCTCCCCCTCTCGCTGGGCGTGCTGTCGCGCCCCTTCTGGTCACCGTCGGGCCGTTCTTTCGCGGCCGTCACCACTGGGACGGGTGGTTGGTTGCTGGGGGTCTGGACGATCGGCGGTTCCAGTCAGACGACGAACTTCCCTTACAACGGCCGCCAGTACGACAGGTGCGTATGGTCACCGAATGACGCCGGGATCCTCTGCTCGGACAACGGTGGCCAACATTGGGTGCTCGCCCAGGCCGCCGGTGGCACGATGACCACGGAGCCGGGCCGGGGGTTCCCGCTCGCGTGGGTTCCGTAAAAGGCCCATAGCTGGCGTTCGGATCGTCGCGTGTCCATCGCCGCACCGTCACCGGCTGTGCTTGCGCTCACCCTATGGAGAGTGTCCCGGCAGGTGAGGAGCAGTCCGGGTACGTCAATTGTGTATGGTCTCCCAATATCACCGGCCCGCTCTGCCCAGATATCTCCGGCCGCCATTGAGCGCTGCACTCGATGATGCCGGGAATGCTCCCCGTCGAGATTTCAAGCCGTCATTGGCTGTTTGCTCACACACGACCGGTGGCGCGATGACCACGGAGTCATGCCAGGGGTTCTGACTGGCCCGGATTCCGTGGAACGCTGCGGACGTTGCCCGGATGACGGTGATCACGGTGTGATTCTGGCGCTGTCACGGTTGGCTAACTATGGCCAATCCCGCCTTATGGGCGGCGGTCGCGGGCGCTTACGGTGAAGCCATGCCCCAGGAGACCCGCCAGACGGTGTGACGGAGAGGAGACGCCTTGACGCAACTGGCGGCTGTGATCCGTGGCCTGCTCCACCGGGGCGGGTCGACCCTCGTGATCTTTCTTGTCTCCATCGCGGCCGTCGCGGCTGCCGCGGCCGGGCCCATCTACTACGAGGCGTCCCGGACCTCGGTGCTCCGGGACCTGACCGCTAACAAGCCGTTGATCTCGTGGGGCTTCGAGGCCAGCGTCACCGGGCCGGTCGCCGGGGTCGAGTCGATCCTCACCTCGGGCGTGATCGGCCAACTCGACCTGGAATTCGGGACGCGAAACGTCAGCAGGCTGTTCAAGCCGCCGATCATGTCCCTGGAGGGATCGGGCAACTACCCGCTGTACAACGCGAATTTCCCGGTGGTGTGGCGCACCGATGAGTGTGCGCATCTGCGTTTTTCCGGCACCTGTCCGCAAGCGGCGAACCAGATCCTCGTCGGCCAGTCAGCAGCGCGGGTGGCGGGCTGGCATACCGGCCAGGTGCTGCGGAACACCGGCTGGCCGGCCCTGAAGATCACCGGCATCTACCAGACGCCCGATCTGAACAGCCCGTACTGGGCACCGCGGGCCGCCAGCTACTTCCCGGCCGAGGAGCAGGTCATCGGTTCGGGCGGGCCAGGCGGGGGAGGGGCATCCTTCGACGCGGTGTTCACAGCCCGCTCCACGCTGGGCAACGCCCCGGCGAGACAGCAGGGCGCCGCGGTCATGGATGTCTACCTGAATTCCGCGGGCATCCGGCAATCAGACATCGGTGCGCTGGGCCCGAAGATGACCGACTTCACCACCAGCCAGAACCTCGCCCTGCAGGGTGTGATTGTCAGCAGCCAGGTCTACACCACCACGGCCCAGATCGAGGGTAACTGGCGGACCATCGCCGTACCTGTCCTGCTGGTCACGCTGGAAGTGCTCACCCTGAGCTGGCTGCTGCTGTTCATGGCTGTCAGCGATGCGGTGGAGGCGCGCGGGCCGGAGGTGGCGCTGGCGAAGCTGCGCGGGCACGGCCGCTGGCGCACGCTGGTCTTCGGGCTTTCCGAACCGGTGATACTGCTCTTGGCAGCCCTCCCGCTGGGCATGGTGATCGGCTGGCTGGCCGCGGGGGCGCTGGGTCGCCTCGACCTGGGGCCCGGGACCCCTACGGCGGTGCCCGGGCTGGCCTGGGCGGCGGCTGGTGTGGCGACGGCAGGTGGGCTGGCGGCCGTGATCCTGGCCGCGCAGCGGACCCTGCGGCGCGGGGTGGTCCAGGAGTTCCGCCGTTCCGGCCGCCGCGGTGCCGACCGTGGCTGGGTGATGGACGCCATTCTGCTCACCGGGTCGGCGGCTGGGCTGCTGGAACTGGGCGTGACCGGGCGTATCGGCTCAGCACACAGTGGGGTGCTGAGCCTGTTGGTTCCCGGCCTGCTTGGGATGGCCGTCGCGGTGGTCGCTTCCCGGCTGCTGCCGCTGGCCTGCCGTGCCGCTTACGAGTGGACGGGCAAGCGGGGCGGGCTGGCGGCGTTCCTGGCCATCCGCCACATCGCCCGCCGCGCCGGTGGGACGAGGACCACCATTGTGCTCGCCACCTCGTTCGCGTTGACCTCCTTCGCGGTCGCCGCCTGGGCCGTGTCCCAGGCCAACTACCGACTGGTGGCGCAGACGCGCTCGGGGGCGCCGGTGGTGCTGACGGTGACGCCCCCCGCTGGCCGGAGCCTGCCCGCGATCGTGGACAGGCTCGACCCGCGCGGGACGAAGGCGGCCGTGGTCGACAACTTTGTCAGTCTTACTGGCAGCTCCGCGGGCGACGTCACGCTCGGCGTCGATCCGTCACGGTTCGCCCACGTGGCGTTCTGGCCCGGCAGCTTCCGCCCCTCGGACCTGAACGCGCTCGCACGGCGGCTCGAACCGACCCCCCCGGACCCGCTGGTGCTGACCGGCAACGCCATGCGCATGCGGGTGGATGTGCGGAAACTGTCACTGCCCGGTGAGTTGCTCACCGCGAACGTGACGACCGGCGCCACGCCAGTGAACCTCGGGTCGCTGCCCGCCCACGGCGCCGTGACGCTGCGCGGTCCACTGGTCGGCTGTCCGTGTGTGCTGGAGAGCCTGAGCCTGGGCGAGTCCGGAAAGGACATCCAGCGCGGGCTCATCAACACAGCGGTGAACGTCAACCTGACGATCGAGTCGATTGAGTTGCACGTGGATGGCCGGTGGCGGCCGGTGCCGGCGCGGTTCCTGCATTCGGCCGCAACCTGGCGTGAGGGGCTGCACGACAATCCTCCCGACAAGATCACGGCGGGCCCGCGGGGCCTGTCATGGCAGGTATTTACCGTTCCGGTCAGCCAGAGCCCCACCCTGGCGTCTGCGAACCGGCCGGCCGCTTTGCCCGCACTGATCCCCAGCACCCTGCTCCGTGGCCGGACCGGCCCGGTGGCGGGTGTGAATTTCGAGGGGAATTCCCTCGCCCTTGAGCCGATCGGGGTGACCGCAGTGCCCGGCGCTCCCGGGAACGGCGTCATCGTCGACCGGCAGTACGCCGAACTGGCCTCGAACGAGGACTTCACGTTCGTCAACCAGCAGGTCTGGACCACGGCCGCGGCCGAGCACCGGATCGTGGCTGGGCTGAAGGCGGCCGGAGTGGTCGTTGGATCGGTCAGCACCGAGGCGGGCGTGCAAGCGGCCCTGGCCCGGCAAGGCCCTGGGCTGGCGAGCACACTGTTCCTGGCGGACGCGGCCGCTGCAGCCCTGCTCGCGGTGGGGGCGGCGATCCTGAATCTGTACCTGTCCGCCCGCCGCCGCCGCTATGAATACGCGGCACTGGAGGCATCCGGCATCAAACGGAGCACCCTGCGGCGGGCTCTGCTCATTGAGCTTGCGGTGGTGCTCGGCTTCGGCACCATTGTGGGCATCGCGGCCGGCTTGGGCGCGGCGGCGCTCGTGCTGCGCGCCATCCCCGAGTTCGTCAGCTACCCGTCGGCACCGCCCCTGGTGTACACCCCGCCTGCCGTGCCACTCGCCGTGCTGCTGGGGGTGGCGATCAGCGCGCTGGTGGTGGCCTCGATCATCGCAAGCACTTCTCTCATCAGCGGGGTGAAGTCGGATCAGTTGCGGGAGGCGCCCGCATGAGTGAGACACCGGAACGCGAGCGTGCCACGGCGACCGCCACCGTGCACTGCGATGGTCTTGTCCAGGTGTACGGGACGCCGGGGCTGGAGGTCACTGCCCTGCGGGGCGTAGACCTCGATGTCGCGGAGGGCGAGACGGTTGCGCTGCTCGGCCCCTCCGGTGCTGGGAAGTCCACCCTGATGTGGCTCTTCGCGGGTTTGATCAAGCCGACCGCCGGCGTCGTCGAGGTCTGCGGGCGGCGGATGAACGACATCTCCGGCAGGCAGGCCGCCAAGATGCGGCTGCGGGAGGTCGGGATGGTGATGCAGAACCCCGGCCGCAATCTGCTCCCCTACGAATCGGCGATCGGCAACGTGCTCTTCGCACAGTCACCGACCCGGCGGACTCCGAAAGCCAAGCGGCGCCGGGCGGCAGGGCTGCTGGAAGCGATCGGTCTCGCGTCGGTGGCGCACCGCCCCGCGGGGCGGCTGTCCGGCGGAGAGCAGCAACGGCTGGCGGTCGCCGTGGCACTGGCCAACGGCCCGCGGCTGCTGCTCGCCGACGAGCCGACCAGCCAGCTCGACCTGCGGTCGGCGGCAGCCGTGATCGACCTGCTGCGCGCGGCTAACGAGGACCTGGGGACCACCATGCTCGTGGTCACCCACGACCCCGCCGTCGGCAAGGCGTTTCAGCGGACCGTCACGATCCGGGACGGCCGGGTGGGTGCCGAGGGCCGGGCCGGGGAGGAGTTCCTGGTGGTGGGCAAGGATGGGTCTATCCAGTTGCCAACCGACCTGCTGGAAGTCCTCCCGCCCGGCACGCTCGCCCGGGCCGTCCGGATCCCCGATGGCGTGGCCCTGCACCGTGCGGACATGGACGGAAGTGGGGATCTGGACGCCCTCCGTGGGCCCGATTCCACCAGCCCGGCGGGGGGGCAGAGGCCATGAGCATGCTGAACGCGACCGGGCTGCGTTACGAGCGGGACGGCCAGCAGATCCTGGACGGTATCGATGTCCAGGTCGAGGCTGGGCAGAGCCTGGCGGTGATGGGCCCATCCGGTTCGGGCAAGACGAGCCTGCTGGCGATCCTGTCGGGCCTCTCCGAGCCGGATACCGGAGAGGTGTGGATCGAGGGGACGCGGCTGACCGGGTTCGCGGGCCCCCGGCTCGGGGTGTCCGTCGTCCTCCAGGGCTATGGCCTGGTGTCGCTGCTCACCGCCGCCGAGAACATCGAGGTGGCGCTGCGGGCGGCCGGGCACCCCGCCCGGGAGGTGGGGATAGCCGCCCGGCGCGCGCTGGATCTGGTGGGCCTGGAGGTCCACGCCGACCAGTTGGTCGAGGAGTTGTCCGGGGGACAGCAGCAGCGGACCGCCGTGGCGCGGGCACTGGCGCTGCGCCCCCGGTTGCTGATCGCGGACGAGCCGACCGCCGAACTCGACGCTGTGGCCCGCGGCCTCACCCTGGCCCGGATGTTCGAGGTGCCGGAGGGCGGCGGCGGGCTGATCCTGGCCACCCATGACCCCGAGGTGGCCGAACGCTGTGACCGCATGCTGGACCTGAGTCACGAGATCGCGCCCGTCGGCTGACCTTCATCCGAAAGCACCCTGACCGCAGGTGCCGGGCGGCCCCTCCCGGCCCAGGGCTGCCCGCATGCCGGGAGGCTGGCCCCACCCGGCGATCAGAGGGGCGCGGACGTGGTCACACGCTGGCGGGCAGCCGGCTGAGCGCGTCCCGCACTGCCTCCATCGGCAACTCGAAGTCCACCACCTGCCCCGCCTGGTAGCTGCCGTAGGCGGACAGGTCCAGCAGCCCATGCCCGCACACCGCGGTCAGGATGACCTTTTCCTCGCCGGTCTCCTTGCAGCGCAGCGCCTCCTCGATGCAGGCGGCGATCGCGTGCGTCGGTTCGGGCGCGGGCAGAATGCCCTCGGCCCGGGCGAACTGCAGCCCGGCCGCGAAGCACTCCGACTGCGGCTTGGCCACCGCTTCGATCAGGCCCAGTTCGTAGATATGCGAGAGCAGCGGTGACATGCCGTGGTAGCGCAGGCCGCCCGCGTGGATCGGGTCGGGAACGAAGTCGTGGCCGAGCGTGTGCATCTTGAGCAGCGGCGTCAGCCCGGCGGTGTCCCCGAAATCGTAGGTGTAGACGCCGCGCGTGAACGACGGGCAGGCTGCTGGCTCCACCGCACGCAGCACCGGGTTCATGCGGCCCGCAAGCTTCTCGCGCAGGAACGGGAAGACCAGCCCGGAGAAGTTCGACCCACCGCCGGTGCAGCCCACGATGAGGTCCGGGGTGTCTCCCGCCTGCGCAAGCTGCTTGATCGCCTCCTCGCCGATGACGGTCTGGTGCATCAGCACGTGGTTGAGCACACTGCCGAGCGAGTAGCGGGTAGCGGGATCCCCGGCCGCCATCTCCACGGCCTCGCTGATCGCGATGCCGAGACTGCCGGTCGAGTCGGGATGCTCGGCCAGGACAGCCCGGCCGGAGTTGGTGAGGCCGGACGGGCTGGGATGGACTTTCGCCCCGTAGGCCTCCATGAGCAGCCGCCGGTAGGGCTTCTGATCGTAGGACGCGCGGACCTGCCAGACCTCGCACTCAAGACCGAAGACCGCCGACGCGAACGCCAGGGCGCTGCCCCACTGGCCGGCGCCGGTCTCGGTGGTGAGCTTCTTGACCCCTTCAGCGGCGTTGTAGTACGCCTGCGGGACGGCTGTGTTCGGCTTGTGCGACCCGGCCGGGCTGGTGCCCTCGTACTTGTAGTAAATCCGCGCGGGGGTGCCGAGGGCCTGCTCCAGCCGGCGGGCGCGCAGCAGCGGAGTCGGCCGCCAGAGCCGGTACACGTCCAGGACTGGCTCCGGGATGGGGATGTAGCGTTCCGCTGAAACTTCCTGCTCGATGAGCGCCATCGGGAACAGCGGCGCGAGCGCATCCGGCCCGACGGGCTCACGGGTCCCCGGGTGGAGCGGGGGCGGGGGCGGGGCGGGCAGATCCGGGATGACGTTGTACCAGGACCGGGGCATCTCCGATTCCTGGAGAAGGTACTTGACCTGCTGATCCATGGTGTCCTCCAGGTCGGGCCGGCAGAAGGTCCGGATTCGAGCACCTTAGCCGGTCACAGCGGGCAGGGGGAGGGTCCGCTTGTCCGTCGCCCCTGCCGCGACGCGCTGGCCGAGTCCGGGTGGCCTACGAGGACGCGCGCGGAGGCGCGATCTCAGCGGTGGGGGTGGCCTGGTCCATGCCGGTGGCGCCCTCCTGCGGGAAGACGGCGACCAGCTGGTCCATCTCAGTGCGCCAGTACCGGTGCACGTTGAGGCGGACCGGCTTGGCACGGTTCGGAAACTGGAAGTAGAACTTGCTCCACAGGCCCGCGCGGTTGACCCGGCTGCCGGGGACCTGATTGCGGTGGTACACGACGACCACGTCACCGGGCCGGTTGGTGAACCGGTTGGCGGAGTTCACGATCACCGCCTGGTCGGTGAGCGTGAAGAAGTAGAACTGCCGGGTCAGCGAGATGATGATGCCCAGCAACGGCACTTGGTCAAAGAGGCTGTTAAGCCACGGACTCGGCCCGGTTTCCGCGTGAACGGTGGTGATGTACCGCTCGCCAGCTGGCACGAACGTGGCCAGCTTCTCGATGACCTGGGCCTTCTGCGTGGCCTTGCGGATCGCCATGACCTACTCCCTGATGGGCGCATCTTTGCGTATGGGGCAAATGCGCTGCGAAAGTAGCAGATAACGGTCGGATGGGACCACAATTTGGGGCAGAAAACGTGGGTTCGGCGTGTTTGGCGGAGAGCACCCGTGGCGGCGGACGTTCGGCAGGTCGTGCTATTGGGCGCGGCGAAGGCGGCCGTAAGCTTCGGCCATCATCCCGAGGATCCCTGGAGTTGACCGAAGCGATGCCCACCCCTTCCGGCGTTCCCGCACCGCACGCCATCCCCCGCGACCCGGCGGGGCTGACCGCGTTCGGGGCCGGCCTGCTCCCGGGTCACCTCGGGCTCGAGGTGCTGACGTGGGCCGACGGCGAGGTCACCGGACGGCTCCCGCTGGTCAGGGAAGTCTTCGCGCCGAACGGGTATGTCCACGCCGCGAGCATCATCGGCCTGGCCGACACGCTCTGCGGCTACGGGTGCTCGACGAGCCTGCCGGCAGGCGCCTCCGGCTTCACCACGGCCGAGCTCAAGGCCAACTTCCTCGGCAGTGCCAGCGAGGGTGCGCTGCTCGGCCGCGCGCTGCGTGTGCACGGCGGCCGGACGACCCAGGTCTGGGACGCGACCGTCACCCGGGACGACGGGGGAACGGTCGCCATCTTCCGCTGCACCCAGATCGTCCTGTGGCCGCTCCCGGTGCCGCCCGTATGATCATCAGTTGACTCTCCGAGGAGGCCCGGCAGATGGCCGGGCGCACAGTCAGCCTCGTGAGCACGACAGATGAGGGAAAGGAAGCCGCATGTCAGTGGACGGACGCGAGGGGGCTGGCCAGCCCAGGGTCGCAGTGCTGGGTGTGGGGACGATGGGCGCGGGGATGGTCCGCAACCTGGTCCGCTCGGGTCTTTCGGTCGACGTGTGGAACCGGACCCCCGGGCCAGCGGCGGCGCTGGCCGAGGACGGGGCCCACGTGCACGCCGACCCGGCTCTCGCGGTCGGGAGCGCCGACGTCGTGATCACCATGCTCGGGGACGGGGCCGCGGTCCGGTCGGTGATGCTCGGGCAGGGGGCACTGGCCGCCATGAAAGCCGGGGCGATCTGGGCGCAGATGGGGACGATCGGCGTCGGCCCGACCGACGAGATGATCGCGGCCGTCGCGGCCCAGCGGCCGGACGTGACGTTCGTCGACGCGCCCGTCTCGGGAACCCGGCAGCCCGCGGAAGCCGGTCAGCTGCTCGTACTCGCGGGCGGCCCCGAGTCCGCCCGCGTGCCGCTCGAGCCCGTCTTCGGCGCGGTCGGGCAGGCAACGCGCTGGCTGGGCGAGGCCGGGGCGGGCACCCGGTTCAAGCTGATCACGAACGCCTGGCTGTTCTTCCTGATCGAAGGCGCCGCGGAGATCATGGCACTCGCGGACTCACTGGGCGTCTCCCGGGAAGCCGTGCTCGGCCTGCTCGGCCAGGGGCGGATGGCCTCACCGGTCGCGGCCGGCAAGGCTGCCAAGATGGACTCCGGCGACGACTCACCCGATTTCTCCATGCAGTGGGCGGTCAAGGACGTCGGGCTTGCCATCGACGCGGCACCCGGCAGGGCGCTGACCGCCCTTGAGGCAATCCGGGACCGCTGGCAGAGCCTGGTCGACCAGGGAATGGGTGAGCTGGACACCAGCGCGGCGCGGCACGGATTCGAGCGCACCGGCGGGGCGGCCAGCTTACGGATGGCTGGTGCACCCGGCGGGTGACAGGCGGCCGCCGCAGACCGATGAGCTGCGGATACCCGTTCGGAGAAAGGCTTGATGGCGTGGGGGTGACGAGCTGGCCGGTGGGCTTGGGCGTTTGCGCACCCACGGGTGTTGTCTACGCTGGCAGATGTGTCGCAGCGGGATGTGTCCAAGGAGCAGGACTACGTGTCCATGCTCTATGGCCATCTGGACAGGCTGCGGGATCGGACGTCCGGCCGGTTCGCGCAGACGCTGCGCCAGAGCGGAGGCACCCCGCAAGCCTGGACCGAACGCGATGTCAACGCCGCGATGTACAGCGAGCGGCTCGCCCAGCTCGACGCTGCCGAGAACGGGCTGTGCTTCGGGCGCCTGGACTTCCACGACAGCCAGGTCCGCTACATCGGCCGGCTGGGGATCCGTGACGAGGACGACGACTACGAGCCGCTGCTGCTGGACTGGCGGGCGCCAGCCGCCCGGCCGTTCTATCTGGCCACCGCCGTGTCGCCGGAAGGGGTGCGCCGCCGCCGCCACATCAAGACCCGGCGCCGGGAGGTCATCCGGCTCGACGACGAGGTGCTCGATCTCACCGAGGTCAGCGGGGGAGGCCTCACCGAGGGGCTGACCGGCGAGGCGGCGCTGCTGGCCGCGCTGAACGCCAGCCGGACCGGGCAGATGAGCGACATCGTCGAGACGATCCAGGTGGAGCAGGACTGGATCATCCGCTCACCGCACAAGGGAATGCTGGTCGTGCAGGGTGGCCCCGGGACGGGCAAGACCGCCGTCGCGCTGCACCGGGCGGCCTACCTGCTCTACACCTTCCGCGAACAGCTCGCCCGGCGGGTCGTGCTGGTCATCGGGCCGAACCCGACGTTCCTGCGGTACGTCGGCCAGGTGCTGCCCTCACTGGGCGAGACGTCGGTGCTCATGTCCACGATCGCCGACCTCTACCCGGGGATCAGCGCGCGCCGCGCAGAACCGGTTGGGCTCGCCCAGCTCAAGGGCCGTCTCGACATGGTGGACGTGCTCGTGGCCGCTGTCCGTGACCGGCAGGGGAGTGTTGGCCTGGAGGTCATGTTCGAGCGTGACCTGCTCAAGCTCGACCGGCGCACCTGCAACCGGATCCGCGACCGGGTCCGCCGGTCGCGGCTGCCCCACAACCAGGCCCGGCCGCTCGCGCAGCGCCTGCTCATCGACGCGCTGGCAAGGGTGGTCGCCGACCGGATCGGCAAGGACGTCCTGGGGGGCGGCAATCTGCTCGGCCCCGAAGACCTGGCGGCGATCCGGGAGGAACTGCGGGACAGCCGGGAGGTCCGCGACGCGCTGGACCGGTTCTGGCCCGCGCTGACCCCGGTGCGGCTCGTGGGGGACCTGTTCGCCTCCCGCGCGGCGCTGGCGCGGGCCGCGAGCATGCTGAGCGAGGCCGAGCGGGACGCCTTGCTGCGCCAGCGCGGAGGGGGATGGACAGCGGCCGATGTCCCGCTGCTGGACGAGGCAGCGGAATTGCTCGGCGAGGATGACCGGGTGACGCGTGCCCGCGCCCAGCGGGAACGGCGGCGCCGGATCGCCTATGCGCGCGGGGTGCTGGACCTCGCCTACGGCTCGCGCTCGGTGGACTGGAACTCGGACGAGGACGCCGAGATCCTGTCGGCCTATGACCTCGTGGATGCCGAACGGCTGGCGGACCGCTACGAGGAGGACGATTTCCGTTCCCCGGTCGAGCGGGCCGCCGCCGACCGGACGTGGACCTACGGGCACATCGTGGTGGACGAGGCGCAGGAGCTTTCGCCGATGGCCTGGCGGATGCTGCTGCGCAGATGCCCCACCAAGTCGATGACCGTGGTCGGCGACGTGGCGCAGGCCAGTGATCTCGGTGGCGGGGGCACCTCGTGGCAGGAGGTGCTGGCACCGCACGTCGGGGACCGGTGGCGGCAGGAACGGCTGACCATCAACTACCGGACCCCTGCCGAGATCGCCGAGGTCGCGGCCGACGTCCTGGCGGAGATCGACCCGGATCTGCACCCGCCGCGGCCGGTGCGGGAGACCGGTATGTGGCCCTGGCGCTGGGAGGCTGATTCGGCGGGCGAGATGAAGATGGCGCTCGGGCGGCTCGCCAGCCTGGAATCGGCCCGGGTGGGGTCCGGGAGGGTCGCGGTGATCGTGCCGGAATCGCGCCTGGAGGAACTGGCGCAGGCGGTCGCTGACGCGGTGCCGGACGTGGCGGGCGCGGAGGACCCCGAACTCGACCGGCCGGTCGTGGTGCTGGATGTGCGGCAGGCCAAGGGACTGGAGTTCGATGCGGTGATCGTCGCTGATCCGGCGCGCATCATCGAGGACTCCGGCCACGGGCTCAACGACCTCTACGTCGCACTGACCAGGGCCACGCAGCGGCTGGGCGTGGTGTACAACGGGGAGCTTCCCAAGATGCTGCACCGGCTGAGCCCGCTGGAGTTCGCCGAAGCGCGGTAGCGCGATCCCTCGACCGCCGGCGCGCGGCTGGTGACTGGCCGTTGTGCCGGTCCGGCGACTGCGCAGCATGAATGGTATGGAAATCGGCTTGGATTCAGGATCGGAGGTACTATTTTGGAGCCGAGAACCCAGGGGGCCGGGCGTGCCAGACCGCAACGTTTCCCATCAGCAGCTCCCGGCTGCGGCCGGTGAGCTGGCCACTACCCCGGCGATGCCTTTCGTGCCGCCCGATGAGCTGTACCGCTGGCCTCCGTACATGCTCGTGCAATTCGGCCAGCGGTACACTATCGGGTGGCAGGATGACCGGAAGGCCGGGCCGGT
>DAHUZQ010000179.1 GCA_027306495.1 Actinomycetota bacterium | reverse complement strand
GCCGGCGAACTTCGACGCCACCCACAACTCGGTGAACGGCCGCAGCGCCGAGAAGTAGATCACCTCGCCGCCGAACGCCTCCGCGAGCACCGACCGGAAGGCCCTCTCGAATGCCTCGCTCTTGGAGTACTGGTGATTGATCGCCCGGCCACCGTCCTCCACGGTGGCGGCGGAGGCGGACCACTCGTTGGACATCACGACGGTGTGGCGGCCCGCCAGTACGGCGGCCATGACCGCGATGGCCGACAGGATGCCGGTCACGGGCACGTGGCCGTTCAGGAACCCCAGTTCCGCGGAGCGCAGCAGCAGCGGATCGATCTCCCGCGACGCCCGGATCACCGGCAGGCCGGTGACAGCGGCGGGGGCTTCGATGGCCTCGAAGTGGTCTGCTGGCCTGCTCATGATGAACAGCGCCGGGTCGGCGAGTCCCCGCATCGTCTCCACCGTCACGATCGAGTCGATGCCACCGCCGAACGGGATGAGGATGCCGTCGTCATCGCCGCCCGGCCGGGCGGGCGGCCCGGCCGGGCGGCCGCCCACCAGCGCCAGCCCGCTCAGATCCAGGGCATTGCGGTAGGCGAACTCGCCGAGACCCTCGATGTAGAAGGAGCGCAGGAATTCCCGTTCGGCGTCGCTGACCGTGGTGTCTGCCAGATCGATGACCTGCGGCGCCGCGCTCTTGTAGTAGGAGATTCCCGCGAGCAGGAACACCAGCCTGGCGGCGGCGGGCAGGGCCGGGCTGTCCCAGCGGCCGGTGGGGCTGAAGCCCATCCGCTCGGTGAATACCTGGCGGCCGAGGGAGTACCGGCAGGTCAGCAGGGCGCGCTCACGGTCGATGTGGAAGCCCTCATAGCGGAACGGTGGCCCGGCTGGCATCACATTCCCCCCGTCCACCGGTCTTGCACGGGCCGCAACCGGGCCAGCGCCGCGAAGCGCCCGCACGGGCTGGCCTGCCGGTGGCTGAAGAACAGTCCCGGCTCAGCGCCCGTGGCGATAGCCGCGAGGTGGATGTTGCCGTCCGGGACACCGGCGTCGCGCAGGACGCGGCTGTTGGCCGCCCACAGATCGAACAGCCAGCGCCCGGTCCCGTCCGGCCGCACGAGCCCGTCAGCGCCGTCCCCGAACGCGCTGTGCACGGCCGCCGCCACGTCGTCGCCCACCTGGTAAGACCGCGGGGCGATGGCTGGCCCGACGCCGGCGATGATGTCGGCCGGCCGTGCGCCCAGGCTGGCCATCGTGTCCACGGCGGCCCGGCAGACCCGGGCCACGGTCCCCCGCCACCCGGCGTGCACACAGCCGAGCACATGCGCCACCGGGTCGTACAGGACGAGCGGCACGCAGTCGGCGGCCATCACCGCCAGCACGATCCCGGGATCATCGGTGACCAGTCCGTCGGCACCCGCGATCACGTCGTCCGGGCGCAGTGCCCCCCGTCCCCGGTCGGCGCCGCCGACCACCGCAACCTGGCGGCCATGGACCTGCTCGCAGATCACCAGATCCGTGGTGGCCGCACCGAGCGCGGCGGCCGCCCGCCGCCGGTTCTCCAGCACCCGGGCTGGATCGTCGCCCACCTGCAGGCTCAGGTTCAGCGAGGCGTAGGCCCCCTCGCTCACCCCGCCGTGGCGCGTGGTGACCGCCACATCCACAGCGAGCGGACCGAACACCGGCCAGGTGAGGATGTCCAGGCCGGCGCTGCGGCGCAGCGTGGCAGGGGTCGTGGCTTGCGGGATCATCGCTTGGATACTAACGCCGGCGCGGGCGCCGCCCGCCCGGTCAGCGGGCGAAGAAGTGCAGCCCGATCCATCCCCAGGCGACCAGCATCCCGATCCGGCCGGTGCGGCTGCGCATGATCCAGGTCAGCACCTGGCCCAGTGGTGGCACGTGGCCGGGCTTGCGGAAGGCGAGCACCTCCAGCGCGATCCCGGCGGCCAGGACCGCCAGGTACCCCGCGATCGTGATGGCGTGACTGCTCACCCTGTCCCCCCGCTCACCGTTCGACCAGGAACCAGCCCAGCCCCAGCCAGGCCAGCAGTACCACGGCCCGTCCGGGGGCATTGCTCAGGACTGGATCTGTGAGTGTGCTGATGGTCGGGTGCGTGTAGGAACTGGCGGTCAGGGTTGGCTGCTCCAGCAGGGCGATGAGCTCCCACAGGCACCCAGCGACGAATACGACCGCCCACGCCAGCACACCGGCCCGTGGCAGGCGGCCGGGGACGGGCCGGGACCGGCGCGGGCCATGCCACCCCAGGACGATGACGGCCACGTCGAGCGCCACGATGGGCACCGTGGCCGGCCAGGAGTAGCGGGTGAAAGTGGCCGTCAGCGCGGCATAGCCGACGGCTGCGGCGACTCCCATGAGGACCAGGATCCGGTGGCGGGTGGCTGCCGCGGCGGGGTCGTCCGGAGCCGCCAGTGTCGGCCGGTCCACATCGCCGGTCAGGCTGGCCGCCGACACTCCCATGACTATCGCGCCGCCCGGCCGGGCGAGGCCCTGGGCGTCGCCACCGGACTGGGATCCGGGCTCGGCCGTTCCCCCGTCGTCCTGCCCGCCGCCGCCTGGCGCGCCTTCGCGGCCGCGGGTGCGCTGACGTGACCGGTGCCCGGTGTCCCACGCCAGGCTCAGCCCGACGAGCAGCATGAACGCGCCGTCGAGTGGCTTGCCGGAAATGGTGCTGAAAAAAGCGATGAGCAGCAGGATGACCACGATGGGGGCACGCAGGCCGATGAGCGCGGCCCGCAGATGCCCGAGAGCACCCGCCCGTGGCTGACCCCTCATGCCGTGATCTGGCCCGGGCCGCTCATCCTTGTGCAATGCGTACTGCTCACTCCAATACGCTAGCGCCCGGCGGTCCCGGCGGGGAAGCCCGTATTGTTCGCTTTACTCCTGCCCAGCCCCGGCGGCTCGCCCGCCCGCGGGCACGGGCCGTGAACGCATCGGAGGCTGGATGAGCATCCTGGGCACCAGGGTGGTGCGGACCGAGGACCCGCGACTGCTGACGGTGGGCGGGGTCTACGTCGACGACCTGGCGATTCCCGAACTCGATGGCGCGGTCCGCGCCACCTTCATCCGGAGCCCGGTGGCGCACGCCGCGATCACGGGCATCGATGCCGACGCGGCACGGCGGCTCCCGGGCGTGGTGGCGGTGCTCACGGCCGCTGACATCGCCGAGGCGATGCGGCCGGACAAGCCGATGGCGGAGCCCCTGCTGGCCATCGACCGGGTCCGCTATGTGGGCGAACCGGTTGCCCTCGTCCTGACCGACGGCACCTGCCAAGGGGAGGACGCGGCGGAACTGGTCGCTGTCGAGTACGAGCCCCTTGCACCGGTGGTGACCGTAGCGGACGCGCTGCTGGCGAAGACGCTCCTGTTCCCCGCCGCCGGGACCAACATCGCCGGAACGGGGACCGCAGGGCGGGCGGACCCGGACCGCTTCGGCGGGTGCGAGGTCGTGGTCGAGCGCACGATCGTCAACCAGCGGGTCGCGCCGGTGCCGCTGGAGGTGCGCGCGACTGCGGCGCGCTGGTCGGACGGACGGCTGACGGTCTGGGCGAGCACCCAGAACGCGCAGCTTGCGCGCGATACCATCGCCCGCCGGCTGGGCCTGGACAAGAGCGCGGTCCGGGTCATCGCGCCCGATGTGGGCGGCGGCTTCGGGGCGAAGGTGGGGATAGACCGCGACGCGCTCACGGTCGCCTGGGCCGCCTACCACACCCGGGGCTCGGTGCGCTGGGCGGAGACCAGGAGCGAGAACCTGAGCGGCATGGTGCACGGCCGCGGCCAGCGCCAGACCATCAGGATCGGCGGGCACCGGGATGGCCGGGTCATCGCCTACCAGCTCAGCATCGTCCAGGACTGCGGCGCCTACCCCCGGTCGGGCGCCTTCCTCGCATCGCTGACGCAGCTCATGGCCAGCGGGGTGTACGACATCCCCGGCTGCGGTGCGGATTACCAGGCCGTGGTCACCACCACGACGCCGATCGCCGCCTACCGGGGCGCCGGCCGGCCCGAGGCGACCGCCGCTATCGAGCGCGCGATGGACTTGTTCGCCGGGCAGATCGGCATGGATCCGGTCGAGGTCCGGCGCCGCAACCTGGTGCCAGCGCAGGCGTTCCCGTACCGGACGGCGACCGGTGCCGTGTACGACACCGGCGACTACGCCTCGGCTCTCGCCACGGTGCTTGCGGGCGCCGGGTACGAGGACCTGCGGGCCGAACAGGCGCGGCGGCGGGAGCGCGGGGACGTTGTCTGCGTCGGCATCGGTGTCTCGTGCTATGTGGAGATCACCGCCGCCGACGCCGCGTCCGGCGAGACTGCCCGGCTGGCCATCGACGGCGATGGCTCAGCCACCGTGTACACAGGCAGCAGCGCTCACGGCCAGGGCCACGCCACCGCCTGGGCGATGCTGGTCCAGGACGAACTCGGCATCCCGATGGAGCGGGTGACTGTCATCCACGGGGACACCGACGCGATCCCCGAAGCCGTCGGCACCTATGGGTCACGCTCGCTGCAACTTGGCGGTGCCGCGGTGCACAAAGCCGCCTCGCAGGTCAGGGACAAGGCCCGGCAGATCGCCGCCCAGCTTATCGAGGCCAGTGAGGCGGATCTGGAACTGGACCGCGACCACGGCTTCTGGCAGGTTCGCGGCGATCCAACCACCGCCCTGACCTGGGCGCAGGTCGCCGCCGGGGCGGGGGAGGACGGGCTGGAAGCCGATGTCCGGTTCACGGCCCCGCAGCCGACCTTCCCGTTCGGCGCTCATCTGGCCGTGGTGGAAGTGGACACCGAGACCGGCAAGGCGAGGCTCGTGCGGCACGTCACGGTGGACGACGCCGGGGTGATCGTCAACCCGGTGCTCGCCGAGGGCCAGCGGCACGGAGGCATCGCCCAGGGCGCCGCGCAGGCCCTGCTGGAAGAAGTGCGCTTCGACGCGGATGGCAACCCGCAGACCGCCACGCTGGCTGACTATGCCGCCGTCACGGCGCCGGACCTGCCGTCCTTCGAACTCCTGGACAGCGTCACCCCCACAACCGTGAACCCGCTGGGGGTCAAAGGCATTGGCGAGGCCGGCACGATCGGTGCCATGCCGGCGGTGCAGAGCGCCGTCATCGACGCGGTGGCGCACCTGGGGGTCACCCATATCGACATGCCCGCGACACCGCAGCACGTGTGGGCCGCGATCAACGAAGCGAGGGCTGCCAGGTGAACGTGACCATCACGGTCAACGGCACACCGATCACCGCTGATGTGGCGGACCGGACGTTGCTGGTCCAGTTCCTGCGGGAAGCTGGCGGGCTGACCGCCACCAACGTCGGCTGCGACACCACCTCGTGCGGCGCCTGCACCGTCCTGCTCGACGGCGAGTCGGTGAAGTCCTGCACAGTGCTCGCCGCGCAGGTGGACGGGTCGGCGGTGACCACCCTTGAGGGTCTGGCCAGCCCGGACGGGCAGATGCACCCGGTCCAGCGGGCCTTCCACGCCGAGCACGCCCTGCAGTGTGGCTTCTGCACGCCGGGAATGGTGATGGCGGCCGTCTCGCTGCTGGCCGAGAACCCGGACCCTACGCAGGACGAGGTCAGGGCCGGGCTCGAGGGCAATCTCTGCCGGGGCACCGGCTATCACCACATCGTCCGCGCTGTCCTCGCCGCGGCGAGGGCCGGGAGGGAGCCAGCATGATCCCCGCACCTTTCACATACCGGCGGGCGGGCACCGTGGCGGAGGCGCTGGAGATGGCCGCCGAATCCGGCGAGGACGCCAAGTACCTGGCAGGGGGCCATTCGCTCCTCCCGCTGATGAAACTGCGGCTGGCCGTGCCCGAGGTGCTGATCGACATCGGCAGGCTCCGGGAGGCCGCGTACGTGCGCGACGAGGGCGGCCATATCGCGATCGGCGCGCTGACCCGTCATCACGACCTGGCGACCTCTGGCCTGCTGGCGTCCCGGGTGCCGCTGCTCGCCTACGCGGCTGGCTGCGTCGGGGACCCGCAGGTCCGCCACCGCGGCACCATCGGTGGGTCGCTGGCGCATGGGGATCCGGCCGCTGACCTTCCGGCGGTGATCCTCGCGCTCGACGCGACGTTGGTAGCCCAGGGCCCCGGTGGCACCCGGGAGATAGCGGCCGCTGACTTCTTCCAGGGCCTGTACGAAACCGCGCTGGCGCCCGGCGAACTGCTGACCGAGATCAGGGTGAAGCGGCCCGAGTCGGCGGGCTGGTCCTTCCAGAAGTTCACCAAGCGCGCCATTGACTGGGCGATAGTCGGGGTCGCCGCGCAGGGCGACCGGGTGGCCCTGGTGAACATGGGAATGACGCCGATGCGGGCAGTGGCGGTCGAGCAGGCGCTCGCGGCGGGGCTGGCTCCCGAGCAGGCCGCCTCGCATGCGGCTGACGGCACCAGCCCGCCGGAGGACATCAACGCCACGGCTGCCTACCGGCAGCACCTGGCTCGCGTGCTGGTCGGTCGGGCACTGGCGCAGGCGCGCGCCCGCGGCTGACCGGGCTACCGGACGGTACTGCTAGCGTCCAGGCATGACGGGGCGACGGTGGAGCCGGGGCCGGGTGCTCGCGGGCCTGGCGGCGGTGGTGGCGCTGGCCGCGGTGGGCGTGACGCTCGGCGTGCTGGCGAGCCGGCCGGCCCCGATCATCATCCGCAACACCAGGATCGCGGTGGTCGACGGCCCGCACGCCAACCAGCATGTGTCGCTGGATGCGACCTTCTATCTGCCCGCGGGGCAGGGCCGGGTCCCGGCCATCCTGCTTGCGCATGGATTCGGGGAGACCAAGTACGCGGTCGCGCCGGAAGCCGAATACCTGGCCCGGTCCGGGTTCGCCGTGCTGACCTGGACCGCCCGCGGATTTGGGGCATCCACCGGGCAGATCGCCCTCGACGCGCCCGACTACGAGGTCGCTGACGTCCGTCAGTTGGTGAGCTGGCTCGCCCGCCAGCCGCGCGTGCTGCTCGACGGCCCAGGGGACCCACGCGTCGGCATAGCCGGGGCGTCCTACGGAGGCGGCATCTCGCTGCTCGCGGCCGGGTACGATCCGCGCATTGACGCCGTGGTCGCCCAGAGCACCTGGAACAACCTGGCGACCGCGCTGTTTCCCAACAACGCCGTGGGCGGCACCCCGGCCGGCGGCGTCTTCAAGAAGCAGTGGGCGGGCCTGCTGTTCACTCAGGGGGCGGTCGGATTCGGCTCGGCCGCACCCGGCGCTGGTGGAACTGGTCATGGCCACTCCCCAGCCACCGGGACGCCGCTGTGCGGGCGGTTCCTGCCGCAGATCTGTTCCATGTACCAGCAGGTCGCTACGCTCGGCCGGGCCACGCCGCAGGCCATCGCCCTGCTGAAGCGGTCCAGCCCGGCGACCGTGGACAGCCGCATTCACGCGCCGACCCTGCTGATCCAGGGAGAGCATGACTCCCTGTTCGGCCTCAGCCAGGCCAACGCCAATTACCAGCAGATCCGGCGTGCTGGAACCCCGGTGGACATGGTCTGGTTCGCGGGCGGGCACGATGGGGGCGACCAGCAGACCAGCCGCATGGAGGCGCTGACCGCGCAGTGGTTCCACCGCTGGCTGTCCCCCGGCCACCCGCCGCGCAGCGCGCCAACCGGCCTGCCGGGCTTCGAGGTCAGCAGGTCGCTCGGGTTCGACCCGGCCACCGGTCAGCAATCGCTCGCGGTGGCAACCGCGGCGGCATATCCGGGCCTGGCCGGCCTGGATCATGTCACGGTTCGCCTGAGCGGCCCGCCCCAGGTCGTGATCAACCCGCCGGGTGGCTCCCCTGCCTCGATCTCCGTCTTCCCCGGCCTCGGCCAACTCGGGCCCGCGGCGGGCGCCGGCGGCCTGACCTTCGACATGCCCGGCCAGAGCGCCGCCTTCACCTCGGCCCCGCTGCGCGCTCCACTTCAGGTCACCGGCAGCCCGCAGGTCCGGATCCGGGTTTCTGGGGCACGACAGGTCACCCTGTTCGCCAAGGTCTACGACGTGAACCAGGTCGGCACCGCGCTGCTGCCTTACCAGCTTGTGGCGCCGGTGCGGGTCAGCAACGCCACGAATGGCGCCACGGTCACCATCCGGCTGCCCGCCATGGACTACGCATTCGCGGCCGGGCACCGGCTCCGGCTTGTCCTGACGACCACCGACTTCGCCTACGCGACACCGGCCGCCCCGGCAACCTACCGGGTCTGGCTCGCGGGGCCGGGCCTGACCCTGCCCATCGATCCGGCGCTGACCGTCGGTGGCAGCACAGTCCCCTGGTGGACATGGGCCGCGCCGGCGGCGGCACTGGCCGCCGCGATCGTGTTGCTGATGGCCGGCCGCCGCCGTCGCACCGAGCGGCTGAGCCCGCGCGTGGCCGAGGTCCCGCTGGAGATCACCGGGCTCACCAAGCGGTACCGGGACGGGCAACTGGCCGTGGACGACCTGTCGCTGCGGGTCGAACGCGGGCAGATCCTGGGCTTGCTCGGGCCCAACGGCGCGGGCAAGACGACCACGCTCCGGGCGCTGATGGGCCTGCTCCATCCGGACGCCGGGACGATCACCATCTTCGGCCGGGAGGTGAGCCCGGGATCCCCGGCCCTGTCCAGGCTGGGATCGTTCGTCGAGGGCCCGGGCTTCCTGCCGCACCTGTCCGGCCGGGCCAACCTGGATCTGTACTGGCAGTCAACCGGGCGGCCCATCGGGGACGCGCGACTGGCGGACGTGCTGGCGGTCGCGGGCCTCGGTGAAGCGATCGACCGGCGGGTGCGCACCTACTCCAGGGGGATGTGCCAGCGGCTGGCGATTGCCCAGGCGATGCTCGGCTTCCCCGATCTGCTGGTGCTCGATGAGCCGATGAACGGCCTGGATCCCCCGCAGATCCACGAGATGCGTGACGTGCTCCGGGACTACGTGATGGACGGCCGGACGGTTATCCTGTCCAGTCACCTGCTCGCGGAGGTGGAGCTGACCTGCACCCATGTCGTGGTCATGAACCAGGGCCGCCGGGTGGCGGCGGGCCCGGTGCAGGCGATCATCGGGGAGGGCACCGCGCTGGCGATAGGAACCCCCGAGGTCGCGCGTGCCCTTTCGGCGCTGGAAACAGTCGAGGGCATCGCCGGGGCGGAACCGGCGCCGGGCGGGATCCTCGTCCACGCGGGCGAGGTGCCCACGGCCGATGTCGTCGCGGTGCTGGTGCGTGCCGGGGTACCGGTCGAGCGGGTGGGCCCCGGCCGCCGGCTGGAGGACGCGTTCCTTGACTTGATCAGCAGCGACGGTGTCACCGCGCCCGCACCTGCGGCAATCCGCTCCCCCGCGGGCCAGGGTGCCGCGATGGACGGTGGATCGTGAGCCCGGCCACGGAGCCCGGCGGCATGGGCGCGCCGGCCGGGCGGGCGGGTGCGGCCACGGCCGGGGTCACACCCGCCGGCGCGCCGGGATACCAGCCCCGCCGCACCCTGCCGCTGCGGGTGGAGTTCAGGCGCCAGTTGCACCGCAGGCGCACCATGGTGGCATTCGGGATCCTGCTGATCCTGCCGTGGGTGCTGGTCGGCGCCTTCGAGATCGGCGGCCCGCCATCCCCGGACAGCGGGGCGCCGGGGCTGGTGACCCTGGCCGCGACCGGCGGGCTCAACTTCGCCGCCTTCAGCTTCTTCGCCTCGGCTGGGTTCCTGCTGGTCGTAGCCGTCGCGCTGTTCTGCGGCGACACGGTGGCCAGCGAGGCAAGCTGGGCGTCGCTGCGCTACCTGCTGGCCTCGCCCGTGCCCCGGGCACGGCTGCTGCGCCAGAAGCTGGCAGTTGCCCTGGCCTACTCGACCATCGCGGTGGTCAGCCTGCCGCTGATGGCGCTGCTCGCCGGCACGGTCGCCTTCGGGTGGCACCCGCTGCGGCTGCCCGGCACCGGGATCGAGCTCGGCTATGGCAGCGCGCTGGGGCGCATGGCCGTCGTCCTCGCCTACGTCATGATCAATGAAGTGGTGGTCGCGGCGCTGGCCTTCCTGCTCTCGGTCAGCACCGATTCGCCGCTGGGGGCGGTCGGTGGCGCGGTCGGCCTGGTGATCGTGAGCAACATCCTGGATGCGGTGACCGCCCTGGGGAATTGGCGGGAGGTCCTGCCCACACACTGGCAGTTCGTGTGGCTGGACGCCTTCTCACCGCAAATTACCTGGGGAGGCATGGCCGAGGGGACCGCGGTGTCGCTGTCCTATGGGCTGATCCTGTTCGCGCTGGCGTTCCGGCGGTTCCGCGCCAAAGACATCGTCTCCTGACCCCCCGGGAGCGGCCATCCGCGGGCGGGCAGCGGCTCAGCCGCCGGCGGCCAAGCGCTCCTTGATCCGCGCGAGTTCGGCGTCCACGGCCACGCGGGTGCTTATCTCGTCCAGCCGCGACTGGAGTTCGGATTCCGGCAGATGGCCAGGCTCCGGAGCGGGCGCCGCAGGCCCGGCTGTGGCCGGGAACATCTCATCCGCGGTGCCGCCGGGCGTGAGGATCTCATCGAGAGCGTCCGCGCGGGCGTGGGCCTGCGCGGTGGAGTCGCTGGCCCGCCGGGCCGCCAGGCCGGCATCGCCCATCTCCTCCGACATCCCGGTGACCTCGGCGGTCAGGCGCGCGGTCGTGTAATCGGACTTGATCGCCTCCTTGCGGACGGCGAACTGGTCGGTCTTGGCCCGCAACCGCTCCGCTGCGGCCCTCAGCCGCTGCTGGTCCGCCTCCAGCGCCGCCTGCTGCTGCCGCAAGTCGCTCTGGCGGGCGAGCAGTGTCTGGCGGCGCGCCAGTGCCTGGCGGGCCAGTTCTTCATCGCCCGCCGCCATCGCCTGCTCAGCCTGTGCCCGCAGGCGTGCCGCGTGCTGACCCACGTCATCGGCCTGCCTGGCCGCACGGCGGGCGCCGGCCGTCACTTCCACCATCCCACGGCGGACGTTGGCCAGCAGTTCCTGTTGTTGCGAGTAGGAGTAATCCACCATCTCGCGTGGATCTTCGACCCGGTTCAGCAAGGCGTTCACCTTGGCCTCGTACACTTCCGCGATCCGCCGCGCGATACCCACGCCTGCCTCCCCGCGTGCCGGCTGGTCTGGCTCACGGCCGTTGGCCGTCGGCTCCGCGCTGAGCCGCTGCCTGATGAGGAGTTCCTTCCCGCCGCTCAGGGCAGCCCAACGTAGCCGTGGCGCGACTTCCACAGAAAGTACTTTTCGAACGCGATCTTGGCGGCGTGTGACTGGGGCCCGGGGATCAGCACCGCCCGTTTGCGGGGCGGGAGCATCTTGTCGCCGAACATCATCACCCCGTTGTTGCCGGCGTCCATGATGCACACAGCCGGGATGTCCGCGAAGTTCTCCTCGCGCACCGGAGCCTGCCCGCGCACCTGGGATGCGATGTTCGCCGTTGCCACCCGGGCCATGGTCTCCGCCGGGAACCCGGTCTTGGGCACCCCCACCGCGTTGGCCGCCACCCAGGGGGCGTCGACGGCCGTTGCGACCCCCACCGCGTAGATGTCGGGGTATTCCAGGGTCTGATAGGTGTCGAGGACGTCGACGAATCCTTTGGCGTTGCCGAGACCGGAATTCCTGACCACGTCCGCGCCCACGAAGGGTGGCACCACCATCGCATACCGGAACGGCAGCCGACGCCCGTCGCCGAGCACCATCTCCCCGGGCGCGACCTCGGTGATCGAGGCGCCGAAGATGGGATCGATGCGCTGGCGCCGGAAGAACATGCCCAGCATCTGCTTCCCGCCGGGCATGCCACCCACCCCGAAGTGGCCGGCGAAGGGCTCCGGGCTCACGTAGCTGACCGGGACTGCGATCCGGTGCCTGCGCAACTGATAGGTCAGGTTGAACACGAACTCGTACGCCGCCCCGAAGCAGCCCGCGCCCTGGGTTGCCGCGACGACCACCGGTCCCGGGTCGTTGATGAAGGAGGCCCAGCCCCGGGCCGCCTCCACCGCGCCGGGCAGGCTGGTGATGGAGTAGGCGTTCCCACCGGGGCCGAGTCCGGGCACCACGCCGAAGTCATTCTGATACCCGGTGGCGATGACCAGGTAGTCGTACCTGTGGCTGCCCTTGGTGGTTTCCACCTGCCGCGCGGCGGGGTCGATCAGCGTCGCCTCGGCGTGCACGAAGTTCACGCCGTGCGCCGCGAACGTCCGCGCCACGGGGAACGCCACGTCGCGGACGGTGCGCTTGCCGAACGGAATCCAGATGAAGGACGGGTTGAACTCGAAGCGGTCCGACTTGGAGACGACCGTGACCTGGGCGCTATCGCCGAGTTCCCGTTTGAGGGTCAGTGCGGCGGTCAGGCCGGCGAAGTTCCCCCCGAGGACCAGCACGTGTGCGGCCATGTGCTCACCTCCCGATGCCAGTCATCCTACGGACGGCCGGCTGCGGGCCACCTCGCGCGGTGCCTCATCCGCTCGTCATCGGCAGTCCTGCGGCGGCAGCGCTGGCGAAGTCGTCGTCGATGCACACGACGTCACGGCCCGCGGCGGCGAGCAGGGAGGAGGCGACGGTGGCCCGGTAGCCTGCCGCGCAGTGCACCCACACCTCGCCGGGCGGCACATCCGCCAGGTGGCTGGGCAGGTCGTGGAGTGGAATGTGAACCGAGCCTGCGATATAGCTCTCGGCTCGCTCCAGACGGCGGCGGACATCGAGAACGACCGTCGCACCGGCCGGCCTGGCGGCGGCGAGATCCCCGAACTTGGCCATGCGCAGGGTCGACAGTTGGCCGCCGCCGGCCCAGTCGGCCGGCCGGCCAGCCGACGCGGCGGCCGGCCTGTCGATCCCGATCCGTACCAGTTCCCGCTGCGCCTCGCCGACCTGCCCGGGGGTTTCACCCAGCAGCGTGACAGGGGTGCCCCACGGGATCATCCAGCCCAGGTAGGTGGCGAAGTTGCCATCGAGCGGGAAGCTGAACGAGCCGGGCAGGTGACCGGCCGCGAAGGCGATCCGGTTCCGCAGGTCCACCACCCATTCGCCGCCGGCGAGCCGCCGCCGCAGCTCCCCGGGGTCCGCCCGGCGGACCGGGGCCAGGTCGGCGGCCGCCGGGCCGGCCAGATTTGCGGGCGCCATGTGGGCGTAATAGGCGGGCCAGGCGTCGAGCCCTGCCAGCAGCGACTCGACATAGGTGTGCTCGTCGAGGGTGAGCGCCGGGTTCACCAGCTTCTCCCGCCCGATCGTCGAGGCTGACGAGTCCGACTGGGTCGCGGAACAGAAGCTCCCGAACCCGTGCGTGGGGTAGAGCGCGGTCCCATCCGGGAGTTCCCTGGCCAGCCGCCGCGCGGAGGCGTACTGGGCTCTGGTGAGGGTGTCCGTGCTGGCGGGGCCGAGCAGGTCGGTCCTGCCCGTGGACCCGTACAGCAGTGACCCGCCGGTGAAGACACCCGCGACTGTTCCGGCGGATTCGAGCACATACGACAGATGGCTGAACGTGTGCCCGGGCGTGGCCATCACCGTGACCCGCAACCCGTCCGACACCTCGATCACATCGCCATCGCTGACCGCCGTCCGGTCGAAGCTGACCGGGTCCGCTGCGCTCACCAGATACCGCGCACCGGTCTCCCGGGCCAGCGCGAGCCCGCCGGTGACGTAGTCGTTGTGCATGTGCGTCTCGGCCACGTGGGTGATGCGGACCCCGTGGGCCTCCGCGAGGGAGGTCATCCGGTCGATGTCGCGCTGGGGGTCGATGACAAGGCCGGTCTGCCCGTCGTGCACGAGATAGCTGCGGTCGCCGAGGGTCGGCGTTTCGACGGGCAAGACTTCCATCATCAAGATCACCCTTCCCGGATCAATCAAAATGTACGATCATTCGTACCATGTAATCAGTTTGCGGGAGGGGCAGCATGACCCGATCGGGCGGCCCCGCCGCGCCGGACCGTCACACTGCGGCGGCCGGGCACCCTGCGGCGGCCGGGCACCGGGCGCTGGACCGCGGCAGCCCGCTGCCGCTGTGGGCGCAACTGCGTGAGGACCTGCGGCGCCGGCTGGCAGATGGCGCATTCGTGCGGGCCTTCCCCTCGGAACTGGACCTGGTCGAGGAGTACCGGGTGAGCCGGCACACCGTGCGCTCCGCGCTGCGTGATCTGCGGTCGCAGGGCCTGGTGGTCGCCGAACGTGGCCGCCGCCCCCGGGTAGCCGGCCCGGCGCCGATCACTCAGCCGCTCGGAGCCCTGTATTCGCTCTTCGCATCCGTTGAGGCGGCCGGGCTCCACCAGGCGAGTGTCGTCCGCAGCCGGGACGTTCGGGCGGACCCGGCGGTGGCGCATCGGCTGGGCCTGGACGGCGCGGCGCCGTTGTTCCGCCTGGAACGGCTCCGCCTGGCCGGCGAGGAACCACTCGCCCTGGATACCGTCTGGCTTCCCGCCGACATCGCCGCTCCCCTGCTGGACGCCGACTTCTCCCATACCGCCCTATATGACGAACTCGCCGCCCGCGCCGGGGTGCGCCTCGATGGCGGTCACGAGCACATCCGTGCCGTGATCCCGACCCGCGAACAGCAGCGGTTGCTCGACGTGCCTGCCGGAGTCGGCGCGTTCGCCATCGACCGCCTCGGATACTTCGATGGGCGGACTGTGGAATGGCGGCACACCCTGATCCGCGGTGACCGGTTCGCGCTGGCGGCCGACTTCTCCGCCCGCACCGGCTACCGCCTCACCGCGCACGGTGGTTATCCGCAGGGATCCCTTCCGCTGGCCGCGACCGCGGCGGGCGCCGGCGGCTAGCCGCGGCGCCGGCTGGGGAGGCCGGCAAGCGGTGCGGGTGCCTGGCCGGTGTGACACGGAATCCCGGCTTGGTGGAGAACGCACGATCCTGTGGATAGTCAGGAGCAGTTCGGTTTGCACCCCCGTCCGGGGGTGCAAACCGAACCACTGATGAAATCGCGGGGCCGGACTGCCCGCCTGCGCCGCCACTGGCCGGCCGGCCATCCGGGCCGCCAGGATGGAAGGCTATGGACCAGCGGCGGTGGCAGTTCTGGATCGACCGGGGCGGGACCTTCACCGACGTGGTCGCCCGCGGGCCCGATGGCAGCCTGGTGGTCCGCAAGCTTCTGTCGGAGAACCCTGGTCACTACGATGACCCGGCGATCGCGGGCATCCGCCAGGTCTTCGGCCTGGCACCCGGGGCACCGGTGCCGGCCGACCAGATAGACGTTGTCCGGCTGGGAACGACGGTGGCCACCAACGCGCTGCTGCAGCGGCGGGGTGAGCCGACGGTACTGGTCATCACTGAAGGGTTCGCCGACGCGCTGCGCATCGGCTACCAGGACCGCCCGGAGATCTTCGCCCTGCGGATCGCGCGCCCGCCGCCGCTGTACGAACGGGTCATCGAGGCGAGGGAACGGGTCGCCGCGGACGGCCGGGTCATCACACCCCTGGACGAGGCCGGTGTCGAGAGCGACCTGCGCGCCGCCCACCGCGACGGGCTGCGCGCTGCCGCGGTGGTGTGCATGCACGGTTACCGCTACCCCGATCACGAACGCCAAATCGGTGCCATCGCCCGCCGGATCGGCTTCACGGCAGTCTGCGAGTCACACCTGACCAGCCCGCTCATGAAGCTGATCTCGCGCGCCGACACCACGCTGGCCGACGCCTACCTCTCACCGGTGCTGGCCCGCTACGTCAGCGCAGTCGTGGCCGAACTGCCCGGCGTGCGGATCGAGTTCATGCAGTCCAACGGCGGGCTGACCGAAGCGCACCTGCTGCGGGGCAAGGACGCGATCCTCTCGGGCCCGGCCGGCGGGATCGTCGGCATGGCGCGCACCGCCGAGGCGGCCGGCTTCCCGGCGGTGATCGGGTTCGACATGGGCGGGACATCCACGGACGTGTCTCATTTCGCCGGTGAGTACGAGCGGCAGTACGAGACGCAGGTCGCCGGGGTCCGGTTGCGTGTCCCGATGCTGAGCATCCATACGGTGGCGGCGGGAGGCGGGTCCGTGCTGCGCTTCGACGGCAGCCGCTACCGGGTCGGGCCCGAGTCGGCCGGAGCGGACCCGGGGCCGGCCTGCTACCGGCGAGGTGGGCCGCTCACTGTCACCGACGCCAATGTCCTGCTCGGCCGCATCCAGCCGGCCTATTTCCCGCACGTCTTCGGCCCCGCCGCGGACCAGCCGATCGACAGCGGCGTCGTCCGGGACGCCTTCTCGGAACTGGCCGCCGGGATCGCCGCCGCCAGCGCGGGCACCCCCGGCCAACAGGTGGGCGGGCGAGTTCGGCCGCCGCGCCGCGGCAGCCACCCGCTGACCCCCGAGCAGGTCGCGGAGGGCTTTCTCAGGGTCGCGGTGGCCAACATGGCCAACGCGATCAAGAAGATCTCGGTGCAGCGTGGCTACGACGTCACGGGCTACGCGCTGTCCACCTTCGGTGGGGCGGGCGGCCAGCACGCGTGCGCGGTGGCTGATGAACTGGGCATGACCCGGGTCCTCATCCACCCGCTGGCCGGTGTGCTGTCCGCCTACGGGATGGGCCTTGGGGCGATGACCGCGATGCGCGAGCAGGCGGTGGAAATCGGCCTGAACCCGGCAGCCGTTCCCGCAATTAAAGGGCTGGCCCGACGGCTGACCGCCGAGGCGGAGGCCGACCTGGCGCGGGGCGGTACGCCGCCCGGCGCGGCTCGCGTGGCCCGCCGGGTGCATCTGAAGTACGCGGGCACCGATACCGCGCTCGGCGTGCCCATGGCCACGCCGGCCCGGATGAGGCGCGACTTCGAGGCTGCCTACCGCCGGCACTTCTCCTTCCTCATGCCCGGCAAGGCCATCGTCGTCGAGGCGGTCTCGGTGGAACTGGCCGTGCCACCCGAACCGGTCCCGGCCGCGGTTGCCCCGCCGCGGAACGGGTCCAGCGTGGGACCTGCGCCCAGCGTGCCGGGCGGTGCCCGGATTGCCGCCCGGATGCACACCAGCGGCGGCTGGCGTGAGGTGCCACTTGCCCACCGCGCCGGCCTGGCGCCCGGCGACCTGCTGGACGGCCCCGCCCTGGTCGTGGACGACTTCGCCACCACGGTCGTCGAACCGGGGTGGCGGGCGCGGCTGAACGAGCGTGGCGACCTGCTGCTGGAGCGGATCAGGCCGCGCCCGGGCAGCCGGGCTGGGGGAGCCCGGCCCGACCCGGTGATGCTGGAGATCTTCAACAACCTGTTCTCCTCGGTCGCCGAGCAGATGGGGGAGCGACTGCGGGCGACCGCTCACTCGGTGAACATCAAGGAACGTCTCGACTTCTCATGCGCGATCTTCGACGCCGACGGTGGCCTGGTGGCCAACGCCCCGCATATCCCCGTGCACCTGGGATCCATGGGAGCGAGCATCACGATCATCGCTGCGCGGAATGCCGGGCGGATGCGGCCCGGTGACGTGTTCGCGCTCAACGACCCCTATCACGGCGGCACGCACCTGCCGGACATCACCGTGGTGACCCCGGTGTTCGATGAAGCGGGTGCCGGCATCGTCTTCTTCGCCGCCTCGCGCGGGCACCACGCCGAGATCGGCGGGATCACGCCAGGGTCGATGCCCGCGTTCAGCACCAGGATCGAGGAGGAAGGGGTGCTGATCGACAACTGGCTGCTGGTCCGGGATGGTGAGTTCCGGGAGGCGCAGACGCTGGGACTGCTCAGCCGCGCGCCCTACCCCTCCCGCAGCCCGCGGACGAACCTCGCGGACCTGCGGGCACAGGTGGCCGCGAACGAGCGCGGCGTCGCGGAACTGCGCCGGATGTGCCGGCATTTCGGGCTCGGTGTCGTGCAGTCGTACATGGGCCATGTCCAGGACAATGCCGAGGAGGCGGTCCGCCGGGTCATCGGCAAGCTCCGCGACGGCCAGGCCAGCTACGAACTGGACAACGGAGCGGTGATCACGGTGGCCGTCCGGGTGGACCGGGCGTCGAGGACAGCCGAGATCGATTTCACCGGCACCTCGGCCACGGTCCCCGGCAACTTCAACGCGCCCTCCTCGGTGGCGATGGCAGCGGTGCTGTACGTGCTGCGGTGCCTGGTCGCCGACGAGATACCGCTCAACTCGGGGTGCCTCAAGCCGGTCCGGGTGATCATCCCGCCGGGCTGCCTGCTCGCTCCGCGATTTCCGGCCGCGGTGGCTGCCGGGAATGTGGAGACGTCGCAGGCGATCACCGGGGCGCTGCTGGCTGCCCTGGGGGTCATGGCCGAGGGATCCGGCACGATGAACAACGTCACGTTCGGGAACGGCCGGCACCAGTACTACGAGACGGTCGCCAGCGGGTCGGGGGCCGGTGACGGCTTCGCGGGCACCAGCGCGGTGCAGACCCATATGACCAACTCCCGGCTCACCGACCCCGAAGTGCTGGAATGGCGTTACCCGGTGCTGCTGGAGCGTTATGAGATCCGGCGCGGCAGTGGTGGCGCCGGGCGCTGGCCGGGGGGCGACGGGGGCCGGCGCGTGATCCGGTTCGGCGAGCCGATGACCGTGACGACCCTGGCGAGCCACCGCCGCGTCCGCCCCTACGGCATGGCTGGTGGCCTGCCCGGCGCGCTGGGCAGGCACTGGGTCGAGCGGAGCGACGGGTCGGTCACCGCCATGGCTGGCTGTGACCGGGTTGAAGTCGCGGCCGGGGACGCCTTCGTGATCGACACACCCGGTGGTGGCGGCTATGGAAAACCGGGCTAGCCACGGGCTCGGGTCCCGGCCGTTGCACGAAACGGATTCTTTGCCGCATCATTCCGGAAATGGTGTGACAGACGTGTCATTGTCTGCTGAGACGCGGGGTTCCCCCTTGCCGTCAGTGCCAGATCACCCTCGCCGGCTCGAGGAGCCGGTTCCCGGAAGGACACCACCATGATCCAACCCCGTCGAGCGGCCCGGGGAGTGGCCGCCGGGGCCGTCCTCGCCTGCGCGGCCGTGGTGCTGGCCGCTTGCACCACGTCACCGGCACCCACCGCGGCCCCCACCGTAACGGTGACCCGCCCAGCGAGTCCGTCCGTGTCCGCGAGCCCGGGCGCCACCACGCCGTCAGCAACGCCCTCCACGTCCACGCCGGCAGGCCCGGGCCCGTGCCCGACCAGGTACCTGAAGCTCAAGCTCGGCTTGGCCCAGGGCGCTGCCGGAAGCGTCTTCCAGGTCATCGAATTCAAGAACATCGGCCCGTCAGCCTGCACGCTGTATGGCTACCCCGGCGTGTCACTGGCAGGAGGTTCACCGATCACCCAGATCGGCAGGCCGGCGTCCGAGAACCCAACGCCGCCGCGCAAGCTGGTCACCCTGGCACCCCACGCCGTGGCGAACGCGCTCCTGCAGGTCGTGGAGGCGGGCAACTACCCACCTAACAAGTGCCACCCGAAGCAGGCCTCCTACCTGCAGATCTATCCACCGAACCAGACCACGCCGATCTATCTCGCCTACTCCGTGACCGCCTGCGCGAGTTCGGTGCGGATCCTCAGGGTCGACGTCGTCCGGCCCGGGTCGGGCGGCTGACCGGGCCTGCTGGGCTGGGCACTGGCTGGGCTGGGCACTGGCTGAGCTGGGCCTTCCCCGCCCTGCCGGGCCCGGCAGGGCGGGGAAGGGAGCGGACGCCGGGCCGGTGGCTGACACTGGAACCATGACCAGAACCGACACCGTCACCGGCCCGAGCGGGCTGGTGATCGCCGGCCGCCGGATGGAACTGCTCGACCGCGCCCGGATCTATGCCTGCGGGATCACCCCATACGACGTCACGCATCTGGGTCATGCCGCCACATTCGTATGGGTCGACACCCTCGGGCGTGTGCTGCGCATGCTGGGAGTCCAGCCGCAGGTGTGCCGTAACGTCACCGACGTCGATGACGTGCTGGACGCGGCCGCGCGCCGGGCGGGTACTCCCTACGACGAGTTCGCGGCGATCCAGCAGTTCGCGTTCGAGCGGGACATGACCGCGCTCAACGTGCGGGCGCCCGAGCACGAACCGCGCGCCCACCGGTACGTAGCGCACGTGATCCGGCTCGCGGCGGGTCTGCTCGAAGCCGGTGCCGCTTACGCGCGGGACGGCAGCGTGTACTTCCGCGGGGGGGATGTGGCAGACCGGGCGGCACTGACCCGTGCGGAGGCGCTGTCACTCTCCCGCGAATACGACGGCAGGCCAGATGAGGCGGCCAAGGATGATCCGCTGGACGTGGCCATTTGGCAGGCGAGCGAACCGGACCATCCTGCCTGGGAGTCCCCATGGGGACCGGGGCGTCCCGGCTGGCACGCGGAATGCGCGGCCATGGCCATGTCCGTCTTCGGGCCGGCGGTGGATGTGCATGCCGGTGGAGCGGACCTGCGGTTTCCGCACCATGCCTACCATGCGGCGATGTCGGAGGCGTTCACCGGGGTCCGTCCCTACGCCCGGACCTGGCTGCACTCGGGAACGGTCACCATCGACGGGGAAAAGATGGCTAAATCCTCGGGGAACCTTGTCCTGCTCGACGAACTGCTGGCCTCCTACCCGGCGGCGGCGATCCGGCTGCTCATCCTGGACCGGCCGTGGGGGCAGAACTGGGACTACCAGCCGTCCGCGCTCGCGTCCGCGGCGGACCGATTGGAACGCCTGTATCAGGCGGTCGGCCGCACCGCGTCCGGTAGCCCGGCCGCGCCCGCGCAGATACGCCGGCTGCTCGCCCGCGAACTCGACGTGCCCGCGGCGCTCGATGTGGCACTGGACGCCGGTGGCGCGGCCGCCCGGAGCCTGGCGGCGACCCTGGCTCTGACCTGACCCGCGTGGGGCGGGGCCTGGGAGCCCCGATAGTGACGATCAAGCCGGTCGCGACCCCGGGCTGGCATGAGCGGGTATGCCCGGTAAGTTTGGGGAGCCGATGACGAGCGGGAGGATCGATGCATCTCACCAAGCTGGGCCATGCCTGTGTGCGACTGGAGAAGGACGGAAGCAGTTTGGTGATCGATCCGGGCGCCTTCTCCGACCCGGAGGCGCTGGCGGGTGCGAACGCCGTGCTGGTCACCCACGAACACGCCGACCATGTGCGGCCAGACGCGCTGCGGTCAGCGCTCGCCGCCGACCCCGGTCTGCAGCTATGGACGAACGCGACGGTCGCGGCGCAGTTCGCGGATGCCGGTGATCGGGTCCATCAGGTCGGTCCCGGGGACGAGTTCACCGCCGCCGGCTTTGCGGTGCGGGTGCACGGGTCGCATCATGCCGTCCTGCACCCGGACATCCCCGTCGTAGCCAACGTCGGGTTCCTGGTGGACGGGGAGGTGTTCCACCCCGGTGACGCCCTGACCGTGCCGGACGAGCCGGTCGGCACCCTGCTGCTGCCGGTCAGTGCCCCCTGGCTGAAGGTCTGCGAGATGATCGACTACGCCCGTGCGGTCGCGCCCGGGCGGGCGTACACGATCCACGACGCGTTGCTGAGCGAGGTCGGCCTGCGCGTGCTCGGCAATTTCCTGCCAATGGCGGCAGGCGCAACCGGTGCGCCGTTCATCCAACTCCAGCCAGGGCAGCGGACCGAGGTATGAGGCCGGCGCTCCTCCGGATGGCGTAGGGGAGGCCACGCAGCAGGCTGATCCAGGCGCTGGCCCGCTCCGCTAGCCTGCCGCCGTGCCAGGTCCGGGAGGGTTAGCGAGCATGGGCATGACTGAGGGCAGCGCAGGCCGCCCGCGCGGGCGCGCAGCATGTTCGCGCCGCGGCGTGGATGCCGCCACCGGGCGGGTGCCGGCGGTGTTGATGTATCACTCGATCAGCCCGTGCACGGAGGATCCGTACCGGATCACCGTGAGCCCGGGGCGATTCGCACGGCAGATGCTCTGGCTGCGCCGTCGTGGGCTGCGGGGCGTGGCGATGAGCGAGTTGCTCGCCGCCATCGGCAACGGCGAGGGCCGCAAACTGGTCGGGCTGACCTTCGACGATGGTTACGCCGACTTCGCCGAGTACGCAGCGGGAGTGCTGGCCGGGCACGGGTTCACGGCAACCGTTTTCGTCCTGGCCGGGCGGCTGAGTGGGGAGAACGCCTGGGACACTGCTGGCCCGCGTAAGCCGCTGCTGAGTGAGCCGGGGGTACGCCAGCTCGCCCGGGCCGGCTTCGAGATCGGATCGCATGGCTGGCACCACGTATCGCTGCGGGAAGCGCCGGTGGAAACCGTGGCTGCCGAGATCAGCGACAGCCGGGCGGTGCTGCAGTCGGTCAGCGGACAGTCGGTCACCGGCTTCTGCTACCCCTACGGCCACGTGAGCGCCGAGTCCATCGCCCGCGTGCGCGATGCGGGTTACGAGTACGGCTGCGCCATCTGGCCCTTCGCCGAAACCGGCCGATACGCCCTGCCGCGTATCTACATCGGTGAGGCTGATTCCTCACCCCGGCTGACGGCGAAGGCCGCCCGCCACTGGCTGACGTGGGGCTATCGCGGCCCTGGCGCGACCGCCCTGGCCGGCAAGTTCCTACGCATCGCGTAGCCCGGGTACGCCTGTTGCGGGACGTCGGGGGGTCACGGCGCTGGCACAGTCGGGACTAGTCACAGCAACGTGGGTGCAGGGGGATCAGCCGCCATACGCCGGGCGGACGGGAAGGCAATCACATCGTGGCTGAATACAAGCTTGCCCTCGGAGTCAACGGGCGGTCAGGGGAATTGAAGCCCAGATTGATCCCGTTCCATCCGCCCGCCACCGTGGGCGGGTCCGGACCCGGGCCGCAGGGTGGCCGGTCCAGCGCCGTGACTGCGGCCGGGGCGGATGCCAACGGGCATCCCCGCCAAGCGCTGTCCTGCGTGGCGATCGTGGGGCTCGGCTATGTCGGCCTCCCCACGGCACTTGCGCTGCACGGTCGTTGCGAGCGCATCATCGGGGTGGACATCAGCGAACGCCGGCTCGCGGTCATCGTGGCAGGGCAGGCCGACCTGGGGCAGGCCGACCGGCCCAAACTAGCCGCCGCACTTGCTGATGGCACGCTGGAACTCACCAGTGACCTCGACAGCATCAGCGGCGCCGACGCCATCATCATCTGTGTCCCCACCCCGGTCGACGGCGCGCATCACCCGGATCTGGCGGCACTGCGCGGGGCCTGCGCGGAGGTGGTCACGCGCGCCCATGCCGGGCAGACACTGATCCTCACCTCGACCACCTACATCGGCACGACCCGTGAACTGCTGGCGGGCCCGCTGGCTGAGCGGGGCCTGCGGCCGGGGATGGAGGTGTTCGTGGCGTTCAGCCCCGAACGGATCGACCCCGGCAACTCCGAGCATGTCCAGCGGGAAACCCCGCGGGTGGTCGGCGGTGTCACTCCGGCCTGCTCCACTGCGGCGGCCACGGTTCTCGCCCAGCTCACCGACTCGCTCTACCTGCTCAGCTCCCCCGAAGCCGCTGAGGCGACCAAGCTGTATGAGAACATCTTCCGCGCTGTCACCCTGGCCCTGGCCAACGAGTTCTCCGACGCGTGCGCTGCGCTCGGGGTGGATCCGATCGAGGCGACCCTGGCGGCCGGCACCAAGCCTTATGGATTCCTCGGCGCGTTCCCGGGGCCGGGTGTCGGCGGGCACTGCATCCCCTGTGATCCGCACTACCTGCTCTGGCAGCTCGGGAAGGCAGGGCACCCATCACCGCTGATCGAGCAAGCGATGCGGTCGATCAGCGGGCGGCCCGCGCGGGTGGTGGAGCGGGCAGGCCAGGTCCTGGATTCAGACGGTGCTGACCTGGCCGGCGCCGCGGTCGTGGTGGTGGGCGTGAGCTACAAGGCGGGTGTCGCCGATCTGCGAGAGTCCCCAGCGCTGGGACTGATGGCGGGGCTGCTGGACCGGGGGGCCAAGGTCAGCTATTTCGACCCGCTGGTGCCGGAGGTAACCCTCGCGGGTGGCCAGCGGCTGGTGAGCGTCGCCGCTCCACGCGGGGCCGACTATGACCTCGCGATCATCCACACCCTGCACCCGGGTGGGGGGTCCGCGTGGGCGAGCGAATGCCCCAGGGTGCTGGATGCCACGTACGTCTTCGAGGAAGCCGCGCACCGCAGCGTGCTTTGAGGTGGTGTCTTCGGTGGCTACCGGCGGAGTGGGGCTGGACACCAGCATCCCGGCTGTCGTTCTCAAGTTCGACCCTAATGTCATGCACCACGGGGGTCTGGGCGCAATCCGCAGCCTGGGCAGGCTGGGTGTGCCGGTATACGGGGTGCACGAGGGGCGGTGGGCGCCCGCCGCCAGTTCCCGGTACCTGCGGGGCCGGCTGTTCTGGCGTCCTGACGCCTGGTCCGCCGAGCAGACCAGGGCCGGGCTGCGAGCGCTCGCCGACCTGATCGGCCGGCCCGCGGTGCTCATCCCGACCGACGACGCCGGAGCCATCTTCCTGGATGAACATGGCGCCGGCCTGCGGGACCGGTTCCTGTTCAGCGAGCCACCAGCGGGGCTGGCCAGGCGGTTGGCGGACAAGTGGTCGATGTATGCGCTGTGCCCCGGCCCGGGCATCGATGTCCCGCTCACCATGTCGCCGACATCGGCACGCGAGGCCGCCGGCTTCGCCGCGGAAGTCGGCTATCCGATGGTCGCCAAGCTCTGGGCTCCGTGGGAAGCGGTGGGAACGGGATTGCGCAGCACGACGATCCTGCGTACCGCTGCCGACCTCGACGCCATCCTGCGCGCCACTGAAAACGTGGCCACTGGCCTGCTGCTGCAGCAGCACGTTCCGGCCCGGCCCGGGGATGACTGGTTCTTCCACGGTTACCGAGGCGAGCGGCCCGGCGGCGGAGTGGCATTCACGGGGGTGAAGGACCGGTCCTACCCGGCCTACGCTGGACTGACCAGCCTCGGTCACGCAGCCCGCAGCGACCACCTGCGGGCGGCCGCGAGCGACCTGCTTGAGCGGCTTGACTACCGCGGGATCTGTGATCTCGACCTGCGCAGGAGCGCCAGGACCGGCGAGCACGTGCTGCTGGACTTCAATCCGCGGCTGGGAGCTCAGTTCCTGCTCTTCCGGGACCAGGCCGGACTCGATGTCGTCCGTGCCGCTTATGCAGATCTCACCGGGCAGGACTGGGCCGCGCACGATCAGGTGGATGGCCGGACATTCCTGGTGGAGAACTACGACCCGCTGGGTGCGTTCGGCTACTGGCGCCACGGTGACCTGACCGGCCGTTCCTGGCTGCGGTCTTTGCGCCAGGTGGATGAGACTGCCTGGTTCGCGGCCGACGACCTCCGCCCGTTCGGGCTGATGTGCCTGCGCATGGGGTGGCGGGCGGTCAGCCGCCCGCTGGCGCGGCGCAGGGTACGGGCGCGGCGGACGGCTGGGGGTCCTTCCCGGTTCCGGGCTGGCCGGGCGGACCCGGACCCGGTACCGGGGATCATGACGGAGCGCTTGGCGAGCATGGGGGAGCGCTTGGCGAGCATGGGGGAGCGGCCGGGAAGCACGGCGGAGCGACCGCGAAGTTCGGACTGGCCGGAAACCGCAACGGAGCGGGCGCGGACTGCCCGGGCACGTTCCGCTCATTGATCCATGACCACGGGCCATGACGGCTCGCTGATGCCACGGGGGGAAGCAAGCATGAACGATGCCGTCGAGGTGGCCATCGTAGGTGCGGGACCCTACGGCCTGTCCCTCGCCGCGCACCTGCGGGCCGCCGGTGTGAGCTTTCGCGCGTTCGGGACAGTGATGCATCCGTGGCGGACCGCCATGCCCGCGGGCATGTTCCTGAAGTCGCAGGGGTTCGCGTCCAATTTGTCCAGCCCGGACCGTAGCCATACGCTGTCCGCATTCTGCCGGGCTACGGGCCGGCCCTATGCCGACTATGGCCTGCCCGTGCCGCTGGATACCTTCCTCGCCTACGGTGAGTGGTTCGCCTGCGAACTGGTGCCAGATGCCGAGGACACGCTCGTCGTCTCGGTCGAACCAGCACATGGCGCCTACCTCGTCACCCTCACCACCGGTGAGTCGCTGGTGGCCCGCCGGGTGGTGGTGGCCGTCGGCGTGGAGCATTTCGCGCATACGCCGGCCGAACTTGCGAGCCTTCCGGCGGACCTGTGCACGCACGCGTCCGCTCATACCGACCTGTCCACGTTTTCAGGGCAGCGTGTGGTGGTCCTCGGTGCGGGCCAGTCGGCGCTGGAGTCGGCGGCGCTGCTGCATGAGCAGGGCGCGGAGGTCCAGGTTGTCATGCGTGCCAGCGCCCCCAAGTGGAACGGTCCGCCGTTGCCACCGGACCGCGCACTCGTCCGGCGGCTGCGCGAACCAGAGGCCGGACTTGGCTCGGGCTGGGGTACCTGGTTCTACTCGCGCCAGCCCGGGCTCTACCGCCATCTGCCCACCTCGACGCGTATCTACCGGGCGCGCACGGCGCTGGGGCCCGCGGGTGCACCCTGGCTGCGGGAGCGCATCGAGGGACAGTTCCCCCTGCTCCCCGGTCAGCGGGTCAGGGCGGCGGTCCCCGGCGACCCCGGAGTGCGCCTGCGACTGGCGGGCACTGATGGCCGGGAACGTGACCTGGACGCGGATCATGTCATTGCGGGCACCGGTTACCGCGCGGAACTGGCCAGGCTCACCTTCCTCAGCGAACGGCTGCGTGCCGCGGTCCGCACCGTCGCTGGCACGCCGAGGGTGGGCGCGGACTACCAGTCCAGCGTGCCCGGCCTCTACTTCACCGGACCTGCCGTGGCCACCACGTTCGGACCGGTCATGAGGTTCGTTTATGGCACCGATCACGCCGCCCGGACCATGGCAGCGGCAGCCGCCGGAGCGGCCGGGCGCCGGCGCGAACTTGTGGGAGCCGGCACATGACCGCGGCGACCGCTGTCCCCGCCGTGTGGCACGTCGTGACCGGGCCGGCCGCGGGTGAGCCCGCCGAACCGGCGGCGACGGACTGGTGCATCAGATCGGGCACAGGGCTGTGCGTGAGGACGGAGCCGGATCTGCCGCCACCGGTCGTGTCGGGCTTGGGCTCGCTGGTCGTGGCGGGCCCGCGTTCTCGGGCCGTGATGGGTCTGGGTTCGCCGGTCGTGTCGGGCCTGGGCTCATCGGCTGTGACGGATCTGGGCTCGCCGGCTGCGACTTGCCCGCGTTCCCGGGCCGTGGCGGGCCCGCGTTCTCGGGTCGAGGCGGGCAGTCGTACCCGGGCCGTGTCGGGGCTGGGCTCGCCGGTCGTGTCGGGCCTGGGCTCATCGGCTGTGACGGAT
>DAHUZQ010000178.1 GCA_027306495.1 Actinomycetota bacterium | reverse complement strand
CGTCCTCGTCGGGCTTGGCGGAGGAGATGTCCCGGCCGGCCGAGAAGGCGCGGCCTTCACCGGTGATCAGCACGCAGCGGACGGCCTGGTCCGCGTCCGCCGCCGTCATCGCGTCCCGCAGTTCGGCGACCATGGTCTCGTCGAGGCTGTTCATCTTGCCCGGCCGGTTCAGGAGCACGACCAGGACGCCGTCGCCGTCCAGGTTGCACTTGAGCGTCGTGTAACTGGCATAGCTGGTCATGGTCACTCCTCCGGCCGGCAGGCTTGCAGCACACGGATCAGGACACTGCAGGTCGTGCGGCCGTTCTGGTTCATCACGTCCCACTCGAGGTCGACGATTCCCGTCGCGTCGTCCCGCCGCTCCAGCTTCGCGATCTTGTTGCGCACCCGGATCGTGTCGCCGATGAAGGTGGGCGCCGGGTACCGCACCCGGTCGATGCCGTACTGGGCGAGGATCGCCTGGCTCTCCGCCGGCACCACCAGGCCGCCCGCGATCGCCAGCACCATCAGCCCCGGCGCCAGTCGTTCACCGAACATGGATTCCTCGGAGTAGACGACATCCGAGTGGATCGGGAACCAGTCACCGGTGAACATGCACCAGTTGACGACGTCGGTTTCGGTGACGGTGCGTCCGCGTGAGAGCTCTTCGTCGCCGGTCTTGAGGTCGTCGAACCACTTGTCAAGCAGGCGTTCGGGCATCGGCCGCTCCCTTCACTGGTTCCGCGTTATCGTACGACTGGTCGGTCGAAAAGCAAACTGGAGGATGCCATGCCGGTGGACGTCAGCGGACTGGGCTCCCCGGTCGCGGTCATCACCCTGGACGCCCCCGGCCGCCTGAACGCCTTTTCCCGTCAGGATCTGCATGACCTGGACCAGGCCGTGGCGCGCTGCGAGGAGGACCCCCGTGTTGCGAGCGTGATGATCCGTGGCGCCGGCCGGGCCTTCTGCGCCGGGGCAGACCTGGCCCTCGTCGAGGAGATCCGGCGCCTTCCCCCAGATGAGCGTCAGACTGCGCTGGCGCTCGCCCCAGCCCTGGTGTGGCGGATCGCACTGCTGGAGAAACCGACCGTGGCGGCGGTCCAGGGGGCCGCCTTCGGTGGCGGCGCTTGTATCGCCCTGGCGTGTGATGACGTGGTGCTGGCGGAGGACGCACGACTGGGCCTCATCTTCACTGGCCTCGGGCTGCCGGGCGGCGACAGCGGGGCTACGTGGCTCGTCTCGCGCCGGATCGGCACCCGCGCTGCCTGGCGGCTGCTCGCCCACGGCGCCGTGGTGACGGCGGCTGATGCCCTCGGCATGGGGCTTGCCGATGAACTGGTTCCCGCGGCCCGGCTGGACGAGGCGGCGGCTGCCCGCGCCGCCGCCTACAACCGGCGCCCAGCGACCGCGCTGGCCGCAACCAAGCGGCAGATCCTGCGACTGGAGGGCGTGGGCTCTTTCCTCGACGATGCCCTGGCCGAGGAGGCCCAGGAGATGCTTGCCGCCTTTGCCGGGCCCGAACTCGCTGAGGCACTGGCCGCGCGCACCGAGCGGCGACCGCCGCACTGGCCTGGACGGCAGCCGGGTTGACGTATTTGACCGGTCGGTACAAGACTGAGAGCCATGGATCTGGAGTTGTCGCAGGACGAGGCTGCCCTCGCCGACCTGGCCGCGACCATCGCGCGCCGGGAGATCGCCCCTGCGGCTCCCGCGGCCTGGGCCGCCGGGCGCTGCCCGGTGGAGATCCTGCGGCGGATGGGTGAAGCCGGCCTGCTTGGCCTCCTGGTCCCTGAGGAATGGGGCGGAAGCGGCGCTACCACCGTGGGATTCGTCGCCGCGATGGAGCAGATCGGGCGGGCGGACCAGTCCGTGGCCGCAGCCTGGCAGGCTCATTCGACCATCGGGAGCCTGCCGTTGCTGCGGTTCGGCACCGATGATCAGCGTGACCGATGGCTCCGGCCGCTTGCCGAAGGGCGGGTGCTGGGGGCGTTCGGGCTTACCGAGCCTGAGGCGGGGAGTGACGCCAGTGCCATCCGCACTCGCGCGGCGCGCGCCGACGGCGGATGGATCATCAATGGCCGCAAGATGTTCATTTCAAACGCCGGGACCTCCATGAGTTTCGGCGTCACCCTGCTCGCCCGGCTCGATGATGACGAGGAAACCGGCCGGGCGCAGTATGCGAACTTCGTCGTCGAAAAGGGCACCGCTGGATTCACACTGGGACCGAAGCTGAACGGCATCGGCTGGAAAGGGCTCGATACCAGGGAACTCGCCTTCGACGACGTATGGGTCCCCGACGGCAATCTGCTGGGCAGTCCCGGACGCGGCCTTTCGCAGTTCCTGTCCGTGCTAGCGGTGGGCCGTATCACGGTGGCCGCGCTGTCGGTGAGCCTGGCCGCGGCCATGCTGGAGATGTCCACGGCCTATGCCCGCCAGCGGCGGCAGTTCGGCAGGCCGCTCATCGAGAATCAGGCAATCGCCTTCAAGCTCGCGGACATGGCGACAGAACTGGAGGCCGCGCGGCTGCTGACCTACCGCGCCGCGGCGCTGCGTGACGCCGGGCAGCCGTTCGAGCATGCAGCGGCGATGGCAAAACTCAAGGCGAGCAGGACGGCGGTGGACGCGGCGCGGGAGGCGGTCCAGATCCACGGCGGGTACGGCTACATGCTCGAGTCAGACGTGGCACGCTTCTACTGCGACGCGAAGATCCTCGAGATCGGTGAGGGTACCAGCGAGATCCAGCAATTGGTGATAGCACGCGGACTGGGCTGATTTCGCCCGGGTGGGCGATGATACCTTCTGCGGACCGGGGTTCCAGAGAGGAAGCAGAGTGCCTGAGCAGCGGGGCCAGCGCTGGCACGACCGGCGCACGTCGATCGTGGACACCGCGGCGAAACTGTTCGCCGAGCGCGGCTACCACGCGACCGGCACCGCCGACCTTTGCCAGGCTGTCGGGCTGGGAAAGGGCTCTCTCTACTACTACGTGGAATCCAAGGAGAACCTTCTCTATCTCATTCACGAGCGGGTCATGAACCAGGTACTGGGCCTGGCAACCCGCATCGCGGAACTCGATGAACCGGCGGCCGGGAGGCTGCGCCAGCTCGGCCTTGAGCAGATCTCGGTCATTGCCTCCTACCCCGACCACGTCTGGGTGTTCCTGCACGAGCACAAGGCCCTTACCGGTGAGCGCGCCGAGCAGTTCACGGCGAGCCGGCGACAGTACGAGCGCCAGATCGAGCGCATCATGTCCGACGGGGTGGAGGCCGGCGAGTTCGCGATCTCAGACGTGCGGATCGCGGCGCTCGCCTGGCTCGGCATGCACAACTACACCTACCTGTGGTACGAGCCGAGCAAGAAACTCACCGTCGAGCGTCTCGCTGCCCAGTACTACGAGCTCTTCATCAACGGCATCAGGGCACCTGCGCCGGGCGCAGCAGTGTGCGCTTGACTTTCAGCACCTCGAATGGCGTCCGGCAGCCCTGGCAGTAGGCCGCGGTCCGGCAGACGGCGGATCCGAACGGGCTGGTCTCCCCCACTTCGTGCGAGCCGCAGAACGGGCAGAGGACCGTTCCGTCCGCCGCTGGCACCGCCAGGCCCACCCCGGCCAGAGCGCGGCGCCCGGTCTCGGTCACGTCCGCCCCCGACCAGCCGCCGTCAAGCCAGACGACATCACATTGCGAGACGGCCGGGACTCGCGTGACGGCCTGCTTCACGTCCGACTCGACCAGCCACTGGGCAGGGCAGGCGAGGAAGGTCGGGACCAGTTCCACGACCGCCGCGCCCGCCGATAGTGTGATCCCCCGCACCATGCCAAGGTCCACGATGCTCACCGGGAGTTCCGGATCCTCGACGGCGGCCAGCGCCCGCCTGATCCCGGCGCGAACGTCATCCCCTGGCACAGCCGCTCACCAGCGTCCCGGCGCGGTCTGGTACACAGAGCGCATCTCGCCCAGCATCTCCTCGAGACGGTCGAGTTGCGGATCGGGGTTCCCGTCCCGGAGTCGGAGCCCGAGCTCTTCACAGGCTGCGTGCGTCTGGGAAAGCCACATGTCCCGCGCCCGCGCCAGGGCGCCGTCCGGCAGTCCGAGGCCCTCTTCGACGGCAGCGGCACGGCCGGGCAGGAACGACGCGGCGGCCAGCGGCCACATCTGGTCCAGCGCCCGCTGCACCCGGTCGCGGGTGTCGGCCGAGCGGCCAGCGGTCGTGCGCAGCCAGGTGAGCCAGAAGTCGAGGTGGTAGCGCTCCTCGTGCTGCATCTCCGTCACCAGCGTGGCTAGTTCGCCCACGTCGGAGTGGGCGAGGACCGCGGCCCGCGCGTCGGCGGCGCTCTCGTAGAGGAACTGGCGGGCCAGGAGAAGCTCCCACTCCACTGGGCACGTGCGTGCCAGCGGGCTGGCGCGGAATTCGATAGCCGGCCGTTCATAGACCATCCGCTCGATGTCGGCGCCAGCGACGAGGGCGTAGAGCCGCCGGGCGTGGCCGATCTCGTCCTGTCCCATGGACGAGAGCGCGATGTTGATCTCCAGTTCCGGCCCCCATCCGGCGACCGATGTCAGCACATGGCCGATCAGCAATTCATCGTCGGCCAGCCCGGTCAGGGCATCGTTGACGGCGCTGCCGGCAGCAAGCGGGCCGGGTGCGAACAAGCCGGTCCCTCCGCTCACGACGGGGCACCCGACGACGTGCGCAGACCCCCGGACCGGCGGTATGCCTTCGCCCGGCCCGCGTCGAACACTTCCGGATCCCACTGGCTGGCCAGCACATCGGACCTGTCGGCCACCCACAGGCTGCAGCACACCTCCCGCCGCGCGAAGTGCTCCTTCGCCAGCACCATGGCGGTCGCGGCGTCCGGTGCTTCCACCTCCCCGACGTGCACGTGCGCGTCGCCGGGCGCCTTCTGCCGGAAGACTTCAAAAGTGCGCAGGTAGGTCATCTAGTCCTCCGAAAAAAGCCACGCGCTGATCCCGCGGGCCTGGCGCAGTTCACGCTGCAGTTCCGCCCCGACCGGACTGCCACCCCGCAGCAGGGAGGAGAATTCCTGCCAGTCAGGCTCGGTGTATGTCCACCGGCCCGTTTCCCCGTCGTAGGCGAGGTTGTCGTCAGGCACCTCGAGGCCCACGGCGCGGATCTGCGGCACGAATTTGGTCAGCCACGACTGGCGGAGTGCTTCGTTCTGCGCGAACTTGAGGCCGTACGCCATCAGCTTTGGGCCGTGCTTAGAGTTTTCGTCCCGCGGCCCGAACATGGCGAGGGTGCGCAGCCACCACCGGTCCACGCCTCGTTGCACAGCGGCGCGCTGCTCCCTGGTGCCGGCCATCATCTGCCCGATGAGATACCGGCCGCAGTGATGGTGGAATCCCTCCTCCTTGAGGATCTTCCGCATGGCCCGGGCGTAGGGGCCATAACTACTCCGCAGCAGCGTGGCCTGCCGTTCGATCTCGGCGCCGTCGATGAGCCAGGCCACGATCGCCGGGTCCACCCATTCGTCCCACGGATAGTGGAAGATGTTCATGAAGCGCGGCGGCCCGTCGAGTATTTGCTCCATGTACTCCGCGCGCGACTTGCCGGTGAGATCCTGGCACACGCGCATGAGCATCAGCCCGTGACCGACTTCGTCCTGAGATTTCGCCGCGAAGACCAGCTTTGCCTGCAGGGAGGGTGCCCGTGGCACCCAGCGGAACTCGTGCACCGGCCCGACGATCTCGCTCATCATGTGAAACTCGATCATCCGGGTGGCTGCCGCCCGATAGTCATCGGAGAGATCCTGCCAGGGCTCGACCTGCCGGGCCGACGTCTCCTTCAGCTGCGCCGATGATGTCACGTGAGAGCCTTCCCGACCGAACGGTTGGTACAGAGTATGCCCGCTGGCATGCGGCCTGGTCAATGCGCCCGGAGCCTGGTCGGCCCGGAGCCTGATCAAGGCGCCTCGCCCGGCTGTTGGGCCGCGCCCGGTCGCCGTCCCAGCCCAGGTCACTGCGCCGCGCCGCGCCTGCGGTCAGTGGCTGGCTGGATCCCTGACGTCGACGAGGACCTTGAGCTGATCGCCGGCTCCCCGTGCCAGCGGCGCGAAGGCTGCGCTCACTACGTCCGCCAGCGGGACCACCGAGGTGATCAGGGGCTTCGGGTCGATAATCCCACTCGCCACCAGGTCAATGGCCCTAGGCAGGTCGCGGTTGTACCCGAGTGAGCCAACGATGGTGCGCTCGAACGCGGTCACCGAAACCGGCCGCAAGGCGGCGGTCCCGTGTCCGACGCCAAGCAGGACCACCGTGCCGCCCCGGCGCGCTGCCTCCACCGCCTCCGTGACCAGCTCCGGCACGCCGGTGCATTCGAAGACGACGTCAGGCCCGACTCGGCCACAGCGCAGGAAAACCTCGCGGCGCACGTCGGCCGTGGCCGGATCGAAGGCCTCGGCTGCCCCGACCGCTATGGCCCGGTCGCGTCGCGTCGCGACCGGGTCGGTGACGAAAACCTCCGCCGCGCCCGCTGCCCGGGCCGCCAGCGTGACCGCGGCCCCGATCGGCCCGGCGCCGAAGACGAGTACTCGGTCCCCGATGCTGACGCCTCCCCGGCGTACGGCATGCAGCGCCACGGCAAGCGGTTCGGCCAGGGCGCCCACCAGGTCATCCACGGCATCAGGCAGCGGAACGAGGCCCTCAGCCGGAACGGTGACCAGCGGTGCGAGCGCACCATCGGAGGCCAGGCCGACCGATCCACCCTGTCTGCAGATGTGGTAATCGCCCCGCAGGCACCAGTAGCAGGTACCGCACCGCCAGCACGGGTCCACGGTGACCCTGCGGCCTGCCAGCGCGGCGGGGCCACCGTGGCCCACAGCCACCACGGTGCCGCTGAACTCGTGCCCGATCACCACCGGAGGATCAGTCCCGGTGAGGGGGTGGGCGGACGACCGGATGAGAACAGGTCCTTCGGTGAACTCGTGCACGTCCGTACCGCAGATGCCGCAGAAGCTCACCGCCACGACCGCCTGCCCCGGGCCGGGGTCGCCTGGTTCCGGAACGTCCTCGACCCTCAGATCGCCCGCCGCGTGCCAAACCGCCGCTCTCACCAGCGCCGCTCCCGTCTCCCGGCGGCCGATACCGGGGCACCAGACTGCCAACCGAACGGTCGGTACATTACCAGGATGCAACGATCGAGCACAGCCGCGCGGGCAGTCGCCCCGGCCGGCCACGCAGCCCCAGAGTGCCGGCGGTCCCGGCCGGACAAGCAGCCTGGGCGGGCGATGCAGCCCATCTCGGCCGGGGAGCCACAGCCGGTGCCCTCCCGCCGGCCGGGGAACTGGTCGAGATGTACCGGCGGATGCTGCTCATCAGA
>DAHUZQ010000175.1 GCA_027306495.1 Actinomycetota bacterium | reverse complement strand
GGCGTAGCGGGTGATGAAGTCCTGGAAGTCCGCCGTGAACTCGGTCGTGCCGGCGACGGCCCGGTCCACGTGGGCGTCGCCGAGCACTTCCCGGCGTACTCGCATGCCCCGTTCCGTGCGGTCGGCGTCGTCCATGTCGCTCCCCCTCCCGGGTGGTGCTGTCCGGATCGCCCCTTTCGGGACGCACCCGCGGACCTCGTCTGGGCAACGCTAGCCGCAGCCCACCCAGATCACAGCCCACCCAGATCACAGCCCAGCTGGTTCCGGCCACCTTTCCATGATCGTGGTTGATTGGGTAGGAAAAATGCCGCCTTATCAACCACGATCATGGATGAGGACCGGGCAATGGGAGCCACAGCGCCGTGGCTGGCCGAGCCAGCCACGGTTACGGAGCACGACGGCAACCTCCGCCGCTACCTCGCACGGCCGGAACCGCACACTCGCCCAGGTGTACCGCAGGGTGGTGAGCCCGGCGGCGGCAGCGGCGTTGTCACGTGCCCTGTCCAGACGCCAGGCGGTGTCCGGGTGAGCCGCCCGGCCATCGGTCTCAACGACCACGCCGAACTCCTCGTACAGCACATCGCGGTACTGGGTCTGCTCGCCGCGCCGGGCCCGCACCTGCCGCACGCCGGCCGGCAGATGGTGCGGGCGTTCCACATCGGTCAGGTAATGCCGCTCCAAGCCGGAGAGGACTCCCTCGGATATGTCGCCGAGGGCCACCCGGATCTCACCGCGCCAGCGCAGCTTGCCCCTGCCCGCCATTGTCTTCCGTAACGCCGCCGGGGTCGTGAACCGCCCTCCGCAGGCCAAGCAGAGCCAATCAAAGGCATCATCGAAATTGGCGGCAGATCCGGCCAGATCCAGCACCGTTTCTTCCAAGCGGGTGCGGGGTGGACAGCGAACCGGATGGATCATCTCCTCGGCGCGCCGCGACCGGTGCAGGACGACGCCCGGAATGTCAGCCACGTGCCGGCACGCCGGCACGGTCAGGTGGATGGCGTCCGACGGCCGCGGGATCATGCCATCAGCTTCCGCAGCGGTGCGATGGCTGAGCATCGCACCGTTCCCGGCTTTCAAGACGGCGGCCCACATCTGCGCGGCGCGTGCCGGCGGCCCACAGAAGATCGCGTACACGCCGGGATACAGCCGTTGCCACCTGCCACTGTCGAGACGCGATGAGATGAGATCCCGGTTCACCCCCGACGCCAGCAACTGCGCCCGGGTCAGGACTCCATCCTGAATGGTGGCGGTGTCGCGCAGCATCGGTGCTAATGGCTCTGGCATGCGGCCACCCTGCCAGCCAGGACTGACATTTCGGACACGTGGATCCGCCATCAGCGGCAAGTTTCATGATCGTGGTTGATTGGGTAGGAAAAATGCCCCCTGATCAACCACGATCATGAAACTCGAGCCGGCCCAGGCCCGGAACGGGCAGCCCAGGCCCGGAACGGGCCGGCCGCTACCGCCGAGCGTTCTGGTGAGCAGCTAGCGCCGCGTCAACGAACAGCCCGGCAGCACCGAGGTAACCGGCCGGGTCGAGCGCGCCGGCGATGGCGTCCGCTGTGATCGCGCCCGCGTCCAACTGAGCCCGCAGATCGGGATCGGCCAGTAGAGCATCGCCCAGCGACTGGTCATCTGCAATGGCCCGCGCACTGGCCCGGGCCAGGAGGTCGTGTGCGGCCGTGCGGCCCAGAGCCGGGGTCAGCAGCCCCGCCACCTGTTCGGCGAGCGGCAGGCCGCGGGTGGCGTCGAGATTCATTCGCATCCGGGCAGGGTCCACGATGAGCCCGGCCAGCAGTTCCGCTCCCCAGCGGGCCGCCGACCCCGCCCGGGCGAGCATCTGCGAGAACGGCAGCCACTCGGCGTGCCAGGCCCCGGCCGCGCGCTGGTGTTCCTGTTCAGCGCTCGCCAGCAGGGTCCCGACCAGTCCGGGGATCTGGCGGGTGCAGCCGATGACGGCGATCGCGGCGACGGGGTTGTGTTTGTGCGGCATGGCCGACGAGCCGCCCCGGCGCGTGCCCTCGCCGTTCTCGTCGGTGCGGTGGCCTGCAGGGAACGGGGCTTCCCCGCCCGGCGCCCTGCCCCCACGGACGGCCGGCGCCGGGTGGCTGGCCGGCACGGGGGCAGCGGCGGCGGATGCCGCCAATCCGGCGGGAAATCCGTCCAGGTCTCCCCCGCCCTTGCCAAGCCCCCCGTCGGGGTTTCCTTCCCGCACCTCGCCGACTTCGGACTGGGCGAGCAGGGTGACGTCGCGTGCGATCTTGCCCAGCGTCCCGCTGAGCAGGCCGCAGGCGGCGGCGACCTGTGCGATCCGGGAACGGTCCGTGTGCCAGGGCAGGATCGGGACACTCAGGCCGAGTTCCTCGGCAAGCAGGACAGCCACGCCCGGCCCGTCCTCGCCGAGCGGTGCGAGTGTGCCGGCTGCTCCGCCGAACTGGACCGCGAGCCTGGGCCGGACCCGGTCCACCGCCCCGGCCGACTCGTCCAGCGCCGTCAGCCACCCGGCTGCGACCAGCCCGAAGGTTATCGGCACCGCCTGCTGGAGAAGTGTCCGGCCGATCATGAGTGTGTCCCGGTGCCGGGCGGCGAGCCCGGCCGCTGCTTCGGCGGCAGCCCGCAGGTCCTGTCCGGTCGCGGCCAGCGCATCTCGCGCGAGCAGCATCGCCGCCGTGTCGATGATGTCCTGGCTGGTCGCGCCATGATGGACAGTGGCCGCCGCGGCCGGCGAGACGAGCCGGCGCAGGACCCGCACCAGCGCTGGCACCGGGTTGCCGGTCAGCGCGGCCTCCCGGCCCAGCGCCTCGCGATCCACGTTCTCCGGGCGCGCCGCCGCCGTCACGGCGGCTCCCGCTCCCGGTTCGGCCGAACCTGCCCGCTCCAGCGCACGCGCCAGCGCGGCCTCGACCGCCAGCATGGCGCTCAGCCACGCGTCGTCCCCGGTATCGACGGGACCGCGGGCGAAGACGTGCCCGAACAGCCCCGCAGGCTCAGCCACAGCGTCCTCCTCCCGCCCGGCCGACGCGGCCCAAGCCCACGCCGCCGAAGGGCGCGATACCCGTCCAGCCGGAGCGCCCTCCCCCCGCAGGCTCAGCCACAGCGTCCTCCTCCCGCCCGGCCCGTGCGGCGCGGCGGGATCACGCCGTGCGCCGCGATGACCACGGCATCAGCCTGCCATCCCACAGCGCATCCCGGCAGCCGGTACCGGGACGTTATGCCTTATCGTCAGCGATATGACGACGCAGTCCGCACCGGCCGGCGGCCCCGGGCTCGCTCAGCGGCGCCGCCTGGTGACGCCCATCCCCGGCCCGCGCTCACAGGAGTTGCTCGCCCGCCGCACCGCCGCCGTGGCGCGTGGCGTGAGCAACACCCTGCCTGTTTTCATCACCGCCGCCGGGGGCGGCGTGCTGGTCGATGCGGATGGCAACTCACTCATCGACTTCGGGTCGGGGATCGCGGTCACCTCGGTCGGCAACGCCGCACCGCGCGTGGCGGCGCGGGTGCAAGAGCAGGTCGCCCAGTTCACGCACACCTGCTTCATGGTGACCCCCTACGAGGGCTACGTCGCCGTATGCGAGGCGCTGAACCGGCTCACCCCCGGCACGCACGAGAAGCGCTCGGCGCTGTTCAACTCCGGCGCCGAGGCGGTCGAGAACGCCGTGAAGATCGCCAGGCATGCGACCGGCCGCCAGGCCGTCGTCGCGTTCGAGCATGCCTACCACGGCCGCACCAACCTCACCATGGCGCTGACCGCGAAGAACATGCCCTACAAAGACAAGTTCGGCCCGTTCGCCGGCGAGGTCTACCGGATGCCCATGGCTTACCCGCTGCGCTGGCCGGGCGGGCCCGCAGCCTGCGCTGGCGAGGCGTTCGAGACGGTCGCCAGGGGGATCCACACGCAGGTGGGTGAGGAGAACGTGGCCGCCGTCATCATCGAACCCATCCAGGGTGAGGGCGGCTTCGTCGTGCCGCCCGAGGGGTTCCTTCCCAAGCTGGCTGACTACTGCCGCCAGCACGGCATCCTGTTCATCGCCGATGAGATCCAGTCGGGCTTCTGCCGGACCGGTGACTGGTTCGCCTGCGATCACGAGGGAGTGGTCCCCGACCTGGTCACAACGGCCAAGGGCATCGCCGGCGGCATGCCACTCGCGGCCGTCACCGGCCGGGCCGAGATCATGGACGCCGTGCATTCCGGCGGCCTGGGCGGCACGTACGGCGGCAATCCGGTCGCCTGCGCCGGGGCACTCGGCGCAATCGAGACCATGGAGGCGGAGGACCTTCCCCAGCGGGCCCGGCGCATCGGCGACATCATGCTGCCGCGCTTGCGCAAGCTGGCGGAAACCTATCCGCTCATCGTGGACGTGCGGGGCCGGGGAGCGATGATCGCGGTGGAACTGGCCGACCCGGACACGCTGGAACCAGACCCGGCCGCCACGCAGCAGGTCGCCCACGCCTGTCACATCGCCGGGCTCATGGTCCTGACCTGCGGCACCTATGGGAACGTGCTGCGCTTCCTGCCCCCGCTGGTCATTGGCGAGGACCTGCTCGAAGAGGGCCTGTCGATCCTGGAGGACGCGTTCGCGGGTCTGTGAGGGCCGAAGCGGGCCGAAGCGGGCTTTGCTACCCGCGCTGGCGTTCGCCAGCCCGGAAAAACTCCCCCGGAACGGGCGACGGGCTGGCGTCACCGCCTGACCGCTGGACGCCCGTTCGCGGGCCGGGACCGCCCGGGGTGGGCGGTTTGCGGCGCTGGCCCTGTGGTAGCTCTGGTCTATGACGTGGTGCCGCCAGCCGGCGGCCACCAGGGCCGATAACCGGACCCCGGCGTGATCAGCTATCTGTTCGCGATCCTGGCCGCGGTTACGAATGCGACCTCGAATGTGCTCAACCGCAAGGCCACGCGGGAAGAGCCCCTCGAGGTTCACTTCCGGTTGCGGCTGTTCCTCGACCTGCTTCGGCGCCGGGCGTGGCTGACCGCGGTCGCGATGATGGTGTTCTCGTTCCTGTTCAGTGCCATCGCCCTCGGCACGGGCCAGCTTGCGACCGTGCAGATCATCGTCACCATGGAACTGCCGCTGACCCTGATCGGCGCCGCCATGTTCCTGACCAGCGGTTTCGGCAGGCGCGAGGTGCTGGCCATCGTGGCCATGGCAGCGGGTGTCGCCGGGGTGCTAGCCGTCCTGGACCCACGGACCGGGGGCGCGCCCACCAGCAAGCCCGCGTTCGTCTGGATACTGGGAAGCGCGATCAACGCCAGCGCGGTGGTGATCCTGTTCCTCGCCGCGAAGGCCACCAAGAACCTGGGGAGGCAGGCGGGACTGCTGGGCGCCGCCTGCGGACTGGCCTACGGCCTCGCCTCCGCGTTCACCAAGGGGATGACGGAGCAGTTCGGGACGCACGGGTTCGTCGGCGTCCTGGCATCCTGGCAGTTGTGGGCCGCGGCGGCCGCCGGGA